>JAJFIU010000024.1 GCA_021774695.1 Alphaproteobacteria bacterium | reverse complement strand
AGCCAACTGACAACCGCTTTCGCCCGCTTCATTCCCGGCGGTTCTGGCCAGTCATTGTATCTCAGGCCAACACTTCTGGGGTTGGACCATACGTTTGCTGTGAAAAGCTCCGAGCGTTTCTGTTTTCTGCTGTTGGCAAGTCCGTCCGATGCCTATTACAGCGACCCAATCAAAGTGATGATCGAGCGCACTCACTCGCGCGCTGCCAAGGGCGGCACAGGCGCCGAGAAAGTTGGCGGCAACTATGCCGGTTCTTTGCTGGCAACCCGAAGAAGTATCGCAGGCGGATATGATCAACCGCTTTGGTTGGATGCAGCAACACATACCGATATAGAAGAATTGTCGGGCATGAATTTCATGGCCGTCATCAACGGCGAACTGCATACGCCTTCGCTAAGTGGTACTATTTTACCCGGCATTACACGCGCTTCAATTATTGATATCGCAGGTAGCATTGGCATTCGCGTTATTGAGAGAACTATGCCGATAGCGGAAATTCTAGAAGGTGTTGAAAATGGTTCCTGCAGCGAGATGTTTGCCTGCGGCACGGCAGCAATCATATGTCCAATATCCGAAATTGGCGAAGAAAACGGCCGCAAACTTGCCCTGCGCGACGTGAATAAAATGGCGGCTAAACTTAAAAAAATACTGCTGGATATTCAGGAAGGACGGTCGGATGACCCGTTTGGATGGACCGTAGTGGCAGACGAGGCCAGCCAACTACAAACTCGTCTAAACTAACCCAACCTCTTGTTTAGTTACCCGCCACCGTATCCATCACAAACACTGTTTCAGTGAGGCGAACATTTTCGTGGTCCCACAGAATTTTACATATCTCCTGAATTCGGTCGTGCGGCCCGTTGGCCAGTTCAATCAACAGATCCGCATCACCGCTGATACGGTGACAATGGTTTACTTCGGGAAACTTGTTCAACAGTGCCACAACCGAACCAGGTTCAAGACGCTTGTGCAAGTAAACGGTTACCATGGCGCATACACCCTGATGTTCACCGGCGGCCCGGCGAATGGTGTAGGCAGCTATCTCCCCGCTTTTCTCAAGCTTATCAACCCGAGCCTGCACTGCCGACCGCGAACGATTGATACGCTTGGCTATTTGACTAAGCGGTTCACGGGCATTTTTTTCCAAAATCGCCAGAATTTTTTTGTCTAAATCATCAAGCATTTACACGGCTCTAACTGAAGGGCGAAACAAACTCTGTTACGTTCTTATTGATAGCTCTAAAGTAAGCTAGCATTGAGCCTGAATACAAGATCGAAACTGTAAACTGACGTTTAAGAATATTTAGTCCACGATTAACCGGGGAATTACCATGGATTTTAAACTCAAAGGCAAATCCGCTATCATCTGTGCTTCTAGCAAGGGGTTGGGCAAAGCATGTGCAAAAGCCCTCGCCGAAGAAGGCGTACATGTGTGGCTAAGCGCCAGAACAAAGGAAACACTTGAGGCCGCGAGACAAGAGATCGCCGCCATAAGTAGCGCCGGCGTGCATACCGTGGTTGCAGATGTTACCACGCCAGAAGGCCGCGATGCCTTGCTAAAGGCGTGCCCCACGCCCGACATTCTGGTGAACAACGCGGGCGGCCCACCTCCGGGAAATTTTCGTGATTGGGGCCAGCAGGAATGGTTTGATGCAGTTAACGCCAACATGTTCAGTGCCATCGACATGATCCGCCGCACCCTCGACGGCATGGTGGAGCGCAAGTTTGGCAGAATTGTCAACATTACCAGCGTGGCAGTAAAGTTGCCGCAGGCCGAACTGGGCCTTTCCAACGGCGCACGTGCTGGCCTAACCGGATTTATTGCTGGCATCGCGCGCGAACCGGCGCAGCACAATGTTACCATCAATAATTTGCTGCCCGGTTTCATTGACACCGACCGGATGCGCGGCGTGCTCAAGGCCAAGTCAGATGCAACAGGCGCTGATTTAGACCAATTCAGCGATGCCTTCTTCGAGCGATTGCCCGCCAAACGCCCCGGAATTCCTGATGAATTCGGTGCAACCTGTGCCTTCCTGTGCAGCCAGCAGGCCGCTTACATAACCGCCCAAAATATCCTGATGGACGGCGGGCTGTATCCCGGGACATTCTAAAGATCGACAATCTCTTTTTGAATTGACTGTAAATATGACCAATATTTCGTAACAAGCCATATTGCCACCCATTGAGGAAATTGTAATATTGGCGTCATGTATACTCGTTCGGGCTCAAGTTACTTTTGAGGCTCGATAAAAAAAGGACAATGGAAATGCCAAATTTTGCTGCCGGTGTAGTGAAGTTTCAGCGAGACGTGTATCCCTCAAAAAAGGAATTCTTTGAAAAACTTGCAGAAGGCCAATCACCTGAGGCCTTGTTCATAACTTGCTCGGATTCGCGTGTGGAAACCGCGATGCTCACTCAAACTGAGCCCGGTGAACTGTTCATCTGCAGAAACGCTGGCAACATTGTTCCGCCGCACACAAATAATACCGGCGCCATGACGGCTTCTATTGAATTTGCAACGGCCGCGCTGAACGTGCCGCACATTGTTATTTGCGGCCATACCGAATGCGGTGCCATGAAAGGCGCCATGAGCAGCCCAGAAGGCCTGGAAAACTTGCCGCACATTAAAGAATGGCTCGGGTTTTCAAAGGCAGCTGTAGATATAGTTAAGCATCTCGGCGCGGACCTGACGCCGGAAGAAAAAATGAGTATGCTGCTGCGGCAGAATGTTATTTTACAACTCAACCATCTGCGCACCCACCCAACGGTCGCAACGCGCCTTGCGATCGGCGATCTGCAACTGCACGGCTGGGTTTACGATATCAAATCAGGCGGCGTGTTGGCCTACGACGAAAAAACCGGTGAGTTTTCACCAGTTGACCAGCATTATGCAGCTGAAATGGCCGAACTGGCCGCTGCGCATGCCTGCACCTAATGCACCAACAGTTTAATCCTGCACAGCACGAATCCAGGGCCCATACGGTGAGTTGCCCAGGAACTTCAACTGTGCTTCTGCCATAAAATTGTTCACTGCCTCTTGTGGCCTAAATGTAGGGTGCACGGCTTTGCGTAGTGGCCGCTTACCAGCCGGCATTGCCATAATTTCAGCAATAGCACGCGGCACATCCATGGAGTCAGTGGAACGGCGGGTTCCGTCTTCTTCGCCCATTCCAGCCGCCAAGGGGCCGTAAGATGAAAGTGTCTCTGGTGCAGTTCGCGCCTTCAAATCAGCGGTGTAGCGGTTTCGGTTAACCCATATTTTTGTCGGATAGCCTCCGGGTTGGATGATGGTGACATCAACCCCTAGCGGTACAAGCTCATACGCCATTTGCTCGCTGAGGGCCTCCAATGCAAATTTGGTTGCGGGGTAGTGCCCGGCACCCGGCACAACAAGCCTGCCTATTTGAGACGACATGGAAAATATCTGGCCTCTTCCTGCCGCCCTCATACCCGGCAACACCGCCCGGATCATTCGCTGACAGCCAAACACGTTGGTATCAAACGCCAACTGCGTGGCTTCCATGTCCTGCACTTCAACCGGCCCGGTAATGCCAATGCCTGCATTATTGATCAACACATCGATCGCACCACCTGATAAGGCCTGCGCTTTTTCAACACCGGCTGCAATCTGTTCCTCAGACAAGACATCAATTTCTATCACTTCGATATCCAGCTGCTCGGCCTTGGCGAGGGCGGCAAGCGCGTCGGCTTCGGGGCGCGGTAAATTGCGCATGGTTGCAAATACTTTGGCGCCGAGACGGGCATAATATTCCGCCCCCAACCGGCCAAACCCTGAAGAACAGCCTGTGATAAGAACCGATTTTCCTGTCAAATCAGTATCAGTTGTGGCTGTTTGCGCACCAACCTTGGCAAGCGGAATGGTCGCAGCCAACATAGCTGTGCCGGTCATCAACTGTCTGCGGCTTAGCTCAAAACATTTTGCCATAGCTTTCTCCTATTGGGTTGGCTTTCACAATTACATTGCGGTTATTGTCATTCGCAACTGCACAGGTGTCATCTGAAACTTTACTTTCACTAACCATGCGCTAATTGATAATTAAATCAATACTGCGGCACGCAACAGGCGATATTTAGTTTACCCTCCGATAAGATGAGCACATATGACCAACCAAATTGAACATCTAGATGTGATTATAGTAGGTGCTGGCATTTCCGGCATTGGTGCCGCGTGCCATCTACAGGACAAGTCACCCAACCGCAGTTATGCTATTATCGAGGCTCGTTCAAACATCGGCGGAACCTGGGATTTGTTTCGCTATCCCGGCATTCGCTCAGACTCGGATATGTATACACTTGGCTACGCTTTCAAACCTTGGACTGAAGGTGACGCCATTGCCGACGGCGACAGCATCCTGAAGTATCTGGGCGAAACCGTTGCAGAAAATACATTGCGCGAAAAAATCCGATTTGACCGAAAGGTTGCAAAAGCTGAATGGTCAACCGATGACGCCCGCTGGACGCTGACAATTGAATGCAGCGAGACAGGCAGTTCGGAAACACTTACCTGCGGCTATCTGTTCATGTGCAGCGGCTACTATAATTACGAAAAAGGCTATCTGCCTGAGTTCAAAGGTTACGACGACTATCAGGGCATTATCGCCCACCCACAACATTGGCCGCTAGACTTGGATTATGCTGGCAAGAAGGTAGTTGTGATCGGCAGCGGCGCCACAGCGGTTACCGTGGTGCCCGCCATGGCGGAAACCGCAGCGCATGTAACCATGTTGCAGCGCTCGCCCTCTTACGTGGCATCCGTGCCGCAACAAGATGTAATCGCTAACGGCCTACGCAAATTTTTACCCAACTGGTTGGCCTATAAAATCACCCGAGCCAAAAATATTCTACGCAATATCTTTTTCTTCAATCTGGCTCGGAAATATCCTGTTAACTTTAAAACAAAGCTATTGGAGAAGGTGCAGGAAGAACTTGGGCCTGACTATGACGTGGCAACCCATTTTACTCCGACATACGCCCCTTGGGACCAACGATTGTGTGCCGTCCCGGACGCTGATTTATTTGAAGCAATCCGAAAAAAACAAGCAACGGTGATAACTGATCATATCGACACCTTTACCACCAATGGCATAAAGCTGAAATCGGGTAAGCAGCTGGATGCCGACATCATTGTGCCGGCAACCGGCCTGAGGCTTCAGACACTTGGGGGCATGCAGCTGGTTGTTGACAGCAAGCCGGTCGATATTGGCAGTACCACCAACTATAAAGGCATGGGCCTTAGTAATGTACCCAACTTTGCCTGGACGGTTGGCTATACCAATTCTTCCTGGACCCTAAAGGCGGACCTTACTTCAACTTATGTGTGCCGGTTGCTGAACCATATGGAAAAGCACGCTTACAAAATGTGCGTAGCCAAGTTGGACGGCGAAGCATCGGGCTCGGAAACGATACTGGACCTTAATTCTGGTTACATCCAACGATCCATTCAAGACCTGCCCAAGCAAGGTAGTTCGCAGCCATGGAGAAACCATCACAATTATATTGCTGATCTGCTGCATTTGAAGTTTGAGCGACTGGATGACGGTGTGATGAAATTCAGCTAAGCCATAGTATTTGCGCTGACGTCAATTGAGTTTACAGTGTTCGTCTCCCGTTCTCCAGTTTACTCTAAAAATACGCAGGAATGGGAACGTGCTGTCAGAGGCGTAACATTTCAAGGCGCAGCCATGGAAACACTTGGGGATGTCTTCAATCCTGAAGATCATTGGAGAAGCAATCTATGTATAAAGTTGACCTAACACAGTCCTATTTTCCTGCTCAGGGCGGATCAGAGCCGACCCCAATGACAATTGGCGACATGTTACGTGCGTCAGCAACGCGCGCACCGGATCAACCGGCTCTTAAAGAGCTAACTTATTCAGGCGAGATAGCACGCACCTGGACATATGCACAGCTACTTGCTGACTGCCAGCGCCTCGCCCGCGCATTGGCCAGCCGTCATGCCGAGGGAGCCCGCATTGCGGTTTTCGCCAATAATGTACCCGAATGGGTACTGCTGGAACTTGCCTGCGGCCTGGCAGGCGTCATCCTAGTCACCGTCAATCCAGCCTATCAGAAACGCGAACTGAAATTCGTCCTCGAACAGTCACGGTCCGAAGCGATCTACTATGTCGCCGATTTTCGCGGCAACCCGGTGCAGGAGATTGCCGACGCCGTATGCGACGGTATCCCGGCCATCACTCACCGCATATTGTTGACCGATCATGATGCGCTTTATGCGGGCGAAGCACACGGGGAACTACGCGACCCGAAACCCAGTGACCCGGTACAGATTCAATATACATCCGGTACTACCGGTTTTCCGAAAGGCGCGCTGTTGCACCACAACGGGCTGGTACGAAATGGCTTCGATACCATGACCCGCGCTGGAGTGGCGCAAGGTGACACTTTTGTTCACAATATGCCACTGTTCCATACAACAGGATGCGCCATTCTTGTGCTGGGCGGCTTGGGCACAGGCGGCACCATGCTGCTCGCACCGATGTTTGATCCGGCCATCATTGCCGAGGTGATGGAACGCGAAAGAACCAAATTCGCGTTGGGTGTGCCGACAATGCTAGTTGCCTTGATCGACGAAGTGCGTAGCTCAGGACGCGATGTTTCCTCATTGCAGCGGATCATGTCTGGCGGATCAATGGTTGCCCCTCAGCTTTGCCGGGATGCACAATCTGTGTTCGGTGCGCCGGTTCAAATCGTTTACGGCCAAACCGAAACATCGCCTGTGTTGACGCAAGCCTGGTATGAAGACACGCTCGAAGACCTGACCGAAACCATTGGTCAGCCAAGTGCCCATACTGAAATTTCAATCCGAGCACCGCAAAGCAATACAGTTCTGCCGATCGGTGAGCAGGGCGAGATATGTGCCCGCGCCTACAGCGTGATGCTGGGCTACAACGACAACCCGCAAGCGACCGCCTCGGCAATTGACGGCGAGCGTTGGCTGCATACAGGCGACCTGGGGCGTATGGATGCGCGGGGCTACATCAAGATTACCGGACGCGTCAAAGAGATGATTATTCGCGGCGGCGAGAACTTGTTCCCGGCGGAGATAGAAAACGTCATGCTGGAACATGACGCCGTTGACGAAGTTGCTGTTGTCGGCATCCCTGACGAGAAATGGGGCGAGCAAGTCGCCTGTTTCATCCGCAGCAGTAGCGGCGAAGCACTGCGAGCCGTCGACCTGAAAGCTTTCATTCGTGCCCGATTATCGCCCCAAAAAACACCTGCTTACTGGATCAGCGTTTCTGATTGGCCCCTCACCGGTTCCGGAAAGATACAGAAATTCAAGCTGACCGAAGCATTTGTGGCCGGCGAGCATGATATGTTGGATTAGCTTTTAATCTGATATCCGGTTTGGCGCTGGGAACACACATTAGGTGAGCAGCCTAAACTCGAGGCCCCCCGCCTGTTCGATTTGGTTGTGAGGGTAGGGTTTACCACTGCGGGGCTTACGCCTCCTCGTGTTGCCTACGCTTTGCTCTGTCCGAATACCGGTTTAAAGATATATCGCATCAGCGTGGACATTTGTTATGGCTTCCTGGCTATAGGCAGTAATTCTTCCTTCAAAACTTTCACAAAGGTATCTGGGTCGGACATAAAAGGAAAATGCGACGACTCTTCGAAGACTATATAATTCTTATAGGGCGCACGGATTTGTTCGTAATACTCTTGCACCAACGGATAGGGGGTTTGCCATTCATGCGCCCCAATCATAAAGATGATCGGTATGTCGAAGTCGTATCCGAGTCTCCTTAAATCAATGTCGGCCATGGCATCAAGGAACCAATAAGGCGCGGGCCTTCTTATAAAATAACTCAGATCATTTATTGTGTAATCAGGCGAATAAAGCCCCTTCAACAAAATGGGCCCAACCAGGCTGCTCTCACCGTAATAGGATTGGCCGAACTCACTGATCCATTTTGATCGGATTTCAATGCCATCGAATTTTTGGTCGGGATAAGGCGCTATGGCTTCCAGTTCGGCAATCGCCTGCTTGTTGCCTCTCACTCGTGCCAATTTAAGCGTTTGCTCGTAGCCTATGCGCTCACCTTCGATCATGGAGACAACCTGACCTGTGCCGACGTAAGCATGGAAAAGATCCGGGCGCTGTTTCGCCGCCATTGTGCCAATCACGCTGCCCCATGAATGGCCAAGGATGAATATTTTCTTTTTGCCAAGGCGTTTTATCAGATACTGCGAAACCTCGATAAGATCGGCGGCCATTCGTTCGACGGACATTGTCTTAGTGACTTCAGCGGGATCATTCAGGAAATAGGTTTTGCCGGCATTTCGCTGGTCCCATTGCACTACGGTAAAATCATCTTCCCATGCATCTTGAAAGCTATGCGCAAAAGGGGTCATGACATGCCCCGGGCCCCCGTGGACAAACAACAACACCGGGTTATCAAGGTCTTTGCCGCGGATATTAAGGGACTGTTTTATGCCACCAATGGCTGCAACTTCCGTAACTTCTATGCCATTTGAGGTCTTGACGGCGCGTCGTTCCGCGACAGTACTTTGTTCAATATTTCTCCAAATTAGGAGAGCAATTACGGTCACACAGAATATGGTAACAATTCCGATGGCTACGTTTAGAGACCAACGTAGATATCTATTTTTAAAAATCATTTCTTCATTTTTCTCTAACTGTTTCGAGCCCGCGCCCGGGAGTATCGACCAGAGGCTGAAAACCTCCCATGATTTTAGTAGAATCCCCTGCGGTTCCAGAGTCGCCATTCTTCTCTGTCATGTGAATTTGAACTGACCCTTATTAATTTTAATAGATATGCGACATCGATTTGTACAGCTTTGTTTTTCATTAAACATGGATTAATTTAATTTAAAGATGATTATATGAATTAGCTGTGTTGTAAGCTTGATTAAAGATATCCTTGGACACAAACAGTACCCCAGCCGGTGTGGCTAAGGGCGCTGTTCTTTTTTTGTACTATCTTGATATGATAGGGATGGTTACGGGAGCAGGATTAGCCTCGTTGCTTCGCACTTCGTCAGCTTCGCTATGACCCTACGACCTTCAGGTTATGAGCCTGATTGATAGGTGTATAACTAATTGATTTTGTTAATATCTTTTAATCGTTAAAAAATCGTACGTGCAATTTTATGTGAGTTTTGTGATTCGAAAAGCTCATTTTGAGGCACCAACATCAGCAAACTTCGGTTTTTAAGCGGTTGACGCACTCCGACACTTCACTCTGGCGATCTACACCAAAGGCTTAATTTAAAGCGAGTATTTATGTCCGGTTTCGCGCGCATTAAGGACACCGCATAACCTGCGTTGAAGCGACCACTTATGGCCGACTGCGGACTATAATGGAATAGAAAAGGCGGCCGAACGGGCCGCCTTTTCTATTATTTATTTAGCTCCTGCTACAGCGTTGGAAACAGTTGTTTTTTCTTTTTTCTTTCCGAAAAAACTATAGAGCACCGGCAGCACCACGAGGGTTAACAGGGTCGACGAAATAATGCCCCCAATCACCACGGTGGCAAGCGGGCGCTGGACCTCACTGCCAATACCGACATTGAGTGCCATCGGCACGAAGCCCAGGCTGGCGACAAGCGCGGTCATCATAACAGGCCGGAGCCGCGCGAGTGCGCCGTCGTGGATCGCATCCTTGAGCGACTGACCTTGCTCCATCAGGCCTTTGATGAAGGAGATCATAACAACACCATTAAGCACTGCCACACCAGAGAGCGCGATAAAACCAACCGCAGCTGATATCGAGAAAGGCATATCTCGAAGCCAGAGTGCCGCGATGCCGCCCGTAAGCGCGAGCGGAATGCCACTAGAGACGACAAACACGTCGCGCGCTGAGCCAAAGAGCGTATAGAGAAGCCCAAGGATCAGCAGAAGTGCTGCAGGCACAACGAGCTGGAGGCGCTGGCTTGCAGAGATCAACTGCTCGAACGTACCGCCGTAAGATACCCAGTATCCCGTAGGCACCTCGACTTCTGCGCCTACAGCTTGCCGCACAGCATCAACAAAGCTGCCCAGGTCTCTCCCCCGCACATTAGCGGTGACCACTATACGGCGTTTACCGTTCTCGCGGCTGATTTGGTTCGGCCCTATCGAAATCTCGATTGAAGCAAGCTCGGATAGCGGCACGAATGAAAGACTGTCTTCGTCGCCTTCCCGCATATGGTCAGGCAGCGCAACGGGCAAGCGACCGATTGCCTTCACGTTATCGCGCAGGCCCTCGGGTAAACGAACGACTATATCAAAACGACGGTCGCCCTCGAATATTTGGCCCGAAACACGCCCGCCCACCGATGTAGCAACTACATGCTGTACGTCAGCAACCGACAAGCCGTACCGCGCGAGCGCTTCCCGATTGGGCAGGACAGACAAGATCGGTAGACCCGTCGCCTGTTCCAACTGGATATCCGCCGCACCGGGGACAGAACCCATCGCCGCCTCGATTTGCTTTGCAGTTGCGAGCAATGTATCGAGATCATCGCCAAACACCTTCACAGCAAGGTCCGCGCGAACGCCTGAGATCAGCTCGTTGAAGCGCATCTCAATCGGTTGGGTGAACTCATACTTGTTACCGGGATAAGTGAGCATCACCGCCTTGATCTCTTCCACAAGCTGTGCTTTTGGCTTGTTGGGGTCAGGCCACTCCTTACGGTCTTTGATCAAGATAAAAGTATCGGCCACGTTAGGTGGCATCGGATCGGTTGCCACATCGGCTGTCCCTATCTTACTAACGATTTCAGCTACTTCAGGAAAGCCCCGCAACCGTTCTTCGAGCGTCAATTGCATGTCAATGGCCTGACTAAGGCTGGTTCCGGGAATACGCAGGGCATGCATGGCTATATCGCCCTCATCCAAGTTCGGAATGAACTCAGACCCCAAACGTGACGCCATATAACCACTAGCACCCAAAAGAGCGAGTGCCGCTGCGACGACAAGCAAACGCCACTGCAATACAAAGCCAAGCACAGGCCGGTAAAGCGACTTGACCGCCCGCACGACTGTACTTTCTTTTTCCTGCATCTTGCCGGTTACGAAAGTGGCTACCGCCGCCGGAACAAAGGTGATGGAGAGAAGCAGTGCGATCAAAATCGCCGTTACTACAGTGAAAGCCATGGGATGAAACATTTTTCCCTCCACACCTGTGAGCGCGAAGATTGGAATGTAAACAACCGCAATGATGACCACGCCATAAAGACTCGGCCTAATTACTTCTTTTGTTGCTTCCGCCGCAAGTGCGTGCCGTTCGGGCTTACTGAGCAATCGTCCGAGTTTTTGCTGCTTTAGTGCAAAGCGCCGCAAGCAATTCTCAACGATAATTACTGCGCCGTCGACAATCAGCCCGAAATCAAGCGCACCAAGGCTCATCAGGTTCCCCGATACTCTGTTCTCTACCATACCAGTGATAGTAATGAGCATCGAGAGCGGAATAACCAGCGCTGTGATGATCGCCGCCCTCACGTTACCAAGCATAAACAGCAGGACCACAATCACCAAAAGTGCCCCTTCAACAAGGTTTTTAGCAACAGTGTTGATTGTTTTGTCGACGAGCACCGTACGGTTATACGCGGGTTTAATCACCACCCCGTCAGGCAGTGTCTTGTTGATCTCGGTCACTTTCTCGTCTACCGCCTTAGAGACAACACGGCTGTTTTCTCCAATCAACATAAAGACGGTGCCCAGCACCACCTCATGCCCGCTCTGGGTAGCTGCTCCGGTTCGCAGCTCCTCACCGAGTGCGATATCTGCCACATCAGTGAGCCGGATCGAAACACCGTGTCGTTGCGTGATGATTATCTTTTTGAGGTCCTCGACCCCCTGAGCTTGGCCCGGCACACGCACCAAATACTGCTCACCTGAGCGCTCAATATATCCTGCGCCAACATTGGCATTATTACGCTCCAGTGCGGAGATCACATCAGACAGCGATAGACCATAAGCCGATAGCTTGTCTGGCCATGGGGTCACATGAAACTGCTTCTGATACCCACCAATGGTGTTCACTTCTGTCACGCCGTCCACCGTTACAAGCTGGGGTCTAACAACCCAGTCGTGGATTGTTCGCAAGTCGGTCGGTGTGTATGGCTCGCCGTTTTCATTTTGCGCGCCTTCAAGCGCGTCAACGGTATACATATAAATCTCACCTAGCCCTGTGGCGATTGGCCCCGGTTCAGGTTCGATCCCGGACGGCAGCTGGCTTTTAACTGTTTGCAGCCGCTCGTTCACAAGTTGGCGCGCAAAATAAACATCCGTGCCGTCTTCGAAAACGACTGTCACCTGGGACAGGCCATATCGAGAGATGGAGCGCGTATAGTCAATCCTGGGCAAACCCGCGAGCGCTGTCTCAATGGGAAAAGTGATGCGTTGCTCAGCCTCCAGCGGAGAGTAGCCGGGCGCTTCCGTATTGATTTGCACCTGTACATTGGTGATATCAGGCACGGCATCGATGAGTAAGCGCTGGAAGTTATAGGCTCCTAGCGCGGCGACCGCGAGAACGAGGACAAGTACTGTCCATCGCTTTGCGATCGCGGCAGATATAAGTCTGTCTAACATGATTGTTCCTTGGATCGCGGTCTAATGGTCATGGGAAGCGCCGGATTTCTCGATATCTGCCTTGATGAGGAAACTGTTGCCTGTGACATAGGACTGTCCCGGCTTTACCCCACCAAGTACCTCGGTCCATTCAGGCGTGCTCTGGCCAAGTTCAAGCATACGCACTTCGTACGTATCTTTGACCTGGGCAAATACAACAGTGAAGTCACGGAAGCGCTGCAATGCCTCGCTGCGCACCGCAAGCGGCACATCTCGGCGCTCCACTACAACCGAACCTTTCACTGTCATTCCTGGTACCCACGCACCGTCTGGGTTATTCATAATCGCGTGCACGACCATGGTCTGGGTCGCGCTTTCCGTGGTGGGCAAATAAGCATCCAGTTCAGTCTCCGCCGTTAAGCGGCCATCAATGGAACTGAGGGTGACCTTCTGACCTGGTCGAACAGTGGTCAGGTCCTTTGGATAGATATGGAAATCCACTCGCAGCCTTGACAAGTCACCCACTACAAAAAGTGGGCTATCAAATACAACATCTCCAGCATGGGCCATGCGTTTGACAATCACGCCGTCCATTGGTGCTTTGATCTCGTATGCACGCAGACTTTCGTTGCTTTCTACACGCGCTAAAACCTCGCCTGCCGTGACCTTCTGACCCTCGGTTTTCATCACTTCAAGGATCTTACCCGGATAACGAGCCCTGAGAATCGACTGAGCATCAGGCGCAAATTCAACCCGGCCCAAAACATCCAGTGTCGTTTGCAGCGTCTGCGGACCAACAGGCTCAACTTTAATGCCAACCTCATTTGCCATCGCTTCCGCAATCAAAGTGCGGCCTTCATAACTGTCGTAGGTCCAGCGGTGTATACGGCCCTGATATTTGGCCTCAACCGTAACATCAAAACTATGTGGCTCGGTGACGACACCGTCACCGACCAGATAATCTCCAACTGGTGCAAAAGCAAAATGATTTTCTTCGCCGTCAAGTCGGGTCAGAACGATGCTTGCTTCCACCTTGTCGGCGGACAAGGGATTACCCCCTTGATAGGCAAACAACCTAAACTGTGGCGGCGTGCCCTGTTCGAAGATGGTAACTTCGATTTCAAAATTATCATCTTCTAAAAGGCGACCCCGGTTAGGGCCTTTTTTCACGTCGTCTTCACCGGCTTCGCCGTGGCCCTGAGCTCCGCCTCCGCTAGTATGATTGGCAGTTTGTTCGCTGCATGCGGATAGCACAAAGCCTACGCTCAATAGCATCAGCAATGTCTTAAAAAATGTCTGTATCATCGGTCTAGTATCCTTCGCGCGACAAGACATCGCCTGAAGCTTCAGGAGCCCCGGACGGCGGCACCGCGTCATTGTCATATTTTGCTGTCAAGCGGTTGATGGTCACTTGGGCGCTGTAAAACCGTGCTAGCATTTCGATACGCTGCTCTTCGATCTCAGCTACAAGTGCCTGGGCTGCAAAGACATCCAGATAAGATGCCACTCCGCGTTCCAAACGGTCCATCACTAGCGACTTAGCCCCCAGCGCCGCCGTCAAATTACGCTCCAGTTGACGTGCCTGCTTGAAGCTGGCTGTTTGTCCAGCATGCGCAATCATCAATTGACGGCCTAGTTGGCGCTCCACGTCCATCAGCTCATACCGGCTGCGATTCACATTCGCCTTTGCGCGACTGATATTACCCCGGTTGGTGTCATGGATGGCGAGCGGGATAGAGACACCCGCAACAGCAGCAACGTCACTGGAGTCTTGAAGGTAGCGCAGCGCTACCCTGAAGGTTGGGTCTTGCACCGCTCGGGCTTTTTCAAGCGCGAGGGAGGCTCTGGTGCGCTCCTGTTTGAGCTGCCACAATACTAAATCTGGGCCCTTCTGCACCATGTCTGGCGTTCTGGCTGTCAACGCGCTGGGTAAAGTGCCGAGCATAGTTTCATCAATTTCAAAACTATCGATACTTCCTTGCCACAAGCTTGCAAGCGACAGTTTGGCGGTTTCCAGAGCCAATTGTGCCGCCTCAGCACGGCTCTGGGCTCCAAGTGCGCGAACGTAAGCATTTTGTGCTGCGAGGTCTGGGTCTCGACCCGCCTCCACGCGCTTCTTAATTGCGGCTTCTATTTGCTCAAAAATAGCGACTTGCTGTTCCTTGTTTTTAAGCCGCGCCTTGGCTGCTACAGCCGCCACGTAGGCACTCTCAACTCGCTGGATCAGCTCCAGACGGCGGATATGCCACTCGGCAATGCTGATTTTTTTGTCGCCTCGCGCCAAACGGGTACGCAGGCCTCGTTTTCCGCCGCGCTCATACCTTTGAGCATAACTAACGGTTAGCTCGGTGCGGTCAAATCCGGAGAAAGGACCTGTGCCAGTAAAATTCTCGATTTCCGTACCAATCTGGGGGTTGGGTTTTACGCCCGCTTGTATAATGCCCGCGCCTGCAGCGGTGATATTTTCCTGCATCGCCTCAAGAATAGGCGCAGCCTCAAGCGCACGGGCAATTGCCTGTTCCCGGCTCAGAGGTTCTGCACCATAAGCCAGCCCGCCGCCAAAAGCAGCGACCAACCATAGGCCAGCGACAGCAAAGGCTGTCGTATATTTGAAAGTCATAATTTTTCACTCTTATCAAAACAATAACAAGTGCCAGGAACAAGTTCCGGCACGTCAATTTTTTGTCATGAAGAGGTCAGGCTAAAGGTGGGGGAACCGGTGGTCGGGACCGATGTGTTACTGCGGACCGGTTTGCATGAGGACCATAACGGCTTGAACGGTCAGCCGAGGGCATCATATTGGCTGCTTCTGCATCAATAAAGACACTAAGCAACGTATGAAAGCTTATACGAGCAGACATGGTCGCGAACGTATCATGCTCTGACGGTTCATTGTCATGATGAGAATGAACCATTTCTGCTGCATGAACAGGCATATGGGTTTTTTCCAGATGATCATGATCGGTATCAAAGACCGCAAGATCCATCATGCGCAGAAAAAAAAGCGCACCTATGACGGATAAAACCGTGGTATTTTTAAGCCATCCAGTTGTCATTATGCCGTTCGGTATTGTTCCTTGTTTGAGCGCAGACTGTAGGGCAAAGCTAATTCAAGAGCAAGCGCTACTCCCTTCCTGCTCTGCGCGCAATAATGCGCGCACCTCGAGATTAGCTCGATTTCTTAAAAACAGCCAAAATGAAAGATACAAGGATTTACCAGCAGTCGCTACGCGCCTCGTCAGCTTCGCTATGAACCTACGACCTTCAGGTTATGAGTCTGATTGATAAGTGTATAACTAATTGATTTTATTAATGTATTTTAATCGTCAAAAAATCGTGTGTGCAATTTTGTGTGAGTCTCGTGATTCGAAAAATTCATTTTAAGGCCCAACAGGCGCAAACTAATAGGTTTAACTAACCTGTGTCCCTAAATGCCTCGCATATAATTTCAAGAAAATAGCATCGACATTTCCGTTAAAAAAGTGGACAGCTTTCGAATGGCCAGATCGATTTTCATGGCGATACCATACCCATAATATTCGCTTCAAAGTTATTAAAGACCCGCTTCCGATCCAAAGCGGTCTTTCTGATTCCACTTTTTATTCGTTTTTGCATTATTTGTGGATTTCTAACGCACAAATTGCAAATGCAACAGCTTCATGCGCGCTAGGAGAAAATTCCCGCCAACATTGATTTCATATTATGTTGCAGTCGCAGGCTTAAGGGCCTTTTTTCAGTAGTGCCCGAGCTTCCTGGCTAGCGTTTTCACAGGCAGTTGCATACTGACAAAAATAATTAACTCTTTTGAAACAATTGCAGGAGTAAACTTTTCATTAACCATAATACAAGTTAGATTTTTTGAGGGAATTTGACCATGTCCGGGTCACATAATACACCGGCGGCACTCGTAAGTATGCCGTGGTCTGCGGCCAAACTACCATCCATCCAATTGGCAACACTTGATGCGGCGCTTCGGGGTGAGGGAATATCCAGCGACCGGCATGAACTGTATCTCGATTTTTGCGCCCAGATAACACCGGCTCTTTATACCTTGCTAGCCAATGGTGAGGAATTTCTGATCGAATGGCTTTTTTCCCGAGATTATTTTGGCAATGAGGCCGGTAACTGGTTGCATGAATTCGAGCGCGAACGACCAAAGATTGCATTACCAAATCAAGCAGACGATTCAGATATCGTTGAGGGTTTAAAGATAGCAGCTGTGCGTTTTCTAGAGCGCTGCGAGCAGGAGATCGATTGGCGGCGATACGACATCGTCGGGTTTTCACTGAGTACACAGCAGTTGGGCGCATCGATCGCGATGGCCCGGCGCATCAAGTTGCGTCATCCTTCGGTGCGCATCGTCTTTGGCGGCAGTATGTGCACAGGAGACGCAGGCAATGCGATCCTGGCACTTTGTCCTTATGTGGATGCAGTGGTACGTACTGAAGGTGAAATTGTTTTTCCTGAATTGATACGGCGTTGGCGAAGCGGCAAAACGCTGGACGGCCTTGAGGGTGTGAGCCATCGGGGGCAAGGAGGCAAAATCATCGACGAACCTTCCGGTGCGCTTTTCCAAAACAATGAGCCACGTCCGTTCCTCAATTATGACCCTTACTTCGCCAAAATCGAGCGGCTCGGTTTGCGTAAAAGCCTGAATCCAATGATGGCCTTTGAGAGTAGCCGTGGATGCTGGTGGGGAGAAAAAAGCCAGTGCAGTTTTTGCGGGCTTCATGAAGTCATGAAATACCGCCCCAAACAACAGGCATTTGTTCTACAGGAAATGGAGCACTTGGCATCGCGCCATAATCATGATCGGTTTTACGCTGTTGATCTGATTGCACCTAAGCAGTTTTACCAGACTTTCTTCCCTGAGATCGAAAGGCGCGGACACCAGTGGCAGCTCTTTTATGAAATAAAATCCAACGTCACGAGGAAACAATTAGCAGCCTTTGTCGACGGCGGCGGGCAGGTAATTCAGCCGGGTATAGAGAGTTTGCAGGATGCTTCTTTGAAGCGCATGCACAAGGGCGCACATGTTCTGCAGAACATCCAGCTGCTGAAATGGAGCCGGGAAATGAATGTCACTGTTTACTGGAACTATCTGATGAGTTTGCCAGGGGAAGAAGGGACTGATTATGATGGCGCCGCGGAAAAAATACGGCATCTCGTACATTTGGAACCGCCTTCCACCATTCGGGATGTGTTGATAACGCGCTACGCGCCGTATCATAAAACGCCTGAAAAATACGGCATTCACAACCTGCGACCTCACCGGCATTATGGATTAGTTTTCCCAGCGAACGCCACGATCATCGGCGGTTTCGCGTATCTTTTTGAAGCAGAGTGGCCAACACGCGTAACTGCCGTGCAGTACACAAGCGCACTGAAGGCCGCGTGTCGGGATTGGAAAAAAGTAGAAAAACAAAGGCCACAACTTGATGCTCTGAAAAACGACGATGACAGCCTGACATTGGTGGACACTCGTTACGGGGATGAAGTTCGGTATCAGCTATCGCCCGCAGACTGTGCGCTTTATTTACTTCTTGATGGAAAACAACTTGAAAACCGGCTGGAACGGATGCTTGCCACTGAAGACCCTTATGCTTTGGAAAGTATCAATCAGTCCGGTGGCATTGCCGTCCGGCTTGACGCTTGGCAACGCAATGGGTTGATCCTGCGCGAAGATCAGCAGGTGCTGGCACTGGCTGTCAAGCGCTGGCGCGACGGCACTTTCATATTGCCCAAAAAAGAAATAACCAAGACTAAAGCCGCATAACGCGGTGGATGTAGCAGGAAGAAGAGAACTAAAATCGCATCAATTTTTGAAAGGATACGACCATGGATGCACTATATGACGCGTTGCCGCACGATAGCGAACATATCGACGGATATTACCAAAAGCTTGGGGAGTTCTACAATTCTCTGAGCCACGGGGAAAAAAAGATCTTCCATGCCAACGCCAAACAAGCGAAGGCCGCCACTCCAAGTATTGAGGCATTATTCAATGATCCGGCTCAGAAAGCAGAGCTTGAGCAATATTTGATTGATAAGGCCGGCCTTCAGGACGTACCAGAAGATGAAGACATGATGGATTCTGCATTTTTCTAAGTCTGCCGTCGGGGCTCACCGAGTCCCTGATACTGAAGAGACAAGCCTAGCGTCTGACATAGGTTATTGAGGGATTGTTCCGCATAGTTCGCGCGTGCAGCCCCTCGCCCTAGCATTTGATACTTGGCGTCACCACTCAGGTGTGCGGCAAGCACACCTGTGACGATCGCTGCAGCGTCTGAAGATCCAACTTGCGACGCATAGCTTGGTATGCCGTCTATCGACGGTACCGTACTGGCGATCGCTGTTCCTGGTGCCAAAGCTGTAAGGCCATTGCCGTAACTGCCAATTGAAGACAAATAGGCGCCGTTCTTTGCTTTTTTGTCATCTGTAGAAGGCGAAAAGATACTGTTGGTTTCTGAGGTGGGACCGGCTACGTTCCGTCCGAGAGCGCTAATTGCAGCCACACTGTCAAAAGCGGCTGGATAGCCTATGGGCTCGCGACCGCTGTTCCCAGCAGCTGCAATACAGTAAGTCCCCACCATGCGAGCTTCTGCAACGGCGGCAGCTTGCGCTTCGGACGGCGTATCGCTACTGAGGCTGAGGTTGATTAGGTCTACACCGATATCTGTCGACAGATATCGGATAGCCTGAGCAACGTCGTCGGCTTTCGCGCCGTGCGCTCCGCCTTTATAAACACGTACTGACGAGAGCGATACCCCAGGTGCAATGCCAGCTAGATGTCGACCGTCTGTTGGGCGCGCAGCTATCAGCCCCGCCATCATCGTGCCGTGATAGGATACATCGGCACCATCACTTATATGCTCGCCTTCGATTACCGCACCACGGTCAATCACATGGGCTAGGTAAGAATGTGGTCCAACGCCTGTGTCTATTAATCCCACCTTAATGCCCTGACCGAGGTTTGGATCATATCTCGTTATGCCAACGCTCTGGTGCCACCAGCCAAGTGGTCCATCGAAAACAAGTGGCGGACATTCTATTATAACGGTACCGCTGAAACGAAGGCTTGCTCCATACCAAGTGCCAGAACTCGCGACGGCTGAAATATATTTAGGTGTTTCTTGCACAGGAGAATAAGTGAGCTGAGCTTCACCCACTGTGTTCGCAACCGCACTATGTACATGTTGTGCACCAGTTTCTTTGTTTGTAACCACAAGGAAAACCAATGCGCCAGCGAGCGCATTCTGGTTTGATGTTACGTTAACATCAATGGTTACCTGATTTGAGTCACCTTGTGATATTCTTGGCTTGCCCAGCTGATGCGAAAACACGTGTGGCTACCTCCCGCTCTGCTGAAACGATTATTTCTTCGGAATAATGATCGTGAAAACGGATCCGCCATCATCCGAATTACGATAGTCAATCGTTCCTTTAAGCGCGCTCAGTACCAAATTGTGAACAATATGTAGCCCGAGGCCGGTATTCCCCTGGCCGCGCTTAGTGGTGAAAAACGGTTCGAAAATCTTACTCTGATGAATTTCAGAAACCCCGCAACCATTGTCAGTTACCGTGATTGTAATTGCATTTCTTGTTTGTGTCGCCTCAATATCAATCTCACCTGCCTCATTCGGCTCGAAGGCATGAATAACGGCATTAGTAACCAAATTTGTTATAATCTGGCTCAGCGCGCCAGCATTGATCAAAATCCTGATATGTTCATCGCCACCAACAGTTGCTAAATGCCCTTTTTCGATCAACAAGGGTTTAACGCTAATCATCACATCACGAAGATAGGGTACAAGCTGTATATCCGCGATTTGCTGACTAATTTGATCAGCCGATACAAGTTTAAAGCTTTTGATCATATCGGCGGCTTTTTGGGCGTTATTAAGGGTCAGTCTCCCGAGGTCTCCGCTCAGGTCAAGATACCGTTCTAGGTCGGATTTAGTTAATTTCTCCGTCGCAAGTTTGTCTCTGATTATTTTTGCCTCACTTTCGATTTGTGAAGCACCGCTCACAACAAGGCCAATAGGTGTATTCACTTCATGTGCTACACCGGCAACCAATCCGCCAAGTGCTGCTAGTTTTTCCGACTGGATCAGTCTGCCTTGGGTCTCTTTTAGCTCCTTCATCGTTTGTTCGATCCGAACATTTCGTTCCCCCAGCTCGGTTTTCTGCCGCTCGATCTTTTGGGTGCGTTCCAACACCTGTTGTTCAAGACGCCGTTGACTTGCCTGGAGGACGGCCAGTCGGGCCCGGTAAATCGCGTAAAGGCCCAGCAATGTTAGTGAGGCGACAAGCACCTGAAACCACAAGGTTTGATAAAATGCCGGTAAAACCTCGACACTAACAACGCTAGGAATTGAGCCGGGACGACCATTTCGATCGACGACGTTCATATGCAGGGTATAACTGCCCGGGGGCAAGTTGGTGTAAGTGGCAAAGCGTCGGGAGGCGTCGGTGTAAATCCAGTCGCGATCAAATCCCTCTAGCTTGTGCGCATAGGTGTAGGAAGATGCTTCGATCGGTGACAAACTGGCATATTCAATAGTGAAATCACGATCCTCAGGCGTTATCCTAATGTTAGCTTCATTGGCCGCACCGTATATTTCTCTGCCTCCAATAACCAACCGCGTAATAGAGGGTGCCTTGATGATCTTGTTACGATCAAAGATTGTTGGAGACACAATTGTAAGGCGCTGTATACCCGCGTACACTAGATCATTCGAACTTGTTATCTTAGCTCCCTGATCCGGTGCATTCAGGGGTACATCCATACTGTCATCAAAAAGCGTTGTCTGCCCGGTTTTAAAGTCAAACGCCAAAATGCCTTCCGGAATTGTAAACCACATACGACCAGCGTCATCTTCCATAACAGTATTGGCTGCGGCGGCGCTATAGGGGGTATTGTCGAAAGGGAATATGAACTCTGGTTCAGAAGCAAATGGTTCAGATGTGTAGGATATTTGCTCGCCGGCTATCCACAGGCGGCCAGCTCGATCAACGGTCATCGCGCGGGCGCTACGCATCCGATCCTGATTGCTCTCTTCGGAGATGCTTTGAACACGGGTCAGTTCGCGCCGGTCAGGTGATAATTTGAAAACGCCCGACCGTGTGCCCATCCAAATAGTCTTGTCGGCGCTTTCCAGCATATCCAGAACCGGACCCAAATCCTGAGGCGAGACACCCGAAAATTCAGAGCCAATTGGCTGCAATTTCAGTGTTTGAGAATTGATGGTGAAAATTCCGCGCGAGAATTCCGATGTCCAGATAGTACCGCTGCCATCTTCAAATATTGATATAAGGTTCCAGTTGTCTGTGCCAGGGACCAGATTAGCGTTGTTCGTCATCAGGTCGTAGATGTAAAGCCCACGCCCCACTGTTGGAATCCATATGCGGCTGTCGCGGTCTTGCAGCGCAGAAAAAACCCACACTGGAGGTTCATCACCTGGCGGCAGTTGCAATATTCTGTCGAGAACGAGACGATCACCGTCGCGACTGAACAATGCCGGCTTTTTATCTCTGCTGGCCAACAGCAGACGCCCGTCTTCCAGCTCATGCAACATACGTATCTCTGAATTCGAAGAAAAAACACTTGGAGACTTCGGGGCGCTTTCATAAATTTTGACGTCAACATTTCTAGGGTTCGCAACATTCAATCCAGCTCCCCAAGTTGGAACCCAGATCAATCCTTCCCGGTCCTGCGTGATCGCAAAAGTATTATTTGAACTCAGACTGCTGTCGCGTCCTGGAACGTGTTCGACCCGGCTACTTGATTGGTTGGACCAGTCTATAACATCAATACCAGCGTCGCGGTACCCAACCCAGATATGGCCATCTTCATCCTCCATCAGGCTAGTCACGAAATCGGGCGTAAGCGGAAAGGGAGCCGTATCAGGATGAAGATGCTCGAGCGTGTTAGGGCCTGATGGTTTCCGCATCAGGCCGATGCCGTCTGTACCAAGCCACATCGTATCGTTCCGGTCAAACATGATAACAGTGACGCGGTCCAGCGGTACAGTGACGCCGGGCTCCACCCGTTCCTGATAACCAACGAAGTTTCGAGTATTAGTATCGAGCCGTTGAAGAGTACCACCGAGACAAGCTACCCACAGCTGCCCAGCCGGATCAACGTCCGCGGCAAGGCAAACGTTGCTGCTCAGGCTTCCAGGAATTGCGGGATCGTGACGATACCGCTCCAGCGTCGTTAAGTCTGGCAGAATTCGGACCATACCGTCGCCGAATACCAAAAAGGCCATGCTGCCGTCAGGAAGTTCCTTTATGAAAAGTGTTTGGCCTGCAAAATAATTTTCCGGATTTTCGGGATCATTTCCATATCTGAGAAATGTATGAGTTGCGGGATCATACATAGTGACGCCGTTAGATTCCGTGCCGACCCAGACCCGATCTTTCTTGTCAACCACCACGCTTCTCACGCGATTTCCACTCAGCGAATTTGCATCGACCGGATCATGGATAAATTGTTTAAAACGGTATCCGTCATACCGGAACAGGCCTGCATATGTGGCAACCCAAACAAACCCCTGTGAATCGCGGGCAATCGATGACAGCTCTTGCGGCACCAGTCCATGCTCGGGGCCGAAACTATGAAATCGCAGCTGAGAGCTCACATATCCTTCTTGCGCCTTTGCGGAAGCCATAGGCAGCAAAACACACACACACAACATTAGCAATGTCGACCACTTCAGTCCACCAGGTCTTCTCATTTACCCCACCATGATGTAGTCTTATCTATGGGTAGTAACCTATTGACCGCGCATGAGAATGACCACAAAAAAACAACTTTCAGAGGAAATCGTCGCTTTCTTAGTGTCAGCAGGTCTTGTGTCTGGCAATGACCAGTGCTCTGTCACACTTTTACCTGCCCGGCATCCAGTCGCTCATATTGTCACTGATGAGGGTGCGTCGATTTTCGCAAAGAAACTCAACGATGATTGTTCCGTGGGTGATGCTTGGCTTGACCGCTATAGGATCGAGACATCAGCGTCAACGTTCTGTAATCGCCCTAAAACTTTGCTTAATCGCAACGGTTGGCTGGTCTGTGACTTTACTGAAAATGTCGTTTCGTTCAAAAATGCGCCAGTTGAACTTCTCACTCATGATTTAGCCAAAGTCTTAGGCAAGTCGCTTGGCGCATTTCATGGCGCCGGCGCGGAACAGTTAAAAAAAAATGACAGTATGCCGGCATGTGCCCGCAATCCACACCTGCGTGTTTGCTCAATGACGCCGCTTACGCCGCGCGCATATGCAGACATGCCAGGCCTTGATCGAGATCTTTTTATACGAACCAGCCAGGCTTGCCGAGCGGGCTTGGAGGAGCTTGTTCGTCAGCTTAAATTGGTCTGTGCTGTTCACGGAGACCTTCAAAGTGGCAATCTGTTGATTACACAAACAGATCCGGCTGCGTTTCACATTGTCGATTGGGAATTCGCTGGGGTCGGCGACCCTGTTTGGGACTTGGGCCACTTGTTTGCTTCACTGCTTCGCCGGTGGGTTAGCAACGTCGACAGCTCGGCCTCTTCGCTCGATAGTGCTATTGGCGCTAGCACCGGCGAATGGAAATATCTATCGAGTTGGTGGAACCAAATGCAGACTGCGTATAGCATCGCTTCGAATAAATGGGGTTTACCCGCCATTACCATGGACCAAATGAGCAGGGTTGCTGGTCACGCGATCCTTCAGCGTAGCAAAAACATCCTCTATACACGCGGCCAGTATACTGGCCGCGATGTTCTTCTTTTATCATTAGCCCGCCAGCTTGTCAGCCAACCCAGCAGGACTATCCATCTGCTCGTGCAGGACGAGGGCAACAAGATACTATGATGAGTATACGCAAATTAATCGCTGAAATCGATCGAGATTTGTCCTGTGATCCAGATAAAGGTTGGATTCATCGACAGATTGGTGAAGTGGCTGTATTGGGCGATCAACGAAGGCTTACATCCTTTTTATATCGCTATTATTATCAGGGTTTAAGAAATTTGAGCCACCATCAACCCCGCGCCCTCGGCACTGCGGCGAGATTAATAGAGAGCCTGGAAGACACGGCTTTAGCGAACCAATTTTCTGCTGCACTACCATCTCCATTTTATTGTTGCCCCGGCTGGCGTCTGATTACCCGAAACAATGATGCAGCGGTTATAGAACGGCAAGGTATTGGGTTGTCAGTCACAAATGATGAATGGCTCCATGACACTGAAGGTGAGCAGACTGTTTCAGTTAGGATGCCCACGGGCAGACGCTATGCCTCGCCCGGCTTTTTCACTGGAATTAGTGCATGTGGCGTGCCGGATAAGGCTGGTGGCCAGGATAGGGTTTATTTCAATATAGCGGTCAATGGGGCCGTTCCGGTATTTCGTTTTATTCTGCAATGGGCAGAAGCAAATCATCTACCTGCCTTCGTAAAGGTTCTCAATTCACCCACCCGTTATGCCCGGCGCGATACATTAGTCGCGTATTTCCCGCGTACGTCAATACAAGATTTGCAGCAATCATTAGTGAATGAAATTATGTCACTTGATCCACCATTGAGAAAACCGGTTCCAGAATTCACGTGCAAAATACGGCGCGGTATTTCCTGGGCGCAGGACCCCGCCTCCGATGGTTTGGGTACGGCATTAGGCTTCGGTATGCACCGATGTAGTGTGATTGCACGTGGACTGGCGCGTGGCAAGTTAGCTGGCTCAGATCAGTTTGAGCACTTGATAGTGGACGAATGGGTTTCAACAGGTCTCGATCCGGATAAACCGCATCTTTCGCCAGTCAAATAAAACCGATTATTCGTTCCAGTCAACAACCTCGAAAAAGCGGCAAGCGGCCTCACATTGCCCCATCAACTGCGGGGTTAGTTTGCCGATTATATCCCAGTTATTGCCGCGCACATTATACTCAATTGCCTGAGCGCCTTCTGCAAGATGAAAAGCACCGACAACACCGCAACTGCCGGCGATGGAGTGAGCTGAATACCGCACCCGTTCCGAATCCTTACGGGCCACTGCGGTTTCCAATTCCCGAATAAAGAGCGGAATATCACGCATAAACATTTCAACCAATACACGTGACCTAGTGTTCAAATCGCCGTATACTTCCAGCAATTTTGTGAGATCGATTCCAGCTTTTTCGGCTTCCTCAACAATAGATACCTTACCAGTTTTTGACTTGAGAAGAGGATACTGTTCAAGCACAAGCGCCTCATCGTGACTTGTTTCCACGCGTTGACATGCGCTTGGTAACCATTTGTCGAGAACGTCTGCCAAAGTGGAAATATCAACTGGTTTACTGACATAGCAGTCCATGCCAGCCTCCTTGCTCATCTGAATATCCTCTGGCAGGAAGCTTGCCGAGAGGGCAATCACTGGCATTCGATCACCACCGCCATTTTCTTTTTGTCGAAGTCGACGAGCAACTTCAAATCCCTCAATGTCTGGCATAAAGCAGTCTATAAAGGCCAAATGGAAAGTACCTATACCTTCAGTCAGTGCCTCGATGGCGTCTTTTCCGTTTTCTACTATTCGAACAGAAACAGACAGATGTTCTAGCATTTTGCGCAGGACAAACTGATTTGTTCGTGAATCATCCGCCACCAATATTTTTGCGCCAGGAAATCTTATTCGGGACAGACCTTCGGTCACCAGATTTGCATTGTCAGCGCTTGGTAAGGCGGTTTCACCGGCTATCTTGGCGGACTCTGGGTTGACTAGGTTGTTAACTCCTGAGACTAATGCCTCCGACCTCATCACTTTCATAACAATTTGGTTCACTTTGTAGCTGCGTAACCGAGAAATAAGTGACCGGCTTGAGCGCCGAATCATGACGCCCACTGGAATGTCCGCCAATCGTTCTCGTTCCCGAATTTCGCGTAGCCAGTGAATACAGTGGTGGTCGTTGACTGTCTCATCAATCAGAATTGCTTCTACCGGCTGCCCTTTTGCCAAGCCGGTCAGCAATTTGTCCGAGGCTTGGGAAGCGTCGCTGACATGAAGGAAGTCTGCCCGCTCGTCGTTCAATATAGAGGCCACTGTTCGCATGCTATTGGTCGCGTCGCCAATCAACATGATTTTGCGACCCTCTAGCCTCCCGGTTGTTGTTTGGGCGGTGTCGGCAACTCTGACGGGTAGGGAAAAGCGAAAAGTCGAACCGATGTCCGGATCGCTTTCCAACTCGATGGTTCCTTTCATCAATTCGACCAGTCTGCGGCTGATGGCCAGGCCCAATCCCGTGCCCCCATATTTTCGACTGCTGTCAACGCTCGCTTGTTCAAAAGGTGTAAACAACCTGGATTGCTGCTCAGCGGTCATGCCAATCCCGGTGTCCTCGACTTCGATAAGTAACGTATGTAGATCATCGTCTAGTTTTTGGCTGCCTACCCGTACAATGATGTGTCCTTGATTGGTAAATTTGATGGCGTTACCAACAAGATTGATAAGCACTTGGCTCACCCGCTTGGGATCACATTCAATAGATGTTGGCGTATCAGGCTTGACATAGACCATAAGTTCGACGTCTTTCAGCCAAGCACGTGAAGCCAACTGGTCAACCGCGCTGTGGACCATCTCAGTCGGACTTACCAACCTTTCAGCGATCTGGAGCTTGCCAGCATCAATCTTGGAGAAATCCAAAATATCATCAATTATTTCAAGAAGATACCCTGCGCTACTCTTGCAAATTTTGATTAGTGAATTCTGATCCTCGTCTGGTTTGGTGTTAGACAATAGCTCCAGTGTGCCGAGAATACCGTGCATCGGTGTTCTGATTTCGTGGCTAACGGAAGCGAGGAACAGGGAACGGGCCGCCGACTTTGCCTCAATATAACGGCGATGGCGCTCGCCATGCTCTAGGTTCTGCATGTCTGCGTAGTTTCTAAGAGCGCCAATGATCGTTGTGATCATTCGTTCCTGAGTCAGCTCGGTTTTCGAGCGATAGTCGTTGATATCGTATTTCAGCACAACCTCAGCTTCAGGAGCTTGGCCCGGCTGGCCAGTCCGCAAAATGATGCGAATTTTGCTGTTTCCCATTTCGTTTCGGATTTTATCGACAAGTTTAAGGCCCGAATTGTCGCTCTCCATCACAACATCAAGGAGAATAACCGCTATTTCAGAGTTTTCGGAAAGAATTTCCTCGGCCTGTTTAGCTGAATAAGCACTCAAAAAGTCAATGCTCCCGCCTCGAAAGCCAATACTGTGCAGATTGAGCTTCGTTAGTGTGTGCACTTCAGGTTCATCGTCAACAATGAGAACTTTCCAACTCTCTGTTGGCGCAACACTGGGCTTGGCGGGGAAGTCGCCTTCCTGCGCGTCGGCAAACAAATAATTATCCTGCATTAATCCTTGATCCGACTGAATTACACATAGGCCTCATTATAGTAGTGAGGATACAACCGTAAGGAAAGACAATTTCGAAACTTATGGCCGACGCTGTCCTAGCGCTCTGGCACACTTTCATACCAGACGACTTATTTCAAAGACGATGACGGGCCTTTTTTATTTGGTTGCGGGAGTAGGATTTACCATTGAGGGGCTTCGCCTCCTCGTGTTGCCTCCGAGCGTCGTTATCGGGAAGCTCTCCGTCCGAACCAGTATGCTCATTCACCTTCAGGTTATGAGCCTGATTGATAGGTGTATAACTATTTGATATTATTAAGTAATAAATTTCATGAAAAAATAATGTGATAGAAAATATGCTAGCTGAATGATTCTAAAAACTCATTTTAAGGCTCTTCTGACGCAATTTGCTAAATTCGAGCCACATGTATAGCCCAAAAAGACTCGTCACAGTTCTGGGAAACAACCGCCACATTCTTCCTGGAAATTCACATTGCTAGCTATCAGATCAACGATGGCAATACCAATGATAGAATACACTGTCGCCATCGCTCAAGTCAATTAGCACGCTTGTCTGGCAGTCCCGCGTGGTCGCAATAGCCGCAGCTGTAACGCCTGTCAGACTATTAAAGTCAGTGATCGTGTCATTGCCACTGGTGTTACCAAACGCGAACTTGTCAGCATCCGCACCGCCGTCAACCGTATCGTTGCCAGTGTCGTCCGGCCCTGCAAAATGGTGTTATTTCCGGTGCCGCCATGCAATGTGTCAGTGCCGTTACCGCCGGTCAGTTGGTCATGTCAAAAACGACGGAAAACTCTGACGCCACAAGTTTGCCAACGGCACTCGGTAAAATATTTTAGCCAGCTTGTTGGTTGCGCACTTTCTCATCCTATCGGTAGGCTGTGTTCACACCGGTACATACTTTAGTGCGAACCGGGGCAGAGACAGGCGATGGTGACCCGCAAACAAATACTGTCAGCGCTCGATCATCCAATGGTCTGCGGTTCTTGTCTGTATGCGCAATATGCTAAAGGGAGCAACACTTGTCTGGACACTGCAGGTCGGCATGGTCGCAACATCCAGCGACCTGGCTTATACATGGAGGACCTATGTTTTCAGCCAGTTCATAGATGGCACCGTTCAGGAAAACTATGGGAAATACATAACCGTATGGACGAAACGTGGCGGCGCGTGGAAAGTGATTGTGGATGGAGGAAACCCCTGCCTGCTCGATAAAAGTCGGCAAATGTCACCGCAGCATAGATAATTCCGTCAGATGATGGCGTCTTCAAAATCATCTGTAACCTCATCGGCACGACGGGGCCAAGACAAAAGTGTCGTTGCCGACGCCCTCGATGTGTTTTATAGGAGATGGCGATACGCCGGTCACCGCAAATCTGCAGCGATCCAGCTTATTGGGGAATGGGCTTGAGCGACGACATAAAATCTACGGTGATTGAGGCATATGTTGAAAAACGGGAGGCTTTGAAGCGTTTTCTGGTTGCCCGTTTCCGAGACGAAGAAATCGCTGAAGACATCATCCAGGAGATGTATCTCAGGCTGAACCGCTCGTCATTCGATCAGGAAATCACCAATCCAGCGGCATTCCTATACCGTATCGCTAGCAACATGGCGCTTGATCATCGCCGGGGGCGGCTGCGGCGCAGCGCTCGCGACAAGGACTGGAGCGACGTCAATCATAACACCGTCTGTGGCGAGCCTGTTCTTGATCAGCCAGATGCCGACGCTGCACTTGACGCCAAAAAGAAAGTCGCCCGGATTGTTGCGGCCCTGGACGGCCTACCACCCCAGTGCCGGAAAGTTTTTATCGCCCACAAGTTTGAAGGGCTAACCCACCGGAAAGTTGCCGAAAAGTTCCGAATATCCCGAAGTACTGTCGAAAAACACATGGCGAAGGCGCTAAAATATCTGGTTCATCACCTGAAAGATGAAGATTAGCTTTGCCGTGAACAAAAACGAATATCGTCCATGCTGATGAGTGGGGGTGATATGGTGCCCGCGGCGTCTCTTGAGTATAGGGTAGACCAAGCGGAGGCTTTAACCACATAGAAGACCACAAGTTTATGATCGATCAATCAGCAATAACAGCAGAAGACAGGCGGCTAGAAGGCGCGGCGGTTTGGCACACGCGCCTGCATTCGGACGAAGCGACGGAAGCTGATTGGCTCGCTTTTACTGAATGGCTCGGCGCAGACGAGAAAAATCGGCTTGTCTACGATCGTATCGAAGACCTGGATATCGAGCTCGCTGACAAGCGGGAGGCGATCATCGCGTCACTTGAGGCAGCCTCCGCCGTATCGGAGAGCACGGTGATCGACGCCGCATGGCGATGGTCTCGGCGGCAAAAATGGACTGGCGCAGCCGCGGCTGCTGTAGCCGCCGTTCTACTCGTATTCGTCAGCATGGGGAATTTTACCAACGATTCATCTTTTGCCGGAGAGTTCACAACCGGTGTTGGCGAGGAACGTCTTGTTACGCTGAACGACGGCACCACAGTGCACGTCAATACCGATTCCAAAATTGTTGTTGATTTGGATAAAGGCGAAAGACGAACCCGGCTCGAATACGGCGAAGCCCTGTTTGAAGTGGCAAAAGATGAAAAACGGCCTTTCGTCGTTACGGTTGGTGATAGCAAGGTCCGCGTGGTCGGCACAGTCTTCAACATCCTGCGCCATGAGGGCACGGTAACGATTACGGTTGCCGAAGGCATCGTCGAAGTATCGCCAGATCAGTCGTCTGTAGCCGAACCGGTGTCTCAAGCCATGGACCGGTTAACGCGTGGGCAGCAGCTTGTGCACCGGGAAGGTGCGGTACAAAACGATATTCATCTGGTTGACGCAGGCGCCGCCACATCCTGGAAAAGCGGTCATCTTGCATACGAGGATGTCGCGCTTGAGCGCATCGTGAGCGACCTGAACCGCTATTTCCCGACAAAAGTCAGGCTTGAAGGCGCCGGTGCCGATGCTCTGACATTCTCCGGTGCGCTGAAAACAGACAACCAGGCCGCCGCACTTGCACTTTTGGAAGATTTGCTCCCGGTCACCGTTGAGCAAAAAGACGACACCATCATAATACGTACCGAAAGATAGCGACACGAATATATATTATGACGACAAACCGCAGTTATCTTTTCCATAAACTGCCGAAAGGCATGATATGGCTTTTCGCGCTGGCGCTGGTGCCGTTTCCCGCATCGGCGGTAGAAAGAGGGCTCGTCGCCTTCGATCTGAATCGAGCGCCTATCGGCAAGACGCTGGTAGAATTCGCCAAACAGGCCGACATCTCGATCGGAATGCCTCGCCTTTCCTACCGCGATGGCCACACGCGACCCTTGAAAGGCAGTTACGCTCTGGAAGATGCGCTTGTTCGCATTCTTGCAGGTACACCATATACTTTCAGGCTGCTCCCATCCGGCTCGATTCGCATCGTTCGAAAACCCGAGGCTCCCGTGGGGGTGCCGAATGGTGAACTCGGATCGGATATCGATGACGATGGTCGGCAATTCATTGAAGAAATACTGGTTTCCGCAACGAAACGTGTCGACGCCGTTCAGGATCTGCCCTATTCAATTGGTACGATCTCCGGCCACCAGCAGGAGCAACTGCGCGCCGCCTCGACCAGTGACATCGTGCACAGGATATCCAGCATCACGGCCACCAGCCAAGGAAGCGGTCGCAACAAGATAGTTATTCGCGGGCTCTCGGACGGCGCGTTTTCGGGCCGCACCCAGTCGCTCGTCAGCACCTACATGGACTACACTCGCGTGACCTATAACGCCCCCGAGCCGAGCTTCAGGCTTGCTGATATTGAGCGCGTGGAAGTACTGCGCGGGCCTCAGGGTACCTTGTATGGTTCTGGTGCGATCGGCGGACTTTACCGTATCGTCACCCGCAAGCCGGATTTGGACGAGATGGAAATGCGCATTTCATCGGCCCTGTCGATTACCGAAAACGGCGATACCTCTGAGGATGTTACCGGCATGATCAATATTCCGATCATCGACGATGCGCTGGCCGTCCGGTCCGTTGCTTATTATCAAAAAGACGGAGGTTATATTGATGATGTTCGCCTCGGTATTCCCAACGTCAATCGCACCAGAACATGGGGCGGTCGCTTTGCGGTCGCCATAAAGCCCGGTGAAAACTGGAATTTCCGCTTGGGGACGAACCTTCAGACCCATGCGGCGGATGATACCAATTATTATAACGGCGACCTTGGTCGTCTTGAGCGCGACAATTACCTGCGCGAACCCCGCGATGACAGACTTTTACAAATTTATGGAACCATCGACGCGGGCTTCGGTTGGGGCGACATCGTATCGTCGACATCATGGATGAGCCGCGACATAGATACGATTTTTGATGGATCCTTCGCCGTCCCGAAATTGATCGGGCTCGATGTTACCCCGAGCGCATTTTCAATCCAGCGCGATATCGAGACGATTACCCATGAAACACATCTCAGATCCCGACCCGGAGGACGGGCGGAATGGCTTGCAGGGGCTTTCTTTTCTCGCCGCAATGAGACGGTTGGTTCAAGCCTGACGATTGAAGGCGCCGCGCAGGATTTACCTTTCGGACCGACCGATACCATCTATTCCGAAAGACTGATGGACGATTTGGACGAAGTCGCCGTTTTTGGCGAACTGACATATTATCTCAACCGGAAACTGTCCGTCACCGGCGGGCTCAGATGGTTTCACTACAATGATGATGCGACGTCGGATATCGACGATGCGGGAACGGACCCCATCGTCCATGCTGCAGGGCAACAGAAAAAATCCGGTTTTACGCCAAAATTCGTTCTGGCATACCATGCCGACGAAAACCTCATGCTCTATGCGCAATTCTCCCAAGGTTACCGGGTTGGCGGGATTAATTTGGTCGGCATACGTCCGCTGGACGAGATAGCACTTCCCACTAACCCCGGGGTGCCGACGGCAGGAACCAGCGCGCCCGACGACTCTGGCACGCCCGGGGCCGACCCCGGAGTGCCGACAGAAGATCCTGTGCCGCCTATCGATAGTGGTATTCTTGATAATTTTGACTCGGACGAGCTCACCAATATTGAACTGGGCCTCAAATCGCATCATCTTGGTGACCGGCTGGTTTTCAATGCCTCGGTATTTTATGCCACCTGGGACAAGATACAGTCTACCCAGTTTACCTTTGAAGGCCTGCCGGACATTGGCAATGTCGGGGACGCCCGGAACATGGGCATCGAGGTCGATTTCTTGTACCGGCATGATCGCAATTTCGAGCTGCAGGCGAGTGTTTCTTGGAATGATTCCAAAATTACCCGCACGATCGACGGCAAATTCGGCACACAAGTGGGCCTCCCCCTGCCGGGAGCGCCCGATTTTTCCGTTGGCATGGCCATGCGCTATGACATTGATCTGACCGATAAACTGATGGCTTCAATAGGGGCCGACTATTCCTATGTCGGTGGCGCCGATCTTCTTTTTGACAAAAACAACAGCCCGCGGATGGACGCCTATCATCTCGCCAACATGCGTTTCTCGCTCCAAAATCATCGCTGGGGGTTGTCGCTGTTTATAAACAATCTATTCAACAGCAAGGCCAATATCTTTGCCTTCGGCAATCCTTTCAGCCTGGAGGCACTTGGTTCCATCATCGAGCCCGATATTGTCGCCAGCCTAGGGTTGCGAACCGGCAATCAGTACACGCCGCCTCGCCCGCGCACCATTGGCCTTGAGGTGAGTTGGGCGTTCTGACACACAGCCTTTTACTGCATGCCTGAATTTTCAAAAAAAAAGCCTTATTGGATGGGGGTGATATCTTTGCCGTGCCGTCTCTTTAATACCAGCGGATGGTAACGGGCGATTGACCGCCCGGAACATATATCAACCTTGGGAGCTTCGTCATGAAAAAGAATGGAAATGGCGAAAAATTGAAACGAATGGGCGCGGACCCCAGCGCCCTGATGGAGGCGCTTGAAGCGCTGCTCCAACGGCAGCAGGAACTGAGGGAACACTTTATGGCGTTCGATAAAACGGGCAATTCACACTATGGCACAATTCCCAAGAACAGCCCCGAGTACCGTCAGTTCCTGCTTCTGGACGAGCAAATAGCTGAAATATTCCAGGCCTTTTATTCTGAACCAGGCCTTTTATTTGGAGGACGAACAGATGAACGTTTTGTTACCACAGGCTAGAGGACAGTCGGACAGTACCCCCTCAACCGACCCGGGCGGTCCTTTCCCCACCGATAATGGTGTTTTCCCCAGCGGCGATGGCCCGGTATCGATCATGCCAGAGCCGGGCGACGGCACCGACGATGGCCTTTTCCCCGGCGGCGACGGCCCGGTATCGATCATGCCAGAGCCGGGTGACGGCGCCGACAATGGCCTTTTTCCCAACGGCGACGACTTTATGCCGATCATGCCGGAGATCACTGTGATCGAAGGCACCGAGGATAACGATACACTCAAGGGCGGCGACGCTGACGATTATGTCAATGGTTACGCCGGCAACGATGTCATCTCCGGCGGTGATGGCCGGGACGGTCTTGACGGCGGCGACGGCAACGACAAGCTCTCGGGCGGCAAGGGCTCCGATTATCTCAATGGCGGCGCGGGCAATGATACGCTCACCGGCGGCGAGGGCGGCGACAGTTTCGCTTTCGGCGGCTGGGGCCGGGACGGCTTCGACAGCAAATCCGGCGACGATGTCGTCACCGACTTCAACCCGGATGAGGACATGCTGGATTTGTTAGCGACCGGGCTGGAATTTACCGACCTGACGATCAAGCAAACTGGCGGCGACACGCTGATAAGCTGGAATACGGGCAGTATTCTACTTGAGGGCGTCACCGACACCGCTGACGAAAGCTGGTTCTCTATGGGTGGATTTGAGCCAGGCGGACCACTGATGGACGCGATCAGTATCGATTTCTAGGAGATCGAGTCCCTCAACTATAAAGCTATCTACAGGACGCCTTTTGGCACGTTGGGCTTCCTGCCCTCAGGAAGCCTGAAAGGTTTGCGGTGCCATACAGTACCTTGGCCTCTCCTTCTTCCCCGTTCACTTGATACCGATGGTCCTCTGCCATCGGTATTTTTTTATCGATAGCCATCCGGACAGCAAGAGTCCATTGAGAGTTCTTTTTTGCCGTTGGTTGCGGGAGTAGGATTTACCACTGCGGGTGCTTTGCACTCCTCGTGTTGCCTACAAGCCATTATTTCACAATGCCCTTCGGCCGAACATAGGTTTAAATCGACATACCCAGACAATAAAAAACCCCAGTCCAAGGGACTGAGGTTGTATATTGGTTGCGGGAGTAGGATTTGAACCTATGACCTTCAGGTTATGAGCCTGATCGGCAGGCGTATAACTATTTGATTTTGCTTAATAATAAATTTTAGAAAAAATAAAGTGATAGAAAATATGCTAGGTGCAAGAGCACGGAAACCCATTTTAAGGGCCACCAGAGGCAATTAAGTGCTTTTATAGCCTTCCCCCCAACTTTTTCCGGTAGTTACGCGAAACTGGGTAAATATCGGGATGGTTTAGTGGTCATAAAGTATATTGAATCGCTGTTTCAATGACCTTGATTAGGTCCATACCATACCCATCTGCGCTACCATGAGAGCCTGAACAACGTAACACCCGCTGACGCGTGCTTCGGTAGAGCAGAAGCTATCTTAAGCAGGCGAGAAAGGATCAAAAACCAAACAATCAAACAGCGACGCTTGCAACACAAACAGCAAGCCGTTTAATATCAATCAACAGATGAGCCAAACACTCACACTCAAAACCTCAACCCAAGGGCCAAATGTTCTAACGACGGACACGGGTTTTGTGCCAGTGGACGAATGGGAGGCGATTTTTTTGTGGTTAGGTTGATAACGAGTGTTAGAAGAATTCAGATTATTCATTGAAGCGTGGCGTAAGATAGCCGATAGCAAGGGGCGCGGCTGTATTCCCTCGCGCGATGATGTCAATATAGATAGTTTTGGCCGGTTTCTTCGACGGTCGATGATCGTATATTGGGATTTTGATATTCCAGATTTGTTCATTCAGTTCTCGGGAACCGATATGAAAGACTTTTTTATCCTTGATGAGCGAGGGTCTGCGCTTCGAGGTTTTTTTGATAACCCCGATATGCTGGCGCGTCACGCAGAGGTCGCGCGGCGGGTAACAACAGATTTACTCGCCGCCGAAATGACATCTGAATTAACGGTGGCGGATGGCAGCCGAATGGTGTTTTCACAGCTTCGTTTGCCGCTTGAATTCGAGAATGGTTATCCCACGGTTATTGCCTTTTTTCATATGGAAGAGTTCCCGCGTGAACCCACCGTGAAAACGCAGAATGCCGGTGTGAAAATCATCGAACACCGGTTTATCCCTCTGTTTGACGATGAAGGCCTAGTGGATATTGAAACCGCGCCAGATTTCTGGTTTGAGCCCCAACGCACCGTCAATTAGGACGTTGATGGTTAGACGGCTTTTCAATTGTTTATGCCGCGGATGGTCGAGCGCGAACGCCAATAAGGGCATGGAAAAGTTCTTTAGTACCATCAGGTATGTCATCGGCTATGCGTGTTGCGGGCTTGCGAAATGCGGCGCCAGCCTTCTTTTTCTGCAACACGTCGGGCCGAAAACAGAAGGTTGCCTCGCCCCTTAAGAGTGTTCGCCCCTTGGGTGTAATTTTAAGAGAACCATACTTAACGTCAGCAATGACAAAATCATGCGCCATAAGCTGGCGGGCGATCGTTTTCCAATCATTCACTGGAAATTCCTGACCAACGCCGAACGTTGAAATAGTACCGTGCCTGCATTGTTCAATCTTGGGGGTGAGCGTGCCCGTTAAGATAGCGGCAATATGCCCGACACCGAAACTTTCGTACGTACTTGCAATTGCCGAAATTAATTTGCGTCCCGCCGTTGTTGCTTCAATGGTTTCTTTCGGATTGCCGCCAGGAACGGCTATTGCGTTTATGTTGAGACGATACCAGAGTTACCCAAGCAGATTTGGATATTCCACGTCGTCGTCAAAAAATGCGCCTATCATAAAATTACTAAAAACTGTCTATCGTCTCATACAGGTTAGCGACCAATTTTTGCTCTATGTCGCTCAACTCCGGCCGCCATATTTCGAATAATAAAATGTACCGGGTTTCATCGCTATCATTCCAAGCCTCATGCTCGATTGTATCATCGAACACCCAGACCTTTCCTTCTCGCCATTTTCTGGTTTCGTTGCCTACGCGGAAGCCACAGCCATCAGGCACTATCAGTGGAAGGTGGCCGATAAAACGGGTGTTAATCTGACCGTGATGCGGAGGAATTTTTGACGCAGGCTTTAGAGAGGAAAATAATATGTTAGGTGACCGACCCTTAATTTGCGCAGAAGGAACACGCGATAGCGCTGCCATGGTTTTGGGACACAAAGCCGCGTTTTCAGCGACGGTTTCACCATCTTTCCATAGGTAAAAAGCACTCCAGTCATTATTGTTTAACATGCCGTGCGGGTCTGACTGGGGTCGATTTTCTTCAACTGTGACATAAGGGTTGAAGCCACCGTTATGCCTTAAAACTTCTAACAATTCTTGCCGAATATCACCGGTTGCAGCTTCCAGCTCCTTAACCCAGGAAAACTCGGCAGCATCAGCGAATTGAATATTGGGCAGCTCCGGGAAATAGTAATTTTGGGGTTGCGACACGTAACGCTGCCGCTTACCTGTTATCAAATCTAGTGAATGCATCACCCGGTGGCCCCCGTCACCAGCCTCCGAAATTAGGGGCATCATCTGGTGATCCAAATGAACAGCAAATTCCGAAGTCAGCGCTTCACAGCGTTGCTTTGATCGTTCCAATTCAGGTTTCAGGTCTGCTGGCGTTTGCGCCGGGGGCGGTGCCACACTTAGCGCTTTTCGATAAAATGCCGAAGCGGAAGTCAGGTCCCCCAATTTGTCGAAATAAGTGGCCTTAATTAAAAATGCGCGGGGGTTTCTTGGTTCCAGCGCCAGCGACTTGTCCAGAGCGTCCAGCATGGCAGGAAAATTATTCAAATCCCTGCAGGCATATGCTTTTCCAAGCCATATCGATGCATTTACCACATTTTGATCAATCAGCTGATCGAACGCTTTTTGTGCCTCTGCGGGCTTGTTTTTCTGCAAAGCAGAAAGGCCGGATTGAACGAGGGCGTCGACTTGTGCCTGTGTTATTTTCGCATTCATCTTGCTGTTTCCTAATGCAAATATTTTGCCCCGAACGAGTATTCCCGCGTTCCCTTATCGATCTATGTGAACTGGAGAAGCCTAGCTTCAATAGCACATTCACTGCCCGAATAGTGCTTTATAGGTACATCTGAATCAAGTGTCAGATCTGGTTTTTGACGTCAACTCAGGCCAGTGCTGCGCTTGAATTTTATCCTTGCATTGCTGCTCAAAACAAAAAGACAAAGGGCGCGGCGGGCAAGAAAAAAGCCGGGGCGAACCCCGGCCTTCCATCTGATTAATTTGACACCTTTTTAGAAGCCAACGTTTACGCCGAAGAACATATAACGGCTTACATCATACAGACCTGGGTATGTATTGTTGTTACCTGTGCCTGTACCCACATTGGTAGACAATGGTGGATCCTGACCAAGCAGGTTATTGATGCCACCACGCAGTCTAACATTTTCTGTCAACTGATAGTTAGCTGCCAGATCGAAGTAGCTACGAGTCTCGATGTTAGCATCAAGATCAGAACCTGGTGTACCATCAAGATCGGTTGCACCATTGTAACGCCATGTCGCAGCTACGGTCAGGTCATTCATGTTCCATGTAGCGAGGAAACGATGACGATACTTGGGGTTTGGTAAACCACACGAGCCAGCATACAGGCCCGCACACTCCATAGCGTCGCCACCTGCAAACGGTATTGAATCCAACTTATCAAGGAACGTGGCCTGGTAATCAAAGTTGACAGTACCCCAGTCATCCATTTCGTAGGAGTAAGTAACGTTTAAATCAACACCACGGGTGGAAAGTTGAGCAACGTTGGCGTTTTGCTCACTCACACCTGCAAGTCCGCCACCAGGAGCATTATTGGTTAACCACAATGTACCAAACGTATCCCGCTGGATCAGATCACAGAAGGTTGTATTACCAGTGTCAAGACAACGGTCCAGAGTTGTCTGTGCCGGTACCGTACTGATCGCGTCATCAATTTGGATATCGAAGTAATCAACCGCAATGCTGAGGCCAGGAACTGCGCTCGGCGTGAAAACCACACCCAGAGTGATCGCATCAGAAGTTTCTGCAACAAGGTTGGCATTACCGCCGGTAATCAGATTGAACTGACCAGCCGGATTATCAGGAATGTTACCATACTGCGCAGCAGTTACACCAGTGTTGGCACAGGCGGACGCACTTGCTTCAGGGGCAATACCATTTGCTGTGTCAGACGAACATGGATCAAACAATCCGTTTGCACCCGCAGCCAAATCGAACAACCCGGTATTTGCACCAACAAACAGGTCAAATACGTTTGGAGCCCGGATAGCGCGAGAGAAGTTTGCCCGGAAACGGATATCGTCAATCGGGGTCCAGCTAGCGCCAACGAACCAACTGTCAGTTGAGAATGA
>JAJFIU010000023.1 GCA_021774695.1 Alphaproteobacteria bacterium | reverse complement strand
GGCCAACCCTGCGAATGGATCACCCTGCCTGGCACATGCTTTGCGGGGTCAATATCCCACAATTCTTTGATGCCAATTCCGTAAGTCTGGAATTGACAGTTATCACGCAAAGAGAACTTGTCTTCCAGCTGTTTGGAAAGCGAACCCCGGCACCCCTCGGCAAAGAAGGTGTATTTTGCATGCAGTTCCATGCCCGGCTCAAAGCTTTGTTTCGGCTCGCCGTCGCGGCCAATACCCATATCACCGGTGGCAACGCCTTTAACACGGCCGTCCTCATGGAACAGCACCTCAGCGCCAGCAAAACCAGGATAAATTTCAACACCCATGGCTTCGGCTTGCTCGCCCAACCAACGGGTCAGATTACCCAGTGATGTGGCGTACATACCTTTGTTCGAAAGAAGTGGCGGCATCATAAAATGCGGCAGCGACGTTTTACCTTCTTCAGTCAGAACCCAATGCTGGTTGTCGGTTACCGGCGTGTTGAGGGGTGCGCCCTTCTCTTTCCAGTCGGGGATCAACTCGTTTAGAGCAAGCGGATCAACCACGGCGCCCGACAGTATATGAGCACCAATTTCGGAGCCTTTTTCGATCACACAGACCGTCAATTCCTGACTTTTTTCTTCTGCCAATTGCATCAAGCGGATCGCCGATGACAGACCGGCCGGACCGCCGCCAACAATAACTACATCAAAATCCATGGATTCTCGTTCCATGTTAAGCTCCTTACTTCATACGGCCACGGGGCTACACACCGCCGTCGCAAACATGCCATTCCTGTGCCCTAAACTGGGTCAACAGCTTGCTATTTCAAGTCTTATGCCCGTGCCGCCAGTAAACGTCAAACACTTGCAGTGGGCCATATTGCCGCCTGGCTGCAACAGGAATTTTGCCTGGTTTTATTTTTCGCCAGATTTTTGATGCTTTTTCACCCTATTGACCGTTATTGTTAAGACCAAGAAGGATAAAGTTACAACAATGACAGCTAACGACACAAATCCCCCTGATCCTGCACTGGTTCAGGCATTTGATCCGGTATCGCTTTTAGCGTGGCAACTTGCCATGGGGGCAGATGAAGCCATCGATGACGTGCCCGTTGACCGGTTTGCAGCTATTGCACAGCCCGCAGCCGTTCCAAACAGGTCCCCAACTGCTAACCCAAGTGAAGCGGCGACTAGAAAACCGGGCTCATCCGCCAGCACCGGCAACGGCGGACCAAGGCCAGTTGTTGCAAAACCAGTGCAATCGATCACCGGCGCAAGCAGCGAACACGCAGCCGCACTTGCTGCAGAAGCCACCTCGCTGGATGAACTTAAAGATGCCATGAGCAAGTTTGACGGCGGATTGCTCAAACGCTCTGCAAAAAACCTGGTTTTTTCCGGTGGTATATCCAAAGCCCCAGTGATGGTAATCGGCAAAGCACCCGACGGGGAAGATGATCAGCAAGGCACGCCGTTTGTTGGCAAGTCTGGAAAATTGCTTGATAAAATGCTGGTCGCCGCTGGTTTTAGCCGCGACACCAATATTTACCTGACCAATCTGTTGCCGTGGCGACCACTGGGCAACCGAACACCCGATCCAGCAGTTGTCAGCATGTGCCTACCGTTTCTTCTGAGGCATATAGAACTTGCCGCCCCAAAAATGATTATTCTATTGGGCGGCGTATCGGCACAGGCCTTATTGCAGACTACCGAAGGAATTACCCGCCTACGCGGCAAGTGGAAGGCCGTCGACGTTGGCGGCACCAGCATTCCCTGCCTGCCGATCTATAGTCCGGATTATCTGATGAGCCAGCCACACCTAAAAGGGCTGGCATGGCGCGATATATTAGCCGCAAAACAAAAGTTTGCTGAGATTTCAGAATGAATCAGAGAGCGAACATATATGCTTTCGTGGTCCTGATCAGCGGCCTTTTTCCCGCAGCACTGCCTGCCAATGCGCAATCCAAACCGGCGCTTACCGTATCAATCCCTCAAGTATTATCCGACGAAGACATCAAGCGATATCAGCGTATTTTTGAGCTGCAGCAACAGGCGCAATGGAAACAAGCCGACAAGATGATCAAACGCATCGACAATCCGATTTTGATGGGACACCTCCAATTCGAGCGATTGATGCATCCAACGGGGTACCGAAGCAAATATAGTGAGCTCGCCGCCTGGATGAAGCGATATGCGGACCACCCCAATGCCTGGCGGGTATACCGCCTCGCCAAGCGGCGTCAAAGCAGGGCCAGAGCACCGCGCTCACCGGAGAAAACCAGATATCCGGGCGTCACCGGACAATCGGCACTACCTAAACCAACCTTGCCGCGCCGTAGCCGCCTCGAATCCAAGGCGGTGACAACTTTTTTCGCCAACATTAGAAAATATGTTCGCGGCGGCAACCCTCAGCGCGCAGAAAAACGTTACTGGGCGATGGAAGCCCGCAAGCTATTGGTTCCGCATGAAAAAACCCAAGCCCTCGAGCGTATTGCATCCAGCTATTATTATGAAGGCGATGACTTCCGCGCCATGAAACTGGCAGAACTGGGTGCTAGCTTGTCACGTGAAATTGTACCGCAAGTCGACTGGATTGCAGCACTGGCCAACTGGCGGCGCGGGGATTTGGACGCTGCTTACGAGCATTTTGAGGCCCTGGCTGGCGCTGAACGCGCGGGTCCGTGGCTTTCATCAGCCGGCTCCTTTTGGGCGGGCCGGACAGCGCTACGGATAGGTAAACCCGACATCGCGGTTGAACACCTGAAAGCCGCGGCGGTATTCAACGAAACTTTTTACGGGCTGATCGCCTCCCGGCAACTGGGCATTACACCGTTGATTGACTGGTCTGTACCAGCGCTGAAGCAAAAGTCTGTCGACCATTTAATGCAGTTTCCGGCGGCAAAGCGGGCGTTAGCGCTAACTGAGGTTGGGCGGGACGATGTGGCTGACGAAGAGCTGCGGCTGCTTTGGGGCCGTGAAGGTGTTGCGGTACAGGAAGACCTGCTCGCTTTTGCAACAGCGATTAACCTGCCTGCCATTCAAATACGGCTGGGCCGTGTGGGCGGAACCGGCGACCCCGCGCCGACCGCAACCCGCTATCCGATGCCTAACTGGCAACCAGCAGGTGGCTTCACTGTCGATCGGGCGCTTATATTCGCCATGGTACGCAAGGAAAGCGATTTCCGTAGCCGCGCACGCAGCCGGGTTGGTGCGGGTGGGCTGATGCAGGTGATGCCTGCCACCGCCAGCTATATTACCAACAACCGAGCGCTATTACGACGCAACAAAAATCAGCTTTACGAGCCCGAATTCAACATCGCGCTTGGGCAGCAATATATCGAATATTTGCTGGCAACCGATTATGTGCAGGATAACTTGTTGATGGCGCTGGCCGCCTATAACGGCGGGCCTGGCAGCTTGGCAGGGTGGCGCCGCGACGTGGATTTTGGTGTTGATCCGTTGTTGTTCATCGAATCCATCGGCTTTTATGAAACCAGAAACTATATCGAACGGGTTATGGCCAATTTCTGGCTATACCGTATGCGGTTAGGCCAACCAACACCCAGTCTGGATACGCTGGCCTCAGGCGCTTGGCCCACGCTTGATAATATCGATAGCGCTGAAACCCCCGATGCAATGCTTCGGGCGATAAATTTAACCCAAATTAATGCGAAAGCGACTGTGACCGCCGATGATTGATGAAACCCGCGAATTTATTCCTGTTAACCTTGGCATAATGACTATTTCTGATACCCGGACACCGGCTGATGACACCTCAGGCGACACGCTGTGCGCGCGGGTCGAAGCCGCAGGCCACACCATTAAAGCACGGACAATCGTCAAGGACGACAAACCGTCGATCACGGCGCAGTTGAAGGCCTGGATCGCCGACGATGCCATTCAGGTTATCATTTCAACCGGCGGCACCGGTATTACCGGGCGCGATATTACCCCCGAATGTTTTGAGGCGCTTTATAGCAAAGCCATACCGGGCTTCGGCGAGCTGTTTCGCATGCTCTCATACGATTTGATCGGCACCAGCACGATCCAGAGCCGCGCCACCGGCGGCATCGCAGAAACCACCCTGATGTTCGCCCTGCCCGGCTCAACCGGTGCGGTAAAAGAAGGCTGGGACAAAATTCTGGTAAGCCAGCTGGACAGCCGTTTCCGGCCCTGCAATTTTGTTGAACTGATGCCCCGCTTCGGCGAGAAATAACTCCCTGACAAATTATCACGAATTTCACTAAGGTCTTGAACGCGCCGAAAGCCTGTGTCAGCCTTTCAGGAGGGCTAGATGAATAGGGGCGTAACATGAAAATTAAGTTAGCTGCATTAGCATTGAGTTTGGCGATTGCAACTCCGGCGCTGGCAGATAAAGCCGACGACAAAAAGGCATTTCGCACGGCTTATAAATCGTACCAACAGGCTGCGGCTGCAGGCGAAGTTGACGACGCGCTCAAATTTGCTCGCCAAGCTTATGAGTACGGCGAAAAGGTATACGGACCGGACCACAAAAACACCGCAGCGCTTACACTCAATTACGGCCGCTTAATCACAAAAGATAAAGAAGCGCTTCCCATATTCAAGTTGGCCGTAAAACGGTATGAAAAAGTCTATGGTAAAAAATCAGCGGAACTGATTGGCCCATTGACCGACATGGCGGGGAAAAGCAACCGAGCCCCCGACAATAAAAAAGCATCTACTATATATAAAAGGGCTCTTTCGCTCGTAGAGACTCATTTTCCTGATGACAAAATGCGGCAAGGGAAACTGCAGTTGGAAGTTGGCAAAAGTGCTCTCAATGTAGGAGAGCGTTCAAACGCCAATCGCTATCTCACTGCCGCAAAAAAAACCTTCGAAACACAGCCTGGAGATGCCGGTCTAGCGAAGCTGGCGGAAACAGAGTTCTACATCGGCAAGTTTCATTTGGCTGCCAAGCATTACGAGATTGCAACGGAGTCTTTGCTGAGTAGCCTCGACACTTTCGATTCAAATGTCCCAAATGGCCAAATGTCGATGGCTATTCACGCATTTCTGATAAGAGCGTATGAAGAGCAGGGAATGCGAGAACAGGCCACCAAACACTGTCAGGCTATCGGTGCAAAAACTCCAATAACAGACGATCAAGATTACCTCCCAATCTATCTCCCTTCTCCTTCATACCCGCGCAACGCGCAGAGGGCTGGAGATGAAGGTTATGCAATTGTGGAATTGACAGTGGATAAAAATGGTTTTGTTAAAGACCCCATCGCAGTTGAAGTTAAAGGTCATAACGGTTTTAGAGCTGCATCTATCGAAGGAGCGAAGAAATTCCGCTATGCACCCCGATATGTCGATGGCCAACCAGTAGAGACTGAAGGAGTACGTTATAAATTTTTGTACAATTTGAGGGGTAGTAAGCAGCTTCCTGGATATTGATATTTTCCCCTTCCCTCGTGTGGGCCTGTCGCCTAGGGTGTTGAAAATCCAACAATAGCAACCGGGCGGCCCTACCGCCCGTGCATTCGGGGGAATAGCCTGTTGCCTGTATATCGATTTATCACCACAGCTTTTGCTGCGCTGGTCGCCGCCACTGCTTCATCCAGCGCCTTTGCACAGGATGACAGTGGTTCAGCCTTTGTGCAAACCGGCGCATCAATCATCGATGCCTTTAACAATTTTGTTTTCAGCGAAATCATTGTGTACGGCGTTACCATGCCGTGGATTGTTGTGTGGATGGGCATTCCCATGGTGGTGCTTACGTTTTATTTTGCCTTCATCAACGTGCGCAGCTTCCGGCAGGCGTCAAAAATTGTCCGCGGCCACTACCATGATGATATGGCCCCCGGCGAAGTAACCCAGTTTCAGGCGCTGGCCACCGCGCTGTCGGGCACCATCGGGCTGGGTAATATCGCTGGTGTTGCGGTCGCCATCTCCATCGGAGGGCCCGGGGCCACCTTCTGGATGATCATCATCGGTTTCTGCGCCATGTCGCTCAAATTCGCTGAATGTACACTGGCTGTAAAATACCGCGATGTGCGCGAAGACGGTACCGTCGCTGGTGGCCCAATGTATTATCTGGAGCGCGGCCTGAAAGCACGCGGCTGGGGTAAAGTTGGCAAAACACTGGCGTGGACCTACGCTATTCTTGCGATCCCCAGTATCCTGCAAATTGCCCAGGTAAACCAATCATACGAGGCTATTGCCGCGGTTACTGGTTTCGAGGGTGAAGCTACCGCTTGGGGCTTCGGCGTTTTGATCGCGATCCTGACCGCAGTCGTCATCATCGGTGGCATCCGTTCCATCGCTGGGGTTACCGCCAAGCTGGTGCCCCTGATGGCGGGCATTTATATCCTCGGCGCGCTGGTGATCATCTTAGGCCACATCACTGAAGTTCCGGCTGCGTTCATGACTATCTTCAACGGTGCTTTCAACCCCGAAGGCGTTGCAGGCGGCATTGCCGGTGTCATCATCATTGGTATGAAACGCGCGGTTTACTCCACCGAAGCAGGGCTTGGCTCTGCCTCAATGGCACACGCAGCGGCTAAAACCCGCGAGCCGGTGTCAGAAGGCATGGTTGCTCTGATGGAACCTTTCATCGATACGGTTCTGGTGTCCACAATGACCGCGTTGGTGATCGTTATCACTGGCAACTATATGATCGGCCAAGAGGTACAGGGCATTTCCATGACGTCCGCCGCCTTCGGCAGTGTCATCAGCTGGTTCCCTTATGTTTTGGCGGTGGCGGCCTTTATGTTCGGTTTTTCCACCATCATCAGCTGGGGTTACTATTCCAGCAAGGTATGGGAATTTGTCTGGGGCGGGAGCAGCCGCTCGATGAATATTTTCAAGGTCACTTACTGTGTTTTGTTGGTCCCGGGTGCAGTTTTCGACGTGCAAACTGTGTATGATTTGATGGACAGCATGTTCTTCTTAATGGCCATCCCCAATATCATCGGTATTTACTTGATGGCCCCAGAATTGAAACGCGATTTGCAAAGCTATCTGGCACGGGTAAAATCTGGCGCGATCAAAGAAACCCATTAGGTACTAACAAACGCTTCATTGAGGATGTAAGATTATGAAATATATAGCACTTATCATTGCAGTTTTCGCGGCGAGCTTCACGGCATCTGCCGACGATAAGGCCGACATATCCAGCGTTCTTGACCAACTGCACACCAATGCAGGCAGCGCAAGCTGGGATGCCTATTTCGCGCTTTATACCGACGATGCTATTTTCCTGGGCACCGACGCAGGCGAACGCTGGGACAAACCAACATTTAAAGGCTATGCCTCGCAGTCAAATGGCTGGGTCTACCGCATGACCGAGCGGAATATTGACTTAACACCAGACGGTGATCACGCCTGGTTTGACGAATTGCTGGTCAATGAGAAATACGGCGTCAGCCGGGGCACGGGTGTACTGATTCGCACCGACGCAGGCTGGAAAATTGCCCAGTATCATTTGGTTTTCCCGATACCCAACGACATTGCAGCCGGAATCACACAGCAGATTCAAACGTTTGAAGCGCGGAAAAAAAACTGAACAAGATTAGGTCAGCTACCTTGTCTTGAAATCGCTTAAAAACAGGCTCATGCTTTAGCTGGGTCAACCATACTGTTGGCGCTGAGAGGAGGCACAAATGCCCCTGTCCGGTGTATTGGAACAGTTATTCGAGTATTGGAAAACACTACCGCGCGGCGAAGGCTCACTTATTCCAGCGCGGCACTCGCTTATGCCTACAGACCTGCGGGATGTCATTCCCCGACTTAGCCTGTTGAAACGCCAACATCGCTACCAAGTGAATGTGTCGATGATCCGAACTGGCCAAAATATTGGTTGGCGCTCACCCTTTGTCGGCATTAACTCGTTTGACCTGACAACACCCAGCATGCGGGAAAACAGCGCCAAACTGTATGAGGCCATATTGGATCAGCCCAGCGGCGCGTTAATGACGGAAAATATCCTCAATAAAAGCGGCAAACAACGCTGCGTTCACTCGCTGTATCTACCTCTCTCGGATAGCCAAGGAAAAACAAGCTACATAATTGGGTGTTCAGCTTATCGGCGCAAGCCCAGGTTTGATACTATCAACAAACAGCTGTTGCTGGCACATGATCAGGTTCTGGATGTAGAGTTTCTGGATATTGGTGCGGGAAAACCCACCGTCAATTTCGAGAAAATAAGTATCAGTCAAAGACCAACCTTAAGCCTGCACTGGTGGGATCGCTTTTTGCCTGATTGGGGCAAGCCAAGGCCCGATTACCGTGAGTACCGCGAACCTACAGCGCTAGATAGCGCTGACCACAGCTGGACAGATAATGATGTAAGCCAACGCCCAAGCGGCCACCTGGACAGCTAAAGCCGGAACTCAATCGCCGTGACGCCAACGCTGCGGTTCAGTTTGCCTAACCGATTTTTTCCACAATTTTAAACAAACGGTTGGGGAAAAAACGTTTAATTAAAAGCGCTTTCATTTCAATACCTTCGCCTACCGGTATCTCATATTTACCTTTTTTTAAGCCTTGCATGATGACTTTTGCGCATTTGGTCACATCCATGCCGCTCGCGATGTTTTTATCCATTTCACCAAAAACGGTACCGTCACCGTTGAGCGCATTCTCTGAAACTGCCGTGCGTATAAAACCGGGGGTAATGGTGGTAACCCGAATGCCGTGCCGGGAGACTTCGGTGCGGAGCGCATCAAAAAAGCCCATCATCGCATGTTTTGCCGCGCAGTAACCGGTGCGGCGGGAGGCTCCTATTTTGCCTGCCACAGATGCAGTAACCGCCAAATGCCCTGACCCTTGTTCTATCATGATTGGCAAAACCTGTTTGGTCAGGGCGATTTGGCCAAACACATCAACATCAAACAGTTTGCGGTAGGTGGCCATGTCGGTATCAACACACAGCGAACGCTGCGAAATACCCGCATTGTTCAGCAGCATATTAATTGAACCCCATTTGCCGTGTGCCTCAGATACTTTAGCCGCCATTGCAGCCTCATCGGTTACATCAAGCGTTAGAACAAATACATTTTCCGGAGTTGCGCCCGATGACACACAGGATGCCTTTACCCGTTCCAGTTCAGCCTCGCGCCGCGCAGATAAAATAAGCCGGGCACCCCCGGCCGCCATCTCATTTGCGATTGCTTCACCGATGCCCGACGAAGCCCCGGTTATCCATACGACTTTTCCCTGAAACATGTGGTGTCTCCTCTTTGAAAATATGTAAAAACACATACAAGCATTTACACAAAAGCTATGCTACAGACCTAGCACAAACGTCAGGGGTTTCAACTTCTGGCACTTGGATATCAAGACAAGCATGTAGGACTTTTATGAAACCAGCACCCATTAATATACCTGAGCTATTAACCGCTGCCGTCAAACGCGGTTTGCAGCGATGGCATTTGGCGGCAATGCTAGCCGTATTATACGGTGCCGTTTCAAGTATTTTAAACGAACCTTCTTTTGCCATTCTCGAAGCGCTGACAGCGGCCACCAACGCAACCGCCGATCGAGGCGCAAACGGCCAGCCCATGGATTTTTCACCTGAGCTGGAAATATTGAAGGCCGGTTTGCCAACGTTGGTCGCGGTTTATTTGGCGGGAACAGCACTCAGTGCCTTGCTGCTGGTACCGTGGGCAAGAGCCATTGCGCCGGGAGGCCTAACTCCGGGACAAGGCAACACCAGCGCGCATGCAACACGCTTTGCCAGATCATTTGGGCATTTCATCACTGCAACTTTGTTAACAGGCTTAGCCTTTGTAGGCGGAGGAACCATTGTAATAACATTAGGGTCATTGATCGGGTTTCTCGCAATGCCACTGGTGTTCGCTGGCGGGCTTGGTTTGATCTGGGTTTCCATTATCCTCAACGCCGTCGCCAACTATGCTGTTTTCTTTGAAGCGCAGGACAAACCGATCGGCTTTTTAGATACCTGGCGCAAATTCAAACCAGCTGTAATACCCCTGTCCGCGTGCCTTGCAGTATTTTTCATGGCATCAATTATTGCGAGTTTCATCGTGAGTGGCCTGTTCGGCACTGCGGGATCAAGCTTGCAGTTGGTAACCATGGCATTGAACGGGGCCCTGGGTTTCATGGTCAGTGCCCTGCATATAGCTGCACTGGCGCACTTCAACGAGCAGCGCTAACATCGGGTTAACGATGCTTGTTAGTCGCTGTCACCTTGTGACCAGGTGAATTTTGCCTGTCTTTTTTCCAGAAACGCCTTAACACCTTCTTTTGCATCCACGCTTTCGTGTGCTGTTACAAACATATTTTCCGATGCCGGGTCATCATCTACCTGACCGTCTAATATACGCTGCATGGTCTGTTTAATGCCGTTGAGAGAATATTGCGAAACAGCCGACAGCTCACGCGCGAAAACTTCCACTTCCGCCACCAACTGGTCCGCTGATACCAACCTATCAATCAAACCGATACTTTTGGCCTCAAGCGCATCGATGAGCCGACCTGTGAACAACATGGATTTGGCGTTTGATACTCCCACAAGATCCATCAATTGTTTGGTGTCATTCAGCGGGTAAATAATTCCGATTTTTGCCGGTGTTATGCCAAACCGGGCATCCCCGTCAGCAAACCGAAAATCACAGTGGATGGCCAGGCCGCAGCCACCGCCAACACAAGGGCCGGAAATTTGCGCGATGGTTGGCTTCTTTGCCCGCGCGAGGCCTCGCTGAGCGTCTCGTATCGCGCGTCGGTTAGCCTCCCGGCGCTCAGGGTCGCTCGCAATCGTCTCCAGCTCTGATATGTCAGCGCCAGCGGAGAACGAGCCCAGCGTGGAGGAACATAGAATGATCACTCGCACATCGGCCGCGGCGTCCAACGCTTGCACCGCGCTTGCAACCCGGTGCCACATGGCCTGTGACATAGCGTTCTTTTTGTCTGGGCGATTAAGCACAATGCGGCCGAACGGTCCATCAATCCGCGCGAAAACGGCCGCGCTTTGATCAAAAATATCGCTCATACGCTGGGTTTCCTGTTTAAAAAGTGAGTATTGGGTTCAAAATAGCGAGTGTTGCGGGTCAACTTCAGCCGGCAGAAGGCAAGTTTCGTCGTCGATGCGTACATTATTAACGCGGGTACTGACGGTGCGCCAGTGAAACGCTGTCTCCGCCACCCAACCGAAGCTATTCAAAAAGCCGCGCGGTAGCGGGTCTTGCGGCTGGAGCCAAGCGTCATATTGACCGGGCGACACTACCAATGGTCGGCGATGATGCAGTCGCCTCATTGAGCCAAGAGTGGCACTGGTAACGATAGCCATTGTTTCCAGCCAAAAGTCACCACCCGGCCCGTGCCAAGTTGACCATATTCCTGCGAAGGCACTCGGCTTGCCGTCTGACGGTTCAATCAAATAGGGTTGTTTTTTCCCGTTTTCGCTTTTCCATTCGTACCAGCCGGAAAAGGGCACCAAGCAGCGTTTTCGCTTGATACTGGACCGGAAGGAAGGTTTGGCTTCAATCGTCTCCACGCGGGCATTTATCAGCGGTTTATCGCCGATTTCCTTCTTCCACTCAGGTACCAAGCCCCACTCAACCGCAACCAGCTCGCGCACACCTTGCTCGCCAACTCTTACAACAAGAACAGGCTGGCGCGGCGCGATATTATACCGCGCCGGGATGGGCGCACCGTTCGGCAATTGGAACAATCGTTCCAGTTCGTCGTTAGGGGATGTCAGGGTGTACCGTCCGCACATCTTGGCTTGCTTCACCTATTTATTCAGATCACTATCAACAGGTTGGTTGTTTCACATTAACCCCGGCGAGACAAGACTATGGAAACCAAGCGTGAATTCCCCGAACGACCTGTTGTCGGCGTTGGAGCAGTTGTTGTTAAAGACGGCCAAATCGTGCTGATAAAACGCGGCAAAGCACCGCGCATGGGCGAATGGAGCTTGCCCGGCGGAGGCGTTGGATTGGCCGAGACGACCAAAGACGCTGTACTGCGAGAAATTAGAGAAGAAACCGGCCTTGAGGTCGAGCTTGCCGGTGTTATCGATGTGGTTGATTTTATCGAGCATGACAAAACGGGTTCTGTTATCTTTCATTATGTATTGATTGATTATCTGGCTTACTACCGTGCTGGCACGCTAGCTGCAGGGTCGGATGCAGATGACGCCTGTTTACTCTCGTTTGATGATGCACTGGCCCTGCCCTTGTGGGATGAAACCAAACGCATTATACGTGCGGCCAAAGACATGGCCTCTCAAGATAAAACAAAGAAAGCAGCCGTCAAAGCATGAGTAATCAACATCAAACTCCATCTTCGCGCAGTTTCATTGGCATGGCTGCAATGATCATCGGTTTAACGCTCTATGCTTTTTTAGCTGCAGGTGTAGGCAATTTGATCGGCGATTGGCATCTGGCTTTCCAGATGACTTACTATCTGATTGCAGGACTTATATGGATTTACCCAGCCAAAAAATTGCTGCACTGGATGGGCAAGCAATGAAAGTCTAAGCAATGAATGACCAGGAATTGAATGACTAAGTAACAAAAAACCCGGCCGAAGCCAGGTTTCTGCAAATCCTACACTAGCTAGATCAAGCGTCCGGGAAACTATAGTCCTTAAACTTGTCACGCAGATCTTTCTTGGAAATTTTACCGGTTGCAGTATGCGGAATTTCCTCCACCACCACCATATCATTGGGCAGCCACCATTTTGCGACTTTATCGCTCAGGAAGCTGTGCATTTCCTCAAAAGATACTGACTTGCCTTCTTCCAAAATTACCAGCAGAAGCGGTCTTTCGTCCCATTTGGGGTGCGGCAGGCCAATAACAGCTGCTTCAAACACCGCAGGGTGCGATACGGCTGCATTTTCCAGATCAATAGAGCTGATCCACTCGCCGCCAGACTTGATTACATCCTTGGCACGGTCGGTGATTTGCATATAGCCGTACTGGTCAATACAGGCCACATCGCCGGTGTCGAACCAATTGTCCTCTTCCAAAACCTTACCCCCGTCATTTCGAAAGTAATTATCGACCACCCAGGGGCCGCGAACCATTAACCTGCCTGATGTTTCACCGTCGCGCGGCAGCATTTTGCCGTCATCATCCTGTATAGACATCTCGACGCCGAAGACCGACCGGCCCTGCTTGCACTGAATGTCCAGCTTTTCCTCAGCGCTCAAGTCCACAATCGCAGAATTTTCACTACCAAGGCTGCCCAGCGGGCTTGTTTCAGTCATACCCCAGGCATGGTTAACCCGGACACCGTATTTTTCCTGGAACGCCTCAATCATTGACCGCGGAACCGCTGAGCCACCAATGGTAACAATTTCCAACTTGCCTGTGTCTTTGCCGGTGGCTTCCAGATATTTGAGCATGCCCAGCCAAACTGTCGGCACAGCAGCAGTTACCGTGATGCCGTGCTCCATCATAAGGCGGTGCAATACATCAGGTTCATGGTGCGGGCCGTTCAGAACCAGTTTGGCACCTGAACCAGCTGCAGCGTAGGGAATGCCCCAAGCATTGGCATGGAACATCGGCACAACCGGCAATATGACCGACTTTGCCGTAATGCCAAGGGTATCACCAGCCAGCGCCACTAGCGTGTGCAGGAAATTGGAACGGTGAGAATAAAGCACCCCTTTGGGGTGGCCAGTGGTGCCGGATGTGTAGCACAAGCCACAGGCGGAATTTTCATCCAGTGTTGGCCACTGGAAATTGCCGTCTTCCGCGCCGATAAACTCTTCGTAAGGTACCGCATTAGGCAAAGTGGTGTCAGGCATATGATCTGCGCCAACCATAATGACGTATTTTTCAACAGTAGTCAGCTGATCAGCAATTTTTTCGATTAACGGCACAAAGGTTATGTCTAAGCACAATACCCGGTCTTCTGCGTGGTTAATAATGTAAACCAGCTGTTCGGGGAACAGTCTCGGGTTAATGGTGTGGGTCACTGCACCCATGCCAGAAGCGGCAAACCAAATTTCAACATGCCGGTGGCTGTTCCATGCAAGCGTGCCCACCCGGTCACCGTTATTGATGCCGTGCCGTGCCAGTGCCTGAGCACATTGGCGTGCGCGCCGCGCCATCCGCTCGTTGTCATAACTGAATTCACCGCCTTCAGGCAGCATGGAAAATATTTCACGTTTGGGATGGTTTATTTCAGCGTGTGTCAAAAATTTGGATACTAACAGTGGCCAATCTTGCATCTGTCCTAGCACTATATATCTCCCCACCAGTAAACAGTTATTCCTACCCTGATATACCGCGACAGCGATGGATTGCAAACAGCTTGTTAATGGGTTTGATTAAGATATTGGCAAAAAGCCAGTCTACTCTTCAGAAGTCACTATCCGCAATATTGATTGATCGCCGGTTTGCCGATTAAAGATAATAATTTGCTCTGCGTTATCGTTGGATCGAAAATGTAAATAAACAACAGTTCCGGCAGGGATTACCGCTATCAGATCCATATTTTGGGGTCGAACAATGTTAAATTCACCCGTTGCAACGGTGGCAAACGGGGCCGTAGTCAACTGCGGCGGCTGTTCCGTTTGTTCCGGTTGCTCTGGTGCATCTGGCGTTTCGCCAACACCGCTTATAATCTTGTATAAAATCAGGCCCAGCATGCCAACAATCGCAATGCTCAATATCGCAACCAGCGCTTTAAGCCACATGGGTGTAGAAACAATTAATTCATCGTCCTGATGCGTGACATTTTCATCTGTTCCGTTCATAACACCCTCATGTTAAATTCAATCGACATAGTGATACCTGATGAAGCTGCGGGCAGCCGACTGGATAAAGTTCTATCCGGCCATCTAACAGATATGTCCCGGTCACGCATCCAAGCGTTAATCAAAGAAGGGTGTGTTACCCTTTTGTCGCCCAACACGGCTCCCGGTGCGGAGCGTACCATAGTCAGCGCCTCATCCAACGTCAAACCCGGAGAGCAATATAGGCTTGCGGTTCCTGAAGCAATAGATGCGGAGCCAGCAGCTGAGAATATTCCACTCTCGGTTACCTTTGAAGACGACCATCTTATCGTTATCGACAAACCTGCCGGGCTGGTCGTCCATCCAGCATCCGGTAGTCCAGACGGTACACTGGTGAACGCCCTATTGCATCATTGCGGCAGCAGCCTGAGCGGGATTGGCGGCGTAAAACGCCCCGGTATCGTGCACCGAATAGACAAAGATACGAGCGGGTTGCTGGTGGTTGCCAAGCATGACAAAGCCCACACCGGGCTGGCTGAACAATTTGCTGCTCACACGGCTGAACGGCGTTACCACGCGGTGTGCAAGGGGCACCCAAACCCACTCAGCGGGCGCATTGAGGGCAACATTGGGCGCAATCCACGCGACCGGAAAAAAATGGCGGTAGTGCCAACCGGCGGCAAGCACGCGGTAACACACTATCGGTCCATGACTAGCTACCAACAAAACGGCCACGCGGTCGCCACCTATATCGAATGCCAGCTGGAAACTGGTCGCACTCATCAGGTGCGAGTGCATATGATGAACGCTGGCAACCCCTTGATCGGCGACCCGCTATACGCGCGCTCAGCGCTACCTATGTATCTAAAGGGACAAGCTAGATCTGGCCTTGCGAAATTCAAACGGCAGGCACTTCACGCTAAATCACTAGGATTTGATCACCCAATTACAGGTCAACCCTTTAAATTTGAATGTGAATTGCCATATGATTTCTTACAGCTTCTTGAAGATTTAGAACCCTATAAAGTGGCGGAATAGAAGCATACACTGATACTAAGGCTATCTGTTACTTAGATAGACAACTGGGGCGAGGGGATTCTTCATGTCTAATATTACAAATATTCCGGCTTTAACACCTGAGGGCAGCTTAAGTTCGTATTTGCAGAACATTCGCAAATTCCCGATGTTGGAGGCCAATCAGGAATATATGCTGGCCAAGGCATGGACCGAGCATGAAGACAAAGAAGCCGCTCATCAGATGGTTACCAGTCACCTGCGACTTGTTGCCAAAATCGCTATGGGTTACCGCGGATACGGACTACCGGTGGCAGACCTGATTTCTGAAGGCAATGTTGGCATGATGCAGGCGGTCAAGCGATTTGACCCCGAGCGGGGCTTCCGCCTAGCCACTTATGCCATGTGGTGGATCAGGGCAGCTATACAGGAATATATTCTGCGCAGCTGGAGTCTGGTTAAAATTGGAACTACCGCAGCTCAAAAGAAATTATTCTTCAATTTACGCCGCTTGAAAGGCCAGATTGAAGCAATCGAGGAAGGTGACCTTCACCCAGAGCATGTAACCACCATTGCCGACAAACTTGCAGTGCCCGAAGCCGATGTCATCAGCATGAACCGCCGGATGACGGCACATGACCACTCGTTGAATGCACCGCTACGTGCCGATGCCGAAGGTGAATGGCAAGACTGGTTGGTGGATGAAACACCCAATCAGGAAGTGGTTGCAGCAGACAAGGAAGAACGGACAATTCGTCTGACGCTATTGGAAAATGCCATGCAAGAGCTAAACGAGCGTGAGCGACATATTCTAAGTGAACGCCGCCTTGCAGACCCGGCAAAAACACTTGAGGCCTTGTCGCAAGAATACGGGGTCAGCCGCGAACGTATTCGTCAAATTGAGGTCAGAGCCTTTGAAAAAGTACAAAAACACATGCGATTGGCTTCCAGCAACTGAGTGCGCATTCAGGTCTCAAATGCGCTTTCACTGATTGTTGGTTAAACCGAACTACGAAGCGGCCCCTTTGGCGGCGCTTCATCCTTATCGCCTAGGACCTCATGCCCCCACATATCCACCAGCGATTGTCGCTGCTGAGTGATCTTCTTTGCACGGTCTTGATTAAGGCTTTGCAATATAAATGAAGCAACCATTGGGCCCACATATATAAGCGCATATCCAATCGCAGCAGACCCGAACATGGCAACAATGTTGAAAATATCGCCGAGCACAACCTGAGAATCGTTTCGCGCGACCACCAACGGCACAAAAGGTAATACGCCGGCAAGGTTAGTAAAACCAACGCACTGGAGCCGCTGTCCCTTATGTTGCCCTCGGCCGGTAAAACCCAGAACAATCGTGGGAACAAGACCCACTCCGACCACCATGGCAGCGTGGTGGTTAAACACGGCCAATGCCACAAGTCCAAAGAATAAAAGTGGTCCGAAAGCGGAAATCTCCCGCTGCGGTTTTCGCCTCTTACGTATCGCTGGTGCTTTTTTTTTCGTTGCCATTGTCTATCTCAGTCTATCTTAAAAAAATATCAGAAATGAAACTAGTATCAGGCCGGCAAACGCCACGATGCGCACACCCTTCAATCCGGCAGCAATCGCCTCTGAATCATTGGGTAAAACTTTCCGTGTAAGTTTTTTGCGTTCGCGTTCCAGTCTGCTGACAAGTGTCCTTGCCTGAGAAAACTCCCGCGCGTCCTCAGCCTGCACTTTGATCATGTTAACTTCAGTGCAAAGCTTGCCAATGTCGCCGCCTTTTTTACTCTTGTCCAATGCGGCCTGCACCACATCGCGACGCTTTTTATTTTTCAACCCCTTGACTGCAGGTGCCAGTCCATCAACCAGTTTAGCGGTCAAATTCGGCAATGATTCCATCTTGCAACGCTGCTGAAGCAAGCCAAAAAAGTTCAAAGAAAGGCTGTTGAATTTTGCGGGGTTATTTTGAGCTGCGGCCAAATTATTAAACTCGCGCTCCAATTCCGTTCCATGGGTCGCGCAGAATGCGGCCAAATGCCGGTCCAGAAGAATATTGCGGGCATTGCTGGTGCCGGCAATGCGCTCAAGCGCCCTCATCAATTGAATGATCGACCCAATCCACACATTTGAGAAACGTACGGAGACACACGGCAAAATGGGGTTTAGCTCATATAGAACGCGCTCCATACCCTTGCCCAATTGTTTGCTGGCAGCATGGGCCATAATCTTGCGCAGGTCGGCGATTTGTTTGCCAAATTTCACACCCTGTATTTCACAAATTTCCGCGATAGTCTGAAGAAATTTCCCATCCAGCATCTCAACCACAGCAGAAAGTGTCTCGCGGTCATCACGCGAAAAGGCCTCAGCAACCAACGAGGGAATTCCGTCCAAGAACAAAGAAGTGGTTTTGTAATGCACTGGCCCGGTGGGGTGCAGGAACATGCAGACCCGTGCAACCATTTTATAGTCATCCGCGCGCATACCGCCAAAACCACTATCCGGTTTTACATTCAGCAACGATTCGAGCCGTTCGGACAGGACTTCGTCTCGAAATGACATTTGCACCCAGGACGGAAAATCTACAGATTTTAAGAAACTGGCGGCTTCTGCGGGGTCACGCGCAAAGGCGTTGGCAAGCAATCGGCGGTCAACAACGGCGACACTTTTGAAAGTGGTAGGCCGGTTCATTGACCAAGCCCGCATCGTAGTGCGTTTGGGTTTACCTACACCTTCAAACCAGTCCAGAACGTCTTCGGCGCCCCAACGTTCTTCAGATTCGTCTGCTGTAAGCCCGCGTATCAAGCTACCCAATGCACCAGGAATTTCACGCCCGCCCCCAAGTGCCCAAAACGATCCCTGGTTGACCCGCGCCATAAGCATGCTGTCGCGGTCTCTGCCGCGCCAAACCATTTCGCCGAAATACAGTGCCTGAAGGGTGGCACCCATTTGAAAATAATCGGAAGCCACATCGCCGACACCACGTGCGGTAGGGTCAGCAAGTGCTATATCCAGCGTTTCCATACCAAAGGGCTGCATATATCCCGGCGGCATACTGTAACATTCGCCGAGGACCACATCGTCGCTCGTCGGTGTGCTGAAATATATGTTGGTCGGCATGATAGACCGGTGGGTAAAACCGCGTTTGTGCAACGCTGTGATCGCTTTCAATATTGACAGCGCAACATTTTGCCGAAGGCGGTTGGCATTCACTCGCGGATTTAATTTACCGTCCGGGCCCATCAATGCACCGCCCGTTGGACGACCAAATATGGTTACCAGACGCTGCACTTTCCTGCCCTCCAAAGTGAGGTTCATCAGGCCGCGCTCTATGGGGCAAATTAAATTTGAAACTGGTTTCCCGCGAAGAGTTTTATACACCTCGTTGCGCACGGGCACAGCTGGGTGATGAACCACTGCATAGCAGTCACCACCAGATTTTTCCTGGTCGTTCACTGCAAATGCATCGCCGCCACGAGTACTGAACTCCGGAATCGGCAGAGCCGTATTGACTACATACCGATCGCCGAAAGTACTTTGACTATCAGGAACTGGCGCGTTTTCGCCGCTCACCGGTCTTTCCCCTTACATCGCGCAAATCGTTGCAGAACCGGAATAAACAGGTCCTTCGTCTCATTAATCTGACGTGAAAAGTCAGCAAAACTAAACCAAATCGCATAAAAATGGAGCGATTCTAGTTAAATGCTACACGCAAATTATTAACGTAATGAAAATGTAGAGAAGAAAAGTAAACGGCCTGTTAATCAAGAAACGGATCGCGCACCAAAATGGTATCATCGCGTTCCGGACTTGTTGAAAGCATTGCAACCGGCACACCGATCAACTCTTCAATCCGACGGATGTATTTCACTGCAGTTGCAGGCAGGTCTGCCCAGCTTCGCGCGCCGAAGGTTGTGTCAGACCAGCCCTCGAGAGTTTCATAAACAGCTTCCACCGCCGCTTGGTCTTCCATGCCGTATGGCAAGTAATCGACAATTTCACCTTTGTGTTTGTAACCAACACAAACTTTTATCTCTTCCAGGCCGTCCAACACATCAAGTTTGGTCAACGCAATACCGTCAACACCGCCTACGGTCAGGCTTTGGCGCTCCAAAACAGCATCGAACCAGCCGCAGCGCCGTGACCGACCTGTCACAGTGCCAAATTCATGGCCTTTTTCGCCAAGATACTGACCAACTTCATTGTCTTGCTCTGACGGAAACGGACCAGAACCCACACGCGTTGTGTATGCTTTGGTTATGCCAAGGACATAGTCCAAACTGCGCGGTCCCATGCCGGAACCGCCAGCCGCTTGCCCCGCTATAGTATTAGAGGAGGTAACAAAGGGGTAGGTGCCGTGGTCAACATCCAGCAGTGTTCCTTGTGCACCTTCAAACAAAATACGTTTGCCAGCAATTTTTGCGTCGTCAAGCGTGCGCCAGACGTTGTTAACATAGGGCAGAATTTCATCCGCCATTGTCATCAACTCATCAGCGATTGCCCCGCCGTCAATTTCGGCGTGGCCCAACCCTTTTCGCAGCGCGTTATGATGCGTTAACGCCACTGCCAAACGGCTTTCCACAATTTCCCGAGACTGCAAGTCACACATACGCAGGGCCCGACGGCCCACTTTATCTTCGTATGCAGGGCCAATACCTCGTCTAGTCGTGCCAATTTTTACGCCTTTGGTCGCGTCTTCGCGCAGCGCATCCAATTCGCGGTGATATGGCATTATAAGGGTAGCATTGGCAGCAATTTGCAGGCTTTGCGGATTGATTTCAACGCCCTGCCCTCGCAACGCTTTCATTTCGGTCAGTAATGCCCACGGGTCAACTACAACACCGTTTCCAATCACGCTGATTTTGCCGCCCCGAACGATACCCGACGGCAGCAGTGAAAGTTTATAGACTTTGCCGTCAATAACCAAGGTATGCCCGGCGTTGTGACCGCCCTGAAAGCGCACAACTACATCAGCGCGCTCTGACAACCAATCGACAATTTTTCCCTTGCCTTCGTCGCCCCACTGAGAGCCAACAACAACAACATTGCCCATAATTTAACCCCTTATCCGGATATCTCGCAAAGTCAGTTTCAAACGGGCTTAACGATGCCGTTTAACAATATGTGGCTACAGCCAAGCCGACGCGCTTCTTTGGAAGGATCAACCCCTTCTGTCAAGTCCTGAATTGTACGCCAACCCTCGCAGCGAAGACTTGCTGCTTCCTTGTCGCTTGTTCCCGTTGGCAAAAACAATTTTTCAGGTTTTTGCAACGCAGGCAAAGCATCCAACAAACTATCCAGATAGACCGAAAACCCGGTTGCTTCTTCACTGTGTCCGTCGGGGTGAACAACCAGATACCGACCACCACGCCCCAGCTCGCTTTGGTTGCCTTTGGCAAATATACCGAAGCCAATACCGCTCTTATATTCGAAACCATGGCTTTCACACGGATCAATGGTGACGGGCAATGCTGGCATCTGTGCCTCAAGCATCTCAACCAGCCGCCCAAGCCGTGCGATCAACTGCCCGGCGCTGCCTGCGAGCTCAAGGCTGCGCAACACCACCAATGCATCGCGTGCGGGCCCTGCTGCCACCAACAACTGATCAAAATCTGTTTTCGCGGCGGGGGTAATTGTTGCCAAGGCACCGCTGTCTTTATCATTGAGCGCTTCAATAACTGCAGTACGCTGCTGGTCAGCAATATTATGCTTGTCGCACAAAAAACTCACCAAAGGCGCAACTGTCAGATCAAGCGAAAGTGACTTTATCCCCGTCGCCACCAACGATTCTACTGCAACCTTAATGACTTCAAATTCGGCTTCGAGACTGGTTGATCCAATCAACTCGATACCCGCCTGAATAAATTGTCGGGTTGGGCGCAGCTGGCTGCCTTTGGTTCTAAGCACATTCCCGGAATAACTTAACCGCAGTGGCCGCGCTACCTCCGACAGGCGGGTCGCGGCAAGCCGAGAAAGCTGCACGGTCATATCGGCCCGCACCGCCATCATGTTTTGTGTATCCGGATCCATCACACGAAACATCGAGTTTGCCCGCGTTGCACCTGCACCGACCAAAAGGCTGGCTTCATATTCCACGACAGGCGGCGCAACCCTGTCATAACCGTAGGACTGAAAACAATCCATCAGGCTGCGCACCAACGACGCTTCATGTTCGGCCATAGGGGCCAACTGGTCCCTAAAGCCTTCAGGAAGCAACGCTTGGCGGGCATAGGCACTACTAGCTGGCTTGCCCGCCGATTTGGATGGTGGACCGTTCATATGGCCCGCTCCTATTGTCTATTAAAACGCCAGTTTTTTAGCCTGACGTACATGGGCCAGCGCAGCAAGCTGGTCAAGAACAATATCTTTAACCGGTTGGTCAACTGCAACCAACGCCACCGCTTCGTCGCCCTCTAGTTTGCGCCCTAGTGCAAAGGTAGCAACGTTAACCCCGTTGTGGCCGATCAGGGTACCAAGCGCGCCGATAAATCCAGGTTTATCATCATTGACAACATACAACATGTTGGGCGCTAGCTCTGCTTCAAGCTGCACACCGTTAACTTCAACTATCCGTGGTTGCCGGTTGGCAAACAGGGTTCCGGAAACCGAACGCGACCCGCGCTCCGATTCGACGGTTAGTTTAATCAGCGTCTGATAGTCCCCATCGCGGTCATGTTTCACTTCAGTAATCTGGATATTGCGCTTTTTTGCAACCACCGGCGCATTGACCATATTCACGCTGCTCATCAATGGTGACAGTAAACCTTCCAGTACTATTGCTGTCAGCGGGTTGGTGTTTAAGGTTGCCACATGGCCTTCATATTCAATGACGACACGCTTGAGCCCGCTTTCGGTGATCTGGCCTGCAAAACCACCGATTTGTTTGGCCAAATCCATGTAGGGCTTCAATTTGGGTGCTTCTTCAGCGCTCAGCGACGGCATATTCAGTGCATTGGTCACGCCGCCGGTCAGAAGGAAATCTGACATCTGTTCGGCAACTTGCAGTGCAACATTCACCTGCGCTTCACTGGTTGAGGCTCCCAAATGAGGTGTGCAAATAACATTTTCATGGCCAAAAAGCGGGTTTTCAGTTGCCGGTTCGGTTTCAAACACATCAAGTGCCGCACCCGCCACTTTGCCGCTGTCCAGCGCCACTTTCAGTGCCGCTTCATCGATCAAACCACCGCGCGCGCAATTTACAATGCGAACGCCGTCTTTCATTTTCTCGAAAGCCTGCTCGCCGACAATACCGCGCGTCTGGTCTGTTAGCGGCGTATGCAGCGAAATCACATCCGCTTTCTCAAACAAATCATCCAATTCCACTTTTAGGATGCCCAGATCTGCCGCCCGCTCAACTGCCAGATAAGGATCAAACGCAATCACTTTCATCCGCAGGCCAAGTGCCCGTTCTGCAACGATGGAGCCAATATTACCGCAACCAATCAATCCGATTGTCTTGCCGGTTACTTCTACGCCCATAAAGCGGGATTTTTCCCACTTTCCTGCCTGAGTTGACGCGTTGGCGTGCGGGATTTGACGCGCCAGTGCCATCATCATGGCAATCGCATGTTCGGCTGTCGTGATTGAATTGCCAAACGGCGTGTTCATCACCACAACACCGGCGTCGGTTGCGGCAGGTAGGTCAATGTTATCAACCCCGATGCCAGCGCGCCCTATAACCTTCAGCTTTTTGGCGGCTTTCAATACGTTAGGTGTTGCTTTGGTGGATGAGCGAACTGCCAAGCCGTCGTAATCACCGATTATTTCGATCAGCTCCTCTTTGCTCAGGCCAGGTTTCACGTCTACTTCAATGCCGCGCTCTTTGAATATTTTGGCTGCGAGCGGGCTCATTTTGTCTGAAATCAATACTTTAGGCATTGGTTTATTCTCTCAATATTTATGTGGCATTTTGCCGAATGTTAGGAGAAGCCGATACTCACCGGCTTTACAATTCTTGCTATGCGTAAGACGCTTTAACTTCGCCGTAAGCCCAATCGAGCCAATGGGTCAGCGCGGTCAGGTCGTCAGCTTCTACCGTCGCGCCGGCCCATATACGCAGGCCCGGAGGCGCGTCGCGGTAGGCACCGATGTCAAAAGCAACACCTTCAGCATCCAGCATGGCTGCCAATTTCTTGGGCACTGCCGCTTGAGCCTCGCCGTCCAACGTCGCAAGCCAAGGGTCACTTACTTTCAGACACACAGATGTGTTAGAGATGGTCGCCGGGTCGTTGGCCAGAAAAGCCGCCCAGCTAGATGCCGCTACCCAGTCTGCAATAACCTTCAGGTTTGCTTCTGATTTGGCAACTAGCCCTTTCAGGCCACCTAATCCTGCAGCCCATTCCAGCGCATCGATGTAATCTTCAACGCATAGCATTGAAGGCGTATTGATGGTTTCGCCTTTGAATATACCTGCGATCAGCTTGCCGCCTTTGGTCAGGCGGAATATTTTTGGCAGTGGCCATTCGGGGGTATATGTCTCCAACCGCTCAACTGCGCGCGGTGACAGGATCAACATGCCGTGGGCCGCTTCGCCGCCCAACACTTTCTGCCAGCTATAGGTCACTACATCTAGTTTATCGAACGGTAGCTCCATAGCAAATGCAGCTGATGTTGCGTCGCAAATTGTAAGGCCCTTGCGGTCATCCGAAATCCAGTCTGCGTTCACTAGCTTGACGCCCGACGTTGTACCGTTCCATGTGAAAACAACATCGCGGTCCGTGTCCACAACAGCCAAATCAGGCAAATTGCCGTATTCAGCGGTATAAATATTCACGTCTTCCAGTTTCAGCTGCTTGGCAACGTCGGTTACCCAGCCAGCCCCAAAACTTTCCCATGCCATCATATCAACACCGCGTTCGCCGAGCATTGACCACAGGGCCATTTCGACGGCGCCTGTGTCCGAACCGGGCACAATGGCGATCACATAGTCATCAGGCACGCCGAGAACTTCGCGTGTTTTATCAATAGCATACTGGAGTTTTTGCTTGCCGGGCTTTGACCGGTGTGACCGCCCGAGAAGAGCGTCATTTAATACGTCCGATGTCCAACCCGGACGTTTTGCGCACGGGCCAGAGCTAAACTCTGGACGCCGAGGCGCCGTAAGTGGCTTCGTCATATGGCTATCCTTCCAGATAGTTGCGCCCCGTTGGGGAGGCGTGTCCCAAAATTGTTGCCGACCTCGCAGACGACTGCTTCCCGTTTGGGGGAAGTACCGGGGCCGATAAATAGACAAAGTTTGCCAATAGTCAATCAAGATATTCACTGCGTCAGATAATTTTTTCTGTTTCAACGAAGGGGACAAAGGTGCACAGTCGTAAAAGCATCAACATATGTTTCTCGGGATACGCTTATGACCACCAAAAATACCGCCGTCGTGCTGGCGCTGACAGCTGCCTGCCTGCTGGCAGGGTGTGCCGGCAACCGCAGTGATCGCCGAGAGCGCCCTGAGCCATCACCCGAACGCAAAGCAGAGATCTACCAGCGCTTTTTGACCCTGCAAGATACTAACGGTGACGGCGAAGTGACTTGTGCTGATATTCAGCGCGAGCGTGTGCTGTTGTTTGGCCTTCTTGATGCTGATGATAGCAAAAGCCTGATTCGCTCAGAATACCGCTATGCGAAATTCGAAGACAAAAGCTTTTTGTTTCACGCATTCCCTGATGTCGACACCGACATTTCTGGTGGCATTTCACTTGCCGAACTTAGCGCGGTTTCAGACAGCCAGTTCACCGCCGCCGACAAGGACGCTAATTGCATCATATCAAAAGAAGAAGCTGTAGCTGCTGCCCAGGACCATTTTCAAAGCAAACCTGGAAGCAAAAAACGACCGGACGGCCGCAGCCGCGAAGGTCGCCGTGGCGGTGGGAGTGGCCCAGACGGTTAGCGCCTAAACGGGGTCACCGACCCTTCATCCAGCTGAGTTTGCTGACTTTTTAGTGGACTGTTTAAACTGGGTATCCCAAAACTGGGCTGTAAGGTCATCAATCACTCGGCTTTCTGCATTCATCAGGATCACAAAGCCAATGCCAAATTCTTTTGAAAAGCTGACGATGCTGCGAAACCCGGCAACACCGCCCGCATGCATAACTATCTCATGGTCACCAAAATCGTAAATGCGCCAACCAAGGCCGTAGTGGGCGTCTTCCAAATAGGGTCGCCATTGGCGCTTATAAAGCTCTCGTCTGGTGCGAATACGTTTTTCGGTCACCAAATCAATAACACCCGGGCTCAACACTTCCGGGTACCAACCTAAATAGCCTTCAACCCACTTTACCATATCGCTGATGCTGGCATTTACGCCAGCGGCCGGAGACAGGCGGTAATAATTTGGCTTAACTTTGGTTTTGTACCAACCGCGCCGCGTATTGACATGAGGCTCAGCCCGATCTGTTTTTGCCAAATACCCATCAAGGCCTATCGAAGCATTTTTCATGCCCAAGGGAGACAAAATTCGTTGTTCAATCAGGGTTTCAAAACTATTTTCCGACGTGCTTTCGACGATGGGTTTAACCAGGCTAAAAGCAATATTTTGATAGCCGTAACACGCACCCGGCGCACACACTGGGGATAGTCTTATGAATCGCGGTAATATCTTCGGCAAACCCCAACCGTCTTCGATCATATTGTCATAAGCATTAGGAGTGAGACCGACAGTGTGACTGAGCAAATGCCGCAAGGTTACTTTCGCAGCGTGACCTTTTTTCTTGAGCTGAAAAGCCGGTACAAACGGCGAAACCTTGGTCTCTAAGCTAAGTTGTCCCTCCACAATCAGCATCGCTGTCAGACTGGAGGAAAATGTTTTTGAAACCGAAGCAAGACGAAAGACAGTATCGGTTGTAACCGGTAAGTTCTTGCCTTTGGCGCGGGTGCCGTAAACGCCGGTTTTTAGCGGCTCGCCCATCTCAATAATAGCGTAAGCCGCACCAGGAATTTTTTTGTCTTTCATTGCGGCCTTGAAAGTCAGCTCATAGGCTGCCGGGTCAACGGCCTGCACCGCAAAACCACCAGCTATTAATCCGATAAAAACGCCTGCCGCAATGGTAAAAATTTGTCTCATAAAGTCCGTCACTGTTCCAAAAACCGTTTCACGCTGCGGGCTACTAGATCAGGCTTTTCGGCATGTAGCCAATGGCCGGTGCCGCCGATGGTTTTCACAGTCGCCGCCGGAAACAACTCCAGAATTCGCTCGCGGTGTTGCGCCTGAATATAGTCGGAGTTAGCACCGCGCAAGAATAATACCGGACCACCGTAGACGGCACTGTTCATGCCTGCAGCAATCTCGCTGTATTGACGTAAAATGACATCCAAATTTACTCGCCAACCCCAACGCCCATCTTGTTGTCGCCGCCAATTGGTCATCAAGAAATTTAACACACCTTCTTCTTCAACATAAGGAGCCAAAATCGCTTCTGCCTCCGCGCGGGATTGCGGGCCAACCATTGCCACCGCGTGCAATCCTTCAAGTACCCGTGCATGATGGCCGTCGTATGGCACAGGCGCAATATCACCCACAACCAGCTTGGTAACCCGGTCTGGTTTCGAAAGTGCCATGGTCATCGCCGTTTTACCGCCCATTGAATGACCAAAAACACACGCTTCAACGATATTTTCACGGTCCATCACGGCAAAAACGTCTTCCGCCATTTCACTGTAGGTCATTGATGGTGCATGGGGGCTGCGGCCATGGTTGCGAAGATCTACCAATAAAGTGCGAAAATCATTTTCCAGTATGCGCGCAATACCACCTAAGTTATCACCGGAACCGAACAGCCCGTGCAGCATAACCAGCCACGGCCCGTTGCCGCGAACCTTCGTGTAAAGTTCAACCATCATTCTGCACCCTTACCCGCGCATGCCCAAGCGGCCCGTGGCCTGCGCCCAACTGCGGCGCGGCTGTGATTGCCTCTTGCACAAAGGTGTGGGCAAGCGGAAACGCCTGTTCAAGGTTATGGCCCGCCGCCAGCAAGCTGGCAAAAGCGCTGGCATAGGTGCATCCAGTGCCGTGCGTGTGCCGGGTTTCAATTTTGGCTGTGGAAAGCGCGACGGTCTTGTCTTTGGTGATCAAAAGGTCGGTTAACTCGTCCGCATTGAGATGGCCACCCTTCATTAATACCGCTGGTGCACCCATGGCCAATATCGCGTGACCGGCCTTTTCCATTTCATCGGGTGTGGTCACTTTGAGACCGGTCAAAACTTCTGCTTCGGGCAAATTGGGGGTCACCAGAGTAGCCAAAGGTATTAATCTATCGCGTATCAGTGCAACCGCTGTGTCGTCCAGAAGTCGGTCGCCGGACGACGCCACCATTACCGGATCAACAACAATCGGCCCACCAAATTTGATGGCCACCAAAGTGTCTGCAACTGCAGCAACAACCTCTGCCGAATGCAGCATACCAGTTTTGACCGCATCAGCGCCCACGTCTTCCAGTACTGCTACAATCTGATCTTCGATAATGCGGGGCTCAACACCTACAGCTTCTTTGACCCCGAGAGTGTTTTGAACCGTGAGCGCGGTTATCGCCGCAGCCGCATATTGGCCAAACATGGTAACGGTTTTGATATCAGCCTGAATGCCAGCGCCGCCGGAAGGGTCTGAACCCGCAACAATAAGTACCCGCGCCATTGGTTTGCCCAGAGAAAAGCTAGGGGAACCGCCGGAAGAAACAATGGGAACCGAAGGCTCCATCAGTTTGCAGCCTCAACCTCGTTACAGATATTGTTCACATGCTGCTCTATCAGTGCAGCGTCGTCGCCCTCTGCCATCACCCGAAACAATGGTTCGGTGCCCGATTTCCGGATTACCAGCCGCCCGGCGCCTTCAAGCGCCCCTTCTGCAGCTTTGATAGCGCTCTGCACCTTCGGCACATCCATCGGATCATCAACACTGTAGCGAACGCTTTTTAGCAGCTGCGGTACTGGTTCAAACTGTTGGCACACCTCAGAAGCCAGCTTACCAGATTGCACAATTTCGGTAATCACCTGAAGCGCTGAAACAAGGCCGTCACCGGTGGTGGAAAAGTCTGAAAGGACGATATGACCAGACTGCTCGCCGCCCACATTCATACCGCGCTCCCGCATCCGCTCGACAACATTCCTGTCACCCACCTTGGTGCGTTCCAGCGAAAGTTTTTTGTCCGTCAAGAGCCGCTCAAGGCCCAAATTGGACATGACTGTTGTCACTAGGCCGTCGCCCTTTAAAATGCCGCGCCGGGACCAATTACAGGTTATCAAGGCCATTATCTGATCGCCGTCTACAATCTTGCCGTTCTCATCGCACAGAATCAAACGATCGGCGTCACCGTCAAGTGCAATGCCCAAATGTGCTTTTTCTGCTATAACACGCGCGCACATGGCTTCGGGATAAGTGGAACCACAGCCGTCGTTGATATTAAATCCGTTGGGGGTGACGCCCATCGGAATAACATCCGCGCCCAATTCCCAAAGTACATCGGGCGCCACTTTATAGGCAGCACCGTTAGCGCAATCGAGAACCACTTTCAGGCCTTCAAGCAAAACACCGGCGGGTACAGTGGCTTTTGCAAACTCCACATACCTCCCGCGCGCACTTTCCAGCCTGCTGGCTTTGCCAAGTGCGGTGGAATCAACCAATACATCATTACAGTCGCTTTCCAGCAAATGCTCGATTTCCTGTTCGGTTTGGTCTGACAGTTTGTAGCCATCAGGCCCGAAAAACTTGAGGCCGTTGTCATAGTGCGGGTTATGGCTGGCGGAGATCATAACGCCCAAATCAGCTCGCAAAGACTTAACCAGCATGGCAACCGCAGGCGTCGGCATCGGACCAACCATAATAACGTCCATACCAGCAGCCACAAAACCCGCCGCCAAAGCGGGCTCATACATATAACCCGACCGGCGGGTATCCTTGCCAATAACCACCCGGTGAACATGGTCGCCGCGTTTAAAAACCCGCCCGGCGGCGAGGCCCACGCGCATAGCGACATCCGGTGTCATGTGATTTTGATTTACCCGGCCACGGATACCATCAGTGCCAAAATATTTGCGGCTCATGAGCAGCTATTCCCCTTAAGTCTCAGAAGTCTGGTAGTCTCAGAATTTCGGGCATACTAACGCGATCAAACAACGCCGTCCATCACCGATGCGTCGGTAAATGCCTGCACCATTTTAAGGGCCTCAACCGTTTGCGCCACATCGTGTGCACGGATAATATTAGCCCCGTATTCCGCGCCCTTCGCAGCGGCAATAACCGAGCCAATGACCCGCTCTTCAGCAGTGTCAACGCCGGTTATTGCACCGACAAATCGCTTGCGTGATGCCCCTAGCAAAATAGGACAGCCCAGCGTCTGAAACAGGCTTAAACCGTTGATAAGGGCGACATTGTCCCGGACGACGCGTTTTCCAAAACCGATACCCGGGTCCACAATAATTCGGTCGGCAGAAATGCCCGCCTCTAAGCAGGCATCAATGCACGCAGAAAGATAGTCATAAACATCCAACAACACGTGGTCGTACTCGGGGTTTTCCTGCATGGTTTTAGGGTCGCCCTGCGCATGCATCAAAATCACCGGCGCGCTAACACTTACAGCAAAAGCCATACTGTCCGGGTCGTGGCTAAGCGCGGATATGTCGTTAATAATATCAGCGCCTGCTTTCAGCGCTTTATCCATGACAAAGCTGTGACGCGTGTCAACGGAAAGAGCCACGCCCTCGGCCGCCATGGCTTCGATTACCGGGATAATGCGGTCGGCTTCTTCGCCTTCCCAAACCGGTGTAGCCCCAGGCCGTGTCGATTCGCCGCCGATGTCAATTATATCAGCCCCCGCTGCCGCCATAGCCCGAGCGCGCCGAACCGCAGCTGCTGGATCGAGAAATTTGCCGCCATCTGAGAAACTGTCAGGCGTAACATTCAATACGCCCATCACCAGTGGCTTTGTGAAAGCCAGCGATTTACCGCTGGTCAAACTCATTGGATGCCGCCGACTACCGAGCCGGTCCAATTGCAAATTCAACGACGCATGAACGGTCGGCGAACAATCGTTCATTTGCTCACGTAAATCATCGGCGGAGAAATAGCCTGATATAATGCTGGCGGCGGGACAGCGTGCATAAACCACTGCACCTGCGTAGCGCACACCCGTTCCAGCAAAATCAAACGACGAGCTACTGTTCAAGTGACCCGCCGAAACGCAACCGACGGGCCGAAGATAAACCTTCGACCCGTCGGGTATTTCGCTCAATTTAGCTAACACAAACGTTAACCCCTACCGCAATTTTAACCTTCAGGCTGTGGCTCGCCCTGGCCAACACCGGTTGTTGGCACAGCACTTGTGCGCGGAGGCGTCGACTTTGGAGTGCCACCAGGTTTTTTGGGTTTTATTCTGATCGGTTCACCGGCGATCAAGGCTTTAATTTCATCGCCGGTAAGTGTTTCATATTCAAGAAGTGCTTTACCAATGATGTGTAAATCATCAATATTATCCTTCAAGATTTTGGTTGCACGATCATTAGCTTCCTGCACGAAGCGTTTAATTTCTTCATCAATCAAATTGGCTGTATCTGCTGATACATTCTGTTGTTGTGACACTGAATGGCCCAAGAAAACTTCCTGCTGATCAGCCGCATATTGCAGAGGTCCCAGTTTGTCGGACATTCCATACTGGGTCACCATCGCTCGCGCTAGTTTAGTAGCAGATTGAATATCGCCCGACGCGCCAGACGTCACATTATCGTATCCAAATATAAGTTCTTCAGCTATCCGGCCACCCATAGACACAGCTAGGTTGTCGTGCATCTTCTGACGACTATAGGAATAGACATCACGTTCCGGTAGCCGCATAACCATCCCTAGGGCACGGCCTCGCGGGATAATCGTTGCTTTGTGAATTGGGTCGGAGGTTGGGCAGTGCAGCGCCACCAATGCGTGCCCCCCTTCATGATACGCCGTATTTGCTTTCTCATCGTCAGTCATCACCATCGAGCGCCTCTCGGCACCCATCATGACTTTGTCTTTGGCGTCTTCAAATTCCTGCATCGACACGATTTTCTTGCCGCGTCGCGCTGCAAGTAATGCTGCTTCGTTCACCAAATTCATCAGGTCAGCACCCGAAAAACCGGGTGTGCCGCGTGCGACAGTGTTGATATCAACGTCCGGCGCCAACGGCACTTTGCGGATATGAACAGCGAGAATTTTCTCGCGGCCATCAATGTCCGGATTTGCTACCACCACTTGGCGGTCAAACCGGCCCGGGCGCAACAGCGCGGGATCCAACACATCTGGTCTGTTGGTCGCTGCAATTATAATTATACCTTCGTTGGTCTCAAAGCCGTCCATTTCCACAAGCAGTTGGTTCAGCGTTTGCTCGCGCTCGTCGTTACCGCCACCAAGGCCCGCGCCTCGATGCCGCCCAACAGCATCAATCTCGTCAATGAAGATAATGCACGGTGCGTTCTTCTTGGCTTGTTCAAACATATCGCGCACACGGCTTGCGCCGACGCCGACAAACATTTCAACAAAGTCCGAACCCGAAATCGTGAAAAACGGCACATTTGCTTCGCCGGCAATAGCACGGGCAAGAAGGGTTTTACCAGTCCCCGGAGGCCCAACCAACAGCGCGCCCTTTGGAATTTTACCGCCCAGTTTCTGAAACTTCTGGGGGTCCTTAAGGAAATCAACAATTTCCTCAAGTTCTTCTTTGGCTTCCTCAATACCAGCAACATCTTCAAAGGTCACTGTGCCTTGTTTTTCGGTCAGCAATTTGGCTTTGGACTTACCAAAGCCCATGGCACCGCCGCCACCGCCCTTGCCCTGCATCTGCCGCATGAAGAAAACCCAGATACCAATGATCAACAGGAATGGCAGCCATGAAAATAACGCTGTCATGAACATGCCACTGTCTTCTTTGACAACCTTGAAATTCACGTTGTTGTCTTTAAGGATACTATACAGGTTTGGGTCGAAGTTAGGCATTACAGCCAAGCGAATTTCTCCGCTGGTATATGTAATGGTTATGTCCTGGCCGGAAATCTCGGCATTAGCGACTTGATTTTGCTCAACATTATTCAAAAACTCAGAATAACTGACTTCTTGTTGGCGACTTGCACCACCTTGAAACACGTTGAATAGAAAGAATAGCATGATGACTATAAATCCCCACACTATCGCATTACGCATGAAACTGTTCACTCTATTGCCTTTCGCTGCTGCGCCGTCTGCGCGCACGCATAACCTTAACTACCATTGGTCTTATGTTCTGAGATAAGCTTAATGCCGCTTGGTACAAGGGCTTATTGCATCCCACGATAAGTTTTTTTACCGATTTCAGACAAAGTGAGCCATTGATGCGACAGAACCGGATATTTTATTCCACCCACTTCATACCCTATATGAGGCACAGCAATCAATCTTTCCTCTGCAAACAACCCCGGCAGTGTGGGTAAAACTTGTTTTGGGATTGTAAACGTGCCGTCTTTTAAATCAGATAAATTTTCCATAATAAGCCTACGCCCGTCTTCGCCTAGCGGGCCAATCAACAATGTGTGTTGTAGTGAGCATTCTCCCTCGTCGATGGTAAAGCGACCATCCCACTGAGTATTGCCGCGTATTTCCTTAGAAGCTTCCATTGCAGATACTTCCCGGAAGACCAGAATTTTATCTTCTGAAAACGGAGCAAATTGCACACCGCTTAACGTGTGTCCACTGAAGCCATCGCTAAGCAACGCATTGGCTAACCTCAATAGTTTTTCGAACCTTGGCGCATATCCGCCGCCACCTGAAAACTGAATAAGACTATTCAAAGCCCGCAAATAAATATCTTCGGGAACGTCGGCAAACTTGCTTTTGTCGAGCAGCGCATAACCAGCCTCAAAAAAATCAACAGCTTCCGCCAGCCACCGGCGTTGATAAAACTCCAATGCATCTCGCGATCTGCGCAACCGCTGCGCCGTTGCTGCCAGTCGTTCGGATTGCAGTCCTGCCAGGGGCGGATCAGCCAGCAGTTTTCTGGTTTTAACACGGTCGAATGTTTCGTTTTGGTTACTTGGGTCTTCGATCCACTCAAGATTTTTTTTCGCCAGTGTCGCCGTCAGTCTGTTTTTTGGAACATCCAGCAACGGGCGCACCAGCGTTACACCCTGCCCCAAGTCACGTGCTGCAGCCATGCCAGCCAACCCGTAAACACCGCTGCCACGAGCCAAGCGCATAAGCACTGTTTCGGCTTGGTCGTCCATATGGTGCGCAGTACATAGAAAATTGATTTTGTGCTCAGTGCACCAATCGCGCATCAACGTATACCGGGCCTCGCGAGCCGCCGCCTGGATATTTGCTACCGGAATTTGTTGGTGTTGCCAAACCAGGATCTCGTTGGCTATGCCCACCAAAGTTAGTCGTTCTGCGGTTAGTTTGGCTTCGGCGGCCGATGCGGGTCGCAGTCCGTGGTCAACAATAAGCGCCACAATTGGCCGGGCAGCGTTCAACACCGCCGCCAAACACATACTGTCCGCCCCGCCGGATACAGCAACTGCAAGGCGCGCTGAATTCGGCACCTGGATTTTATCCAGTGAGGAACACACTTCTTCTGTGGTTAATGGACCTTCAGACACAGGCATCGTATCCGTTCATCAAAAAATATTGCATCTCGCGGTTTCAGACACGCGGCGAGCCCGCGCCTTCAGTCGTTCAGACGCTTTGTCCTCTATTCGGCGAAATTCTGCCAGAGCATTGCAGGCGTCATCGGCTGCGCCCAAGGCAATCAATACATCCGAAAGGTCAACCAACGCATCGATACGCTTTTCATGGTTGGGGTGATCTTCGATCAAACTCAAAAATAGCTGCGCGGCCTCTGCATTACGCGATTGCTGCATATTGATGCGGCCAAGCCAGAATTTGGCATTTGCCACTTGGGCATCCGCCGGGTTAGCTGTCATAAATTTTTCCATTGCCGTGCGGCCGCTGTCCAAGTCATTTTTTCGAATGAAAGAAAACGCGTAAGCGTACTGTGCTGCAGGATCACCGTCCGGCAATTCAACAGTTTTCGCCGGCTCGGCTGGTATCGTAGGCAATGCGTCGCCAGAAGCGCGGTCGGTTGCTGGTTCGGCTTCATCCGGTCCGGGTTGAACAGGCGCTTGTGCCGGCGTCGCAGGCGCAGTGCCTGCAGGCAATGCCAGCGTTTGCTCCCGTTGAATTGCCATTTGTGCACGTAGTTGCGCCAATGTTTCTGCCATTTCATTTTGACGGTAATCATATTCTTCCAAACGGCCATTCAATTGCCGAACCTGGCGCTCAAGGGTCCCCATCTTGGCTAACATGTCGGCTAACAAGCGTCTGTCAGAAGTAGGTGCCTGGCCCTGCGGACCAGCGTCGGCGTCAGCGGGAACACCTCCTCCGTCAACGCGCCGCTGCAGAATGCGGAGCTGCCGTTGCAGGGCATCAATTTTTGCTTCCATCACTGCCGGACTCGACTGAGCTGTGGCCGGCAGGCTTAACGAACTAAAATTCAGAAGAACCAAAATTGTTAAGAAAACGCGCATGGTGCTTTCCTTATTCCTAACGATATACTGACAATGTAAGCCCACTTGATAGTGTCACATTCGGGCATAATAAAGACGGCCCCGCGCCGGATTTCCGAGCGCGGGGCCAATACTTTAATTCATCAGACCAGTTTAGTTAACGGTCATGACCCCACGACGGTTTTGGCTCCGGGCACCGTCACTGCTACCAGCAACTGCCAAGCGCTCTTTGCCGTAGCTAATTGAATTCATCCGGCTGGCGGACACACCAAGCGCCATCAAGTAGCTTTTCACCGCATTGGCACGGCGTTCGCCTAATGCCAGGTTATATTCGCGGGTGCCGCGCTCGTCGCAGTGACCTTCGATGTTTACTTTAGCGCGACCATGATAGCCGAGCCATTCAGCCTGTTTCGCCAGCGTGTCACGTGCTTCATCAGTTAACTCTGAGCTATCATACGCAAAGAAGACACGGTCACCAGCAAAGGCGTCCAATGCCGACTGATTGGCTGTTGCGCCGAATTTGTCACGCTCCAAGGTGGCAAGTCGGTCTGCCTCTAAGCGTTCCATTTCAACGGCAGATGGCTGACCGTTATTTTCTTCAACTTCAGTCGCAACCTCAACTGGCTGCTCAACTGTTTCTGTCGGTGCCTGCTCTTTCGAACAAGCAGCAAGTAATAGAGCTGCCACTGAAACAAATACTATTTTTTTACCTAGGTGCACGGATGTCATTATCGCTCCCTCCAAAGAGTGGGGTTATCCCCGCTAAACATTCATTGGTCAACCGCGAGCCTATCCGCGCCGCAGATCACAAACTTGAGCGACTATAGAACGCGGTTTCACGATGATCAAGCCGTCAAAACGAGGTAAATGTTTGTTCTCACGTCAATTTTATCAATAAAACGTCAAATACTCAAAGTTCTGTTACTTTTTCGCGACACTTTGAAGAAAATTCTAGTTATTCAAGTGTCCGCTACCGAGAAAATAACCTGACTGTGAAACGTTGAAAGCGCCTCGCCTAGTCTTCGGTGTAAACACCAGCAAAATGCCAACTGAGTGTCTCTCTAGCGTGAAAAAGCACTACAGAATTTTCCAATTGAGCAGGCACAAGGCATTTTTTTCGCTCGAGCACAATCTGCTCATTGTTAAGCACCAACCCGTAAAAATTCGGGCCGTGCTCCGAAGCAAACGCTTCCAGTTGATCAAGTGCGCCCTCTTCCTCGAAGGTTTTCGCATAACTTTCCAACGCATAGGGCGCGTTGAAAATACCAGCGCATCCGCAATCAGATTCTTTGCGGTCGCGGGAATGAGGTGCCGAATCAGTACCCAAAAAGAATTTGGACGAACCCGATACCGCCGCCTGCCTGAGGGCAAGCCGGTGCCGTTCGCGCTTGGCAACTGGCAAACAGTAATAATGTGGCCGAATGCCGCCCTGGAACATTGCTGTCCGATTGAATTCCAGATGGTGCGGTGTGATCGTGGCCGCCACATTTGCGTTGCTTGCCTTAACAAAAGAAACAGCGTCCGCAGTAGTGATATGTTCGAACACAACTTTCAGGCTTGGGAAGTCATCGATCACTTTGGATAAAATCCGCTCGATAAAAACCGCTTCCCGGTCAAAAATATCAATATCGCTGTCGGTAACTTCACCGTGTACCAATAAGGGCAGGCCTATGCGCTGCATTGCCTCCAGCACCGGGTATATATGGGCAATATCGGTTACACCGTGGCTTGAGTTGGTGGTTGCGTTGGCCGGGTAAAGTTTACAAGCCGCAAAAACGCCCGAATTGAAACCTCGCTCTACTTCCGCTGCACTGGTGTCGTCAGTCAGGTAACATGTCATCAGGGGCGTGAAATTGAATTCCGCTGGTACGGCGTTTTGGATCCGTGCACGATATGCTTCGGCTTGCGCCATGGTTGTAACCGGTGTCGCCAAATTAGGCATCACAATCGCCCTGGCAAACTGACGGGCGGTATAGGGAGCGACCGCAGCCAGCATTTCATCATCACGCAGATGCACATGCCAATCATCCGGACGGCGCATCACCAACCGGTCTATTTGTGAGTTTGCTGTCCCCAGGGGGTTTGCGCTATTGGGTGCTGTCATTGATATAACCGTTTAGCCGATACCGATAAATGTAATTTGCTGCGCCCTTCATACCGCCGCCACACCGCCTGCACAACCGCAATAGACAAGACGCTTGCATTATTTGACGTTAATTTGGTGGCATCTCTTGCAACAGCGATAGAACTTGCTATTTGATCTCTTATACCACTTGGCAACACTGATTTCATAGAGGACCAACCCATTGGCTCGTTTGTTACAACTTGAAAACCGCGGCGTTATTCGCCTGTCAGGGCCAGATGGCCGTTCGTTGTTGCAGGGGCTTATAACCAACGATGTGGACAAGATTGACGCTGAAACCGCTGTTTATGCCGGACTGTTGACGCCGCAGGGCAAGTTCCTGTTCGACATGATCATCGTCGCCGACGGCGAGGATTTATTGCTCGATGTTGAAGCGGCACTAAAAAGCGACCTGATGCGCCGACTGATGATGTACCGGCTGCGCGCCGCCGTCGAAATCATAGACGAACCCTCAAATGTCTGGGCCTTGTTCGACGGCGAGCCAGAACACGGCGTCAGCTACCCTGATCCGCGCCACAAAAGCCTGCACAAGCGCATCATATCAGCCGACAACCCGGCCCCGGAGGCCGAAGCACTTACATACGGCGATTATGAACAGCGCCGCATCCGCCACGGTGTGCCGGACGGCAGCCGTGATATGGCGGTTGAGAAGTATTTTTGGCTGGAAACTGGCGCTGAAAAGCTGAACGGCGTTTCTTTCACCAAGGGCTGTTTTGTTGGTCAGGAACTGACCGCGCGCATGAAACACAGAATGGCATTAAAAAAACAACTGGTTCCTTTTAAAATTGTTGGCAACGCACAAGAGGGTGATACTATTATTACCGACAATGGCAAAACGGCCGGTGAAATTCGAACAGTATCGAATGGTTATGCCCTCGCCTATTTCAGGCTGGAACACTGCGAAGCCAAACTAATGGTAAATGGCTGTCCCACCTCAGTTCTGGCAAATAGTGAATGATGGAAACATACACTATTCCTTAACGGCAGTTTCATACTATCTATCTTAAAGTTGTTAAACAACAACGGGGAAGCGGCGAGCATTTAATGCGATTGATAGTCAACATTGCAGTTTCACTGATCGCGATTGGTGGCTTGATTCTACCGACCTCGGCAAATGACACAATGCCAACTGTCAAATGGCTTGAAATTGCTTGGCAGCCCGCTTGGATTAACGAAGGCACACTGAAAGGTCAAGGTCACGCACAAGTTGCGACCAAAATGATCCGCGCCAAGTTGCCAGCCTATAGACATGAGGATCAGCAAACCAACATCGTTAGAATCTATAGCAACCTCAGGTCCGGCGAGGCCTGTTTTCCCGCTTCTAGCTATAAAGGCTCAGACATCTCTTCAGAGAGACGAACCGGTCTGATCTGGAGTGCACCAACATTTGTGCTTTTATATCATGGACTAATTGTTCGCTTACAAGCCGTCGACCAGATTAACCGCCACAGCCATAAAGGCTATGTCAGTCTAAAGAGTTTGCTTGCCGACAAAGCTCTTGTCGGTGCCTATCAGCCAGGTAGAGCCTACAGCAAATATCTTGACGAAGTTTTTACTCAGGACCCGAACGCAAAAAACCTGTTTAGGTGGGCAGGTTCCAACCAAACCTCGGATGGAATATTTAGAATGTTAGATGCTAACAGGATTGATTATTTCATTGATTACTATCCAGCACTAAAGTTTCACGAACAGATCAACGGCCACACAGGTCAACACCGATACATGCAAATTGAAGAACATAGAGGCCGATTTGGGCTGGGTGCTATCGTCTGCAATGACACGCCGCAGGGCAGAGCGTTAATATCCCAAATTAATGCCCTGTTGAAAGGCCTTCGCAAAGACCCTGCGTATATAAAGGCTCATATGATCTGGATGGCACTACCTGGCCAAGAAACATTATATAAACACCTCTGGGAAACAGAGGTGCTCCCGCGCCTCAATTAACAAAACCGGCAATTCGATATAAATCAGACATGCATTTTGGATAAATCGGCCTTGTTTTTGACGATTGAATATGGTGATCTGACGCTAAAGGGGGTATGCAATGACCAAATCAAAAAAACAGCGCGAAGCTGACGCTCGCAAGGACGGCGATGTTAAACGCTTAGTAGTTTTAACGCTGGCAGTTGCCACCATTATTATCGCCATGTTTGTGATGGCTGACTGAGCATATCCTGTTTTACAAAGCAGTGGATGACTGATTGAGCGGTGCCACAACCACAACCAGCCTATCAATCTCGGTTCCATCACTGGTAAATCCATACAGGCCCCGAAAGATTTTGACATGATCCCGGTCTTTGACCGGCAAATTGCCTTTTGCGTATAGGGGACCTGCGCCAGATTTAACGGCTAGGAGGTCTTCATAACGCGATTTTGCCCAAGACTTTTCCACATGTTCACTGAATTTATTGCCGGTTAACTTGCGATCAAAAATCATGTCACAACCGGTCCCGGAAACACGGAACATATAATCGTTATCTGGTAGGCAATCGAGAACCAATATCCACGGCAAAACAGGCGCCATCTTCATGGGGCTTAAGTCTTTCCAACTGACCGACTTATTGTCTTTAGTCGCGGCGCGCCAAAAAACATCAAACCGCAATACCGGGTGGTTTTCTGGAATTTCCTCTTTTGAAATACTTTCGAAGCTATCGGCCATTATCTTGAACCGCCTTCAACTGGCTATCAAAGACCCGACGCCCCAAAACGCAACTTATGATACACAAAATACAACAAACTGTGTAGAAAAAAACTTCAGCGTTCTTCCAAACTCAGTCTGTTCAGACCGGTTTGGCTAGCTTTTCAACGCGGCCTGTGCCGCTGCAAGGCGTGCGATTGGCACCCTGAACGGTGAGCAGCTTACATAATCAAGGCCAACATTATGGCAAAACTCAACGCTGGCAGGATCGCCGCCGTGTTCGCCGCAAATGCCCAACTTCAAATCAGGTTTGGTTGAACGCCCGCGCTCAGCGCCCAGCCTCACCAGTTCCCCGACACCTTCTTGATCGATAGAAACAAACGGGTCCTGCGCAAAAATATCGTCCTTGACATATTGCTCCAGGAACCGCGCTGCATCATCGCGGCTTATACCGATGGCCGTCTGCGTCAAGTCATTAGTGCCAAATGAGAAAAAGTCAGCAGCATTGGCGATTTTGTCTGCGCACAGTGCCGCGCGCGGCAGCTCAATCATGGTGCCGATCAAATAATTAACCGTGTGTCCGGTCTCGGCAAACACATCGACTGCAACTGCTTCAACATGTTTTCGCAGTATAGCCAGTTCTTTTTCCGTCGCCACCAGCGGGATCATAATCTCGGGTACAACCGTATCGCCGGTTTCCTTCTCGACCGCAATCGCAGCTTCAAAAATCGCGCGGGCCTGCATCTCGTATATTTCCGGGTATGTTATGCCCAAGCGGCATCCCCGGTGGCCCAGCATCGGGTTAATCTCGTGCAAGTCTGCAGCACGGCGCTGCAACACCACTACATCACAGCCGATGGCGGCTGCTACATCATCAAATTCATCCTGTTCGCGCGGCAAAAACTCATGTAGCGGCGGGTCCAGCAGGCGAATAGTTACCGGCAAGCCGCGCATAATCTTGAAAATTTCAGCAAAATCATCGCGTTGCATCGGCAACAACTTTTCCAATGCGTGTTTGCGGCCAGCAATATCTTCGGCAAGAATCATCTGGCGCACCGCAATAATGCGCTCACCTTCGAAGAACATATGCTCAGTGCGGCACAGCCCGATGCCTTCTGCGCCGAATTCGCGCGCTGTTTCGGTGTCGGCGGGTGTGTCGCTATTGGTGCGCACTTGCATGGTGCGGTAGCTGTCAGCCCACTTCATCAGGGCAGCAAAATCACCGGTGAGTTCAGGCTGCAGCGTTTTAACGGCCCCAATCATCACTTCACCGGTGGAGCCATCAATTGTGATCAAATCACCTTTTTTGATCTCGCGGCCCATGCAAGTCATCACACCGGCTTTAGCATCAATACGAACTTGCCCCGCGCCCGAAACACAGGGTGTGCCCATGCCGCGCGCAACAACTGCTGCGTGGCTGGTCATGCCGCCGCGCGCGGTCAATACACCCCTTGCAGCGTGCATACCGTGAATATCTTCAGGTGATGTTTCGGTGCGGCACAGCACAACATCTTTGCCGTCGCGCGCCCATGCTTCGGCTTCATCAGAATCGAACACAGCAGCCCCTGCAGCCGCGCCGGGTGACGCTGGCAGACCGCGTGTATAAATATCACGCGGCGCATCCGGGTCCAAAGTTGGGTGCAACAATTGGTCCAGTGCAGCGGGTTCAACTCGCATCACAGCGGTTTTTTCGTCAATCAAGCCCGCTTCAACCATCTCAACGGCAATTTTCAGCGCCGCTTTAGCGGTGCGCTTGCCTGAACGGGTTTGCAGCATCCATAATTTACCGCGCTGGACGGTAAATTCGATGTCCTGCATGTCTCGGTAATGCTGTTCCAGCTTGGTAAACACGTCAGCAAGTTGGCTGAACACGTCTGGCATCACCTCTTCCATCGACGGCGCGGTTGCGCCCGCAGCTTCGCGTGCGCGAATGGTCAGGTTTTGGGGCGTGCGGATACCCGCAACCACATCTTCGCCTTGCGCGTTGATCAGATATTCGCCGTAAAATTCGTTTTCGCCGGTGGACGGATCGCGGGTGAAAGCCACACCTGTGGCCGAGGTGTCGCCCATGTTGCCAAATACCATTGCCTGCACGTTAACGGCGGTGCCCCAACCTTCGGGGATGTTATTCAGCTTGCGGTAAATTTTGGCGCGGTCGATGTGCCAGCTGCCGAACACAGCACCGATGGCACCCCAAAGCTGCTTGCGCACATCTTGCGGAAAAGGTGTGCCCAATTCTTCTTCGGTTTTAGCTTTGAAGGCTGCGGCCAGAGACTTCCAATCGTCGGCATCCAGGTCGGTGTCCAGATCAACGCCTTTTGCTTCTTTGTGATACTCAATGAGTTCTTCAAAGTGATAATGGTCAACGCCCAGCACCACATCGGAATACATCTGAATAAACCGGCGGTAGCTGTCCCAAGCGAAGCGGGCATTGCCGCTTCCTGCAGCCAAGCCTTCAACGGTTTCATCGTTCAGGCCCAAGTTGAGGACTGTGTCCATCATGCCGGGCATGGAAACCCGCGCGCCTGAGCGCACTGAAACCAAAAGTGGGTTTTCCTTGTCGCCGAACACCGCACCTGCGCTTTTTTCAATCGCGGCAATCGCTGCGTCCATTTGGGCCACAAGCTCAACCGGGTATTGGCGAGCATTCTCGTAATAATAGGTGCAAACCTCGGTGGTGATGGTCAGGCCCGGTGGTACCGGCAGGCCCAGCGAGGCCATTTCGGCCAGATTGGCGCCCTTGCCGCCCAGAAGGTTTTTCATGTCTGCCCGGCCGTCCGCCGCGCCGTCACCAAAGGTGTAAACCCATTTACTCATGTTCGTTCAGTCCTTGTTTGTGCGTTTCGCATCAAATATCACTTCGCCCAAAGTGCGTGAGACCTGTTTTTAGATAGTTCTTAGTGCCTAACCTTCAATCAAACTGAAATCAGCGACCCGATCTACTGCCCTGCAAAAAGTAGAAAGCATTGCCATCCGGTTGCGACGAATATCAACGTCGTCTGCATTCACCATTACTTCTTCAAAAAATGTATCAATCGGCGCGCGCAGAGCCGCCAACATTATCATCGCTTTTTTAAAATCTTCAGCTTTGAGCGCAGCATTTACTATATCGCCAATATCGAACATTGCTTCAAAAAGTGATTTTTCTGAAGGCTCCATGTCGTCTCTCTCAATCGGATCGCCAAAGGAACTTTCATCTGCTTTTTTCAGAATGTTAGCCGCTCGCTTGTAGCCTGCTAGCAAGTTGGCACCGTCATCGCTTTCGAGGAACTTGGACAAGGCTGATACCCGGTTAAGGATACGCACCAAGTCATCATCGCCTTTGGCAAATACCGCATCGATCAGATCATGCCGCACGCCCTTGTCGCGCTGCTGAACCTTCAGCCGGTCGCCGAAAAATTCAACGAATGGAAGCAGACCCGCCGTATGAAGCATAGTGAAATCAATTAATCGGGCGACCTCAATCGGTACTTCTTTTCGAAAACGCTGAATTTCCTCAGCACCTTCGTAAATTACGATATCATCTCCGTCGCGTTCAATATCGTACCCCAATCCCTCGTGCCCCGGAAAAACGCTTTTCCAGTCAACTTTGCCACGCAACTGAAATTTGTAGAACTTCGCAGACTTTTTCAGCCCTACTTTCAAAGGCAGCCGCAGGTTTTTCTCCGACAACAAACGAATAACACCGAGGGCTGCCCGGCGAAGGGCAAAGGGGTCTTTCGAGCCAGTTGGTTTCTGGTTAATACCAAAGAAACCAACTAACGTGTCCAATTTTTCAGCCAAAGCTACCGCAATAGAAACAGGCGCAGACGGGCACTCGTCGTTAGGGCCAAGCGGTGCGTAATGGTCACGGATGGCGTCGGCCACCGCATCGCTTTCGCCCTGCTCTAATGCATAATATCGGCCCATAACACCCTGTACTTCAGGGAATTCGTAGACCATGCCCGAGACCAAATCGGCTTTGCAAAGCTGGGCCGCACGGTCAGCGTCATCGGGATCGCAGCCAACGATTGGGGCTAGATGCACTGCAAGCTTGCGAATACGTTCAACGCGCTCCGCTACAGTTCCCAAGTCTTTATGGAACACAATGTCTTCTAGCGCAGGCAGATTGTCTTCCAGCTTGCCTTTAAGGTCTTGCTGGTAAAAGAACTGCGCATCCGCCAGTCGCGCCGCCAACACCCGTTGGTTACCGCTGGTAATCGCGCTGCCATCGTCGGAAGGTTTAATATTGGCGGTGAAGATAAATTTATTGGCCAAGCGCCCGGTTGCCGGGTCGCGGGTGACGAAATATTTCTGATCCTTCTTCATGGTCAGGATCAGCACTTCTTCCGGTACTGCGAGGAAGTTGGCATCAAACGAGCCAATCATCGGCACAGGCCATTCAACCAGCCCGGCCACCTCAGCGAACAAGCCAGCATCTTCCACCAGATCAAGCCCTGCGGCTGACGCCAGCGTTTGCGCGGTGTCACGGATAAGGGTTTGGCGGCGTGCGGGGTCAAGGATCACCTTATGATCCAGTAGTTTTTGTTTGTAGTCGGCAAACCCGGTTACAGCAAAGACGCCCGGCGCCATAAAGCGGTGACCGCTTGTGCTATCACCTGCCCTATAGCCATCAACGTCCATATCAACGACGGTACCATCCAGCAGGCATATGATGGAATGCAGAGGGCGCACCCATTTCAAATTGCCAGCGCCCCAGCGCTGGGATTTGGGCCACGGGAAATTACGAATTGTATGTTCAAGCGCTTCGGCAACCACATCAGCGGCGGCGCGGCCTTGCTTTTCAATCACAGCATACAGGAACGTACCTTTTTTATCTTCGCGCTCGACCAGATCTTCACGGGCAACACCAGCTCCGCGCAGAAAACCTGCAACGGCTTGTTCGGGCGCGTCGGCGCGCGGGCCGCGGCGTTCTTCGCTGATATCAGGCGTGGAAGTCGGCAGGCCGGTGACATGCAGCGCCAACCGACGCGGTGTCGCGAAGGCTTCAGCAGCTTCAAAGGTTAAGCCTGCGGCTTTCAGTGCCTCGGTCATCATACGCTTCAGGTCGTCAGACGCTTTCGCCTGCATGCGTGCCGGAATTTCCTCGGAAAACAATTCAATGAGCAGGTCAGCCATTATGTGTCCCACCCGTTTTTCTTCATCCATGCCGCGCAGCAGCCTTTGGCCAGATCACGCACCCGTCCGATATAGGCTTGGCGTTCGGTTACCGAAATAACCCCGCGCGCGTCCAGCAGGTTGAAGGTGTGGCTTGATTTGATGCATTGCTCGTAAGCGGGCAGCGGCAATTCGGCCTCAAGAAGCTTGGCACACTCGTCTTGTGCTTTTTTGAAGTCTTCAAACAATTTGTCCGTGTCGGCATGCTCGAAATTAAAAGCAGATTGCTCGCGCTCATTCTCCAGATACACGTCGCCGTAACTGATGTTGCCTTCGCCCTCGACACCGTTGTAATCCAGATCGTAAACATTATCGACGCC
>JAJFIU010000022.1 GCA_021774695.1 Alphaproteobacteria bacterium | reverse complement strand
TTACGCTGCAACTGCGAACTCGACGTCGTTGTCGTTAGCATTTATCAAATTTGGTCCTTTACGGCGGTAGCCTTACCGAGCGAAAAGCATACAACTTTCAATACACGTCGATCCTGGTTCGCCCCCATCAGAAAAAGTCACCATTCCAAAAACCCAAGCGAGCATGCATCGTGTCTTTGATAACCTTTCTTGGTGGAGGCGCCGGGCACTGCCCCCGGGTCCGCAATATATACTCACTGCGCCGTTTATCGCCATAGCTGGCAAGCCAGCACTTGTTATATAGGAATTATAGCTCTCAAAGAGAAGACCTTTCATGGCATGGACGTAAAAAATGTGGTTTCCGGGCCAAATCGCTTTTTAAGGGTTCTTTTTGATTTTTACTTCGAAAGCGCTTGTAGGCTTTCAAATTGTCAGCAATAAAATGACTGAGTTGAGGCAGGTGAGCATCAGCATTGCCACCATCATTTCGGATGAGATTTTATGCAGCAATATCTGGACCTTTTAAAATTAGTGCGTGAAAAGGGTACGTTTCGTGGTGATCGCACCGGCACGGGGACTTACAGTGTGTTTGGTCATCAAATGCGATTTAACCTCGCAAAGGGTTTTCCGCTGGTAACCACTAAGAAACTGCACTTAAAATCGATCATTCATGAACTGCTTTGGTTCGTTGCCGGGGACACAAACGTCAAATATCTGAAAGACAACGGTGTTTCTATTTGGGACGAATGGGCCGATGAAAACGGTGATTTGGGTCCGGTATATGGTCATCAGTGGCGGAGTTGGCCCACACCGGACGGGCGCACCATAGACCAGATATCCCTATTGATAGATCAATTGAAGAACAATCCGAACAGCCGCCGACACATTGTGTCTGCATGGAACGTGGCGGATGTTGATGATATGGCGTTACCGCCTTGCCATTGTCTGTTTCAGTTTTATGTCGCTGAAAATCGGTTGTCGTGTCAGCTCTATCAGCGAAGTGCCGATATATTCCTCGGCGTACCGTTTAATATTGCCTCTTATGCTTTACTAACCCACATGGTAGCGCAGGTATGCGGGTTTGAGGCTGGAGATTTTGTTCATACCTGTGGTGACGCGCATCTTTATTCCAATCATCTGGAACAGGCGGACGAACAGTTGTCCCGCGACCCCCTACCGTTGCCCACTTTGTGGCTTAATCCAGACGTTAGTAATATATTTGCATTTGGAGGCGAAGATATACGAATCGATGGTTACCAGCCGTTCCCATTGATAAGGGCATCTGTCGCGGTATAAAGTTGCTGATTGATGGTCCACTACGGATACTACATCTGCTCTGCGGCGCCTGAAAATAAAGGGGTAAGAAGTTGCACGAGAGAGCGATCAATAATCGACAGGTTATTTTGTTCAGCCTCGTATTGCTGCTTGGACTTGCTTTAACTGCTTTTACTGCTGCGAAAATATATCAAAATTCGGTGGACGAGGCGCGAACGAAGTTTCGAGATGTTGCAGCTCAACTTTTGAATGAGCTATTTGTTGACTTAAATAGTGTCAGCTCCTCGGTTGCCCAATTCCCTCAATTGTTTCAAATTTTAGGTGAGCCGCAAGATGCGTTGCTTGCAGACTTTATCGACAATTTCACCGCAGTTAATGCGTCAAAGTCGGTCACGTCGTTTCTTGTGCTGGTTTCAGATAGTCCTGAAACCCGAGAACAACTTGGGTATGCGATATCGGCGTTGAATTATCCGGAGGTTGAATTTGAAATGCCCGGCGAAGTGCCTGCTGACGGGCAACTGGAATATTTACTGGCATATTTTAGCTGGCTGGAACGAGAAGCAACACCGGATGGTGGAGCCCGTTTGTTGGGCACCAATCTTTTTGAGTATGCCGATTACCGTCGATTGATTGAAACAGCCATTTTCCATGATCGGCCTGCCGTGGCCCTTGTCAAAGAAACGCTTAGCAACGAAGCGAGTAAAACAGGAAAATTGGTATTTGCTAGCCCGATTCAATCGCCAACGGGGCCTGCGGTATTGCTGGAAGTCGTTCATATAGATTTGCTTATCGGCAGCCATGATAAATACTCGTCTCATGTTAGTAGGGTTACTTTGTCAGAATCGTATTTGGATGAAAAATCTGGCAATAGGATCACTAGTCAAATTTCTTTGCCGACCAATGGTTCTGAGGTTGAAATTGTGCCTGACGACGGGACGGGCTGGTCTGCATCTCGCGATATTGTGTTTGCCGATCGTACTGTTAACCTGACTGCCTATGCCAATTCCGAAGCTCACATAATCAATAATGACGCTGTAATAACCTCAACCATACTTGGGCTAATCATTACCGCGCTTCTAGGCTTTGTTGTTTACGATCAAATGCGCCGATCCAACCGAGTGGTTGAAATTGTCAAAAGGCGTACCCGTGCACTCAAGGAGGCTCACTCCGAACTGGAAAGCCACTATAAATTGTTGCAAAACCTCAACACTGAAGTTGATGACGCCCGCCGGGCAGCAGAGGCTGCTAATTTGGCCAAGTCGGAATTTCTTGCGACCATGAGCCATGAATTGAGAACACCGCTCAATGCAATATTGGGTTTTTCTGAAATTCTTGAATCGCAGGCGCTGGGGCCCATCGGTGATGATCGCTACGTTGAATATGCCAACGACATTCATGTCAGTGGCCGTCATTTGCTTAGTATTATCAACGACATTCTTGATTTGGCTAAACTGGAAGCAGGCAGGATTGAAATTGACATCAAACCGATGGACCCAAGTCTATTAGTTGAGCGGGTGATAGGTCTTCTACGCCATCAGGCAGACGAAAAAAATCTAAAATTGGATTTTGAAATTTCTGAAAAAATCCCTGACCGTATTCGAGGCGATGAGTTGCGCTTGCGACAGGTGTTGATCAACCTTGCTTCTAACGCAATTAAATTTACACATGAGGGGTCAGTCTCGATTGGGGTGCATGTATCGCCGTTTAAAAACGGAGCGGCGGGCTGGATTCTCGAAGTCAAAGATACCGGCATTGGCATTCCGGAGGACAAACAATCTGTTTTGTTTGATCGATTCACTCAAGTAGACACAACACATACCCGACATCACGGCGGCGTTGGCCTCGGACTTGCAATTTGCCGGGAATTGGTTCAACGCATGGATGGCATCATTGAAGTTGTCAGTAAAGAAAACGCTGGAACCACGATCACGGTACAACTACCGCTTGACGAGGCCGGGGATGATGAAGATGATGCGTCGCTGATTTAGGAGCGTTCAATGGCATTTTCTATCATCGTTGCGATGGCAAATAATAATGTGATTGGTGTCGATAACAATCTTCCATGGCACTTGCCCGCTGATCTCAAGTATTTCAAATCAACAACTATGGGTAAGCCCATCATCATGGGTCGCAAAACGTTCGAATCTATAGGCCGCCCGTTACCAGGTCGACGTAATATCGTGATAACCCGGGACAGCAGTTGGTGTGCAAGCGGCGTCGAGGTCGTGAATTCGATCGAGGACACGGTGAAATTACTGGCCGACACTCCGGAAGTCATGGTGATTGGCGGCGCGCAAATATACAGTGCCATGTATTCGCAGGTTACCCGTCTCTATGTTACCGAAATTGCATTGGACGTAGCCGGTGATACCTATTTCCCGGAAATTAGCCCCCACCTATGGCGGGAAGTGACCCGCGAACAACATGCTGCTGAAGCCGAGCAGCCAGCATATGCTTTTGCCGTATACGAACGGTGTTAATGCTCGGCTAAGCTAGTTTCTGGAAAATACGTTTACCGATTTTGGCGTATGCAACCTTTGCGGCGCTGTCTGTGGATTGTGTCATTAGCGGAATGCCGTTGTCAGCGCTTTCCCGAACTACCATTTCAAGCGGGATGCCGCCGAGGAATTCGCAGCCAATTCTTTTGGCGGTTTCTTCAGCACCACCGTGACCAAAGATGTGGCTTTCGCCGCCGCAGTGGGGGCAAATGAAGCTGGTCATGTTTTCAACAATACCCAAAATGGGGACGTTCACTTTTTCAAACATCGCCAAGCCCTTTCGCGCGTCAATTAAGGCAAGGTCTTGTGGGGTTGATACGATCACAGCACCTGACAGCGGTGCCTGTTGGACCATGGTGAGCTGTACATCGCCGGTGCCTGGTGGCATATCGACAATCAGCACGTCCAGCGGCCCCCATGCCACATCCTTCAGAAGTTGCTGGGTTGCACCCATTACTCTAGGTCCCCGCCAGACCACAGGTTGGTCGACGTCAATCAGAAAGCCGATCGACATAAGTTTCAAGCCGTATGCTTCCAGCGGCTGAATGATCTTGTCTTTTGTTTCGGGTTGTTGGTCCAGCCCAACCAGCATGGGCAGGGACGGGCCGAATATATCCGCATCCAATATTCCAACCTTCAGGCCTTGATCCTGCAGTGCTAGCGCTAAATTTATTGATGTAGTTGATTTGCCTACGCCGCCCTTGCCGCTGGCTACCGCAACGATGTGCTTCACACCCGGAATCTCTGTAGGCGTGGGCGGGGCTTTCGGGACAGGACGCAACTGCGGCGCTGGTTTAACGGCTTGTGGGCCGTATTCAGCTTGCCCAGCATTCCTTGTCGCTGTTACCACAACATTTACGGCATCCACTCCGTCGAGTGATTGGATGTCTTTTTCAATTACTTCCCTGAGACTTCCAGCATTGGCTGGCACCTCATTGCCGAAATCCAGAACGATTCCCACCTGGCTGCCGTCAACAATAACGGCGCTAACATTGCCAGCCGACATAATATCCTGATCCCGCCCGGTCATTTTATGCTTGGAAAGCATCTGTTCGACGGTTTTTTTCAGGTTATTTTCCATAAAAGTCTCTTTTGGTCGCAAATGTGGTGGAAAAATCGACCTACATCATTGCAGGCGGGCTGTCCCTACCATATATACCTAATCAATACACAAGCTATCTATATAGACAGCTTGCCAAGAATGTCACGTATGTGACGCCGGAAGGAGTAAAGTATGTCCTGGCAGAATAATGGAGACGGTGATCGCCCCAACAATCCGTGGGGAAATGGTCAGCGAGGCGGCGGTGGCCGTGGTGGAAATGAGCCAAATATTGATGAAGTTATCCGGAAGGGTCAGGAAAAACTGAAAAAAATACTTCCCGGCGGCAAAGGCGGCATCTTGTTGCTGGTTTTGGGTGCGCTTGCAATTTGGATGGCAAGTGGATTCTACGTCGTCGCTACCAACGAAAATGCAGTGGTATTACGGTTTGGGGAATATCAAAGCACAAATAGACCTGGCTTGCATTGGCATATACCTTATCCAGTTGAAACCGTGGAAGTTCAGGGTATAACTGACAAACGCCTGACGCAAATCGGATCAGTTGGTGCACAACCAAGAACATCATCTCGCCGTGTTGCCAATAGCTTAATGTTAACACGTGATGAAAACATTGTTGATGTTCGTTTCAACGTTGTTTGGCAAATTAGTGATTTAGACAGCTATCTCTTTAACATCACCGATCACGAAGCAACAGTCGCCGCAGTTTCCGAGAGTGTTATGCGGGAATTGGTAGGTCAGCGTGATATTGTTCCAATTATCACAAGCGGCCGTGGACCTCTTCAGGATGCCTCAAAGGAAACCATTCAGGCGACATTGGATAAATACCAGGCAGGTATTCTTATTTTGGAAGTGCAAATTCAGGAATCTGATGCGCCAGCCGAGGTGAAAGACGCATTTTTGGACGTGCAGCGCGCCAAAGCAGATTCTCAGCGGTTCGTCAATGAGGCCAACAAATACCGAAATGAGCAAGTACCCGCCGCCCAAGGTGCGGCTGAACGAGCTACACAATTGGCGGAAGGTTATCGTGCACGGATTGTTGCAGGTGCCGAAGGTGAAGCCGCCAGGTTCTTATCGGTTTACAATGAATATGTTCAAGCAAAAGATGTAACCAAGAAACGACTTTATCTTGAAACGATGGAGCAAATTTTGGCAGGAATGGACAAAATTATTCTGGACGGTAGTGCCGGTTCAGGTGTGGTTCCGTATTTGCCGCTTGATCAACTCACCAAAAAAAGTGACGGAGGGCAAAACTGATGTCTAAAGGAATGATCGGTACTATTGTTAGCTTGTTTCTTGCCCTGGTGGTTGTGTCACAGGCAGCCTATGTCGTTGACGAGCGCCAACAAGCGTTGGTTTTTCAACTGGGTCAACTCAAGGGCGTTAAAGCAGATGCAGGATTGCATTTCAAAATACCTTTTCTTCAGCAAGTAGAAATGCTTGAGAAGCGTATTATGAGCATGGATAACACGCCCTTTGAAGCATATGAGGTGGATCAACGGCGCCTACTGGTGGATAGTTTCACTCGTTTCCGCATTGTAGATCCGCTGAAACGATTTCAGGCGGCACGCGATGACAGGATAGCGGATAGTCTGCTTTCCAATGCCGTTAACTCTGCGGTTAAAGAGGTGATTGCTAAAGAATCTATGCAGGCTGTTGTTTCAGGCCAACGGGCTGAATTAATGGAACGCATCCGATTGATCGCAGATGAGAAAGCTCAAGAGTATGGCATGGAAGTTGTAGATGTTCGGCTGAAACGCGTTGATCTGCCACCGGACAATAGTCAGGCGATTTTTCAGCGTATGCAGTCAGAACGGCAACGTGAAGCGGCCGAAGAACGGGCTGTTGGCCAGCGCGATAATATCAAGATCAAAGCGGATGCTGACCGTCAGGTTGCTGTTCTAGCAGCAAACGGCGAGAAAAAAGCCCAAATTATCCGCGGTGAAGCGGATGGTGCCGCTACGAAAATCTTTGCTGATGCATTTGGCAGGGATATCGAATTCTTCGAGTTTTATCGTACCATGCAAGCTTACCGGCTATCGCTCGGCAAAGATGACACAAGGCTTGTACTTTCACCGGATAGTGACTTCTTTAAACTATTTGTGAATTCTGATGGCGGGAAAAACGAGTAGATATGGCAGTGCTGGTTTGAGAAATTAACTTGGACTGGTCGCTTTTAGTTATCGGCATAGGCCTCGCCCTTTTTATTGAAGGCGTGGCCTATGCTCTGTTGCCGTCGGGGATGAAAGCGCTGCTTATCGCAATGCTTGAACAACCCGCCGCAAAGCTACGGGGGATGGGCTTGACGATGGCTGCGATTGGTGTAGCCATAGTATGGTTCGTACAGACACCGTAAATTTTAGGCGAAACTTCTGTGCAAGATAGAGTAACGAGTTAATAAAATAAGGAGAGGTGCTTTGCGCACTTACTTGACAAAAACATTAGACCAGCGAGCGAATATTTGGCTGTCAAAAGCCATGCTGTTCGCGCTTGCGATAGCCGTAATGGCAGTTATGGCTGTGCCAGCTGTTGAAGCACAAAACCGTCCGCAAACATTTGCAGACCTAGTTGAAGAATTATCACCAGCTGTGGTGAATATCTCGACAGTGCAAACGGTGCGCGGACGCGGACGCGGCAACCGGCGCGTGCCCCAAATTCCTGAAGGCATGCCATTTGAAGAATTTTGGGATCAATTTCGTGATCGCTTTGAGGAAGAACAAGAGCCTCGTCAGGCACGGTCGCTTGGCTCTGGGTTTGTAATCGATAAGTCTGGTATCGTCATCACGAACAACCATGTGGTTGAAGGCGCCGATGAGATTACTGTTTCGTTTCCCAACCGCGATGACTATACCGCGACTGTGATCGGACGCGACGCTCTGTCTGACATAGCGGTTTTAAGAATTAACCATGAAAACGGCGACGATTTTCCAGCAGTAGAATGGGGCAACGACGAAGCCAGCCGCATTGGCGACTGGGTTATGGCAATCGGAAACCCATTTGGGCAAAATGGTACGGTTACAGCCGGGATTATCTCTGCGCGTAATCGTAATCTCGGTGCCAACGACGTTGACTTTATTCAGACCGACGCATCTATCAACCGTGGTAATTCTGGTGGCCCATTGTTTAATATGGAGGGTGAAGTCATTGGCGTTAACACCGCTATCGTCTCACCTTCTGGTGGCAACGTGGGTATCGGATTTTCTATTCCGTCCAATCACGCCAAAAATATTGTCGAGCAATTGCAAGAACACGGCAAAGTGCGCCGCGGTTGGCTTGGCGTAGGCATTCAGCCTCTCACAGAGGAAATTGCTGAAACACTGGGTCTTGATATTAAAGAAGGTGCGATGATTACCCGTGTGGAGCCTGATAGCCCGGCAGATATAGCCAAGCTTCAAGAGGGTGATATTATTGTTACCTGGGACGGCAATGAGGTTATCAACTCCAACACGCTAAGTAATTTGGTGAAACGCACACCTATTGACAAAGCTGTGGACGTTGTGATTGTGCGTGACGGCGACACGCAAACATTGTCGGTTCGTACTGGCGCACTAAGTGATGAAGCGTCAGAAATACAGTCAGAGGATGAGGACGGTGACGATGAAGGCGATCGTCCAAGGAGCCCTTCTGGTCGCGAGCTGGTTGAAGGTATGGAGCTTGCTCCGCTCAACGATAGCTTCCGCCAGCGCTATGAGCTTGAAACTGATGTGGAGGGTGTTGCGGTACTTCGTGTTTCCCGTCGCAGCGCCGCTTATCGCGCCGGCATTCGTGCAGGCGCGGTCATCATTCGGGTAAATCAGCAAAAAGTTGAAAGCGCGAGTGAGGTCGTTGACCTGTTCAACGAGGCCATAGACGCGGGCCGTGAACGAGCGCTTATATTGATCAACTTGCGCGGTAATACTGCGCACATACCACTACGCTTGACCACAGACGAGTAGGCCAGCCTAAAACAAATACCGAAATAGGTATGATTAAAGGGTCGCTTCGGCGACCCTTTTTTATTGAGGCAATTTATGACGCACTAAATTCGGCTTCTCGGTAACCTTGGTAAAAAAGTAACGTGGTCAGGTCGCCGTTGCGCACTGCGGCGTGTGCCGCCGCCGCTGTTTTCGGCTTGGCATGATAGGCCACTCCTAGCCCGGCGGCCTGTATCATTGGTATGTCATTCGCGCCGTCACCAACTGCCAGCACCGCATTGCTTTCAATGGAAAGCTGAGTACAGTATTCGTCGAGTGCTTCCAGCTTGGCGGCTGCGCCGCATATGGGCTCGACAACCGTACCTGTAAGTTTATCCGCTTCGGTTTCTAAAATGTTGGCTCTATTTGCCTGGAATCCAATTTGCTTGGACACTCTTTCGGTAAAGAAGGTGAAACCACCGGAGACAAGCGCCGTAAAACCGCCGTTTTCAACCATGGTTCTTACCAGTGTCTGGGCACCCGGCATTATTTTAACGCGGTCGCGGTAACATTCTTCAAGGTCATCGACTGCCATACCTTTCAGAAGTGCTACTCGTTCTCTTAAAGCAGATTCGAAGTTAAGGTCGCCGCGCATGGCGGCCTCGGTAATTTCAGATACTTGTTTCTTTGCTCCGACGAAGTCCGCCAGTTCGTCCACGCATTCGACAGTTATCATCGTCGAATCCATATCTGCAATCAGCATAGATTTTCGGCGTGTTGGGGTCTTTTCCTGCAAGCACCAGTCAATTTCGGGGGTTTGCTCCAAAGCATTGGCTATTCCGGTCTTTACTTCGGGCACCGAATTCGCTGTAAAGTGAAGGTCAACAGCGCGCTCAGCTGACAAAGTGGCTACTTCAAGCTTACCCCTACCAACGTGCTCGTGGAGACCAACTACAGCTTTTTCAAGCGAAGGCCCCTGACTGGGGTTGACGACGAGGGTCAAAACGATATCCATTGAAACAATCCGAATTTGAAACAGACAAGTGAGCTCGTGATTTGAAACGCGCCCTTTTTATTGCAGGTCCAACCGCCAGCGGCAAGTCAGCATTCGCACTAGAGGTCGCCGACCGCCGTGACGGCATTATAATCAATGCAGATAGTATGCAGGTGTATAGGGATTTACCCGTTCTTACTGCTTGCCCGTCGACGGAAGAACAGGCAAGCGCACCCCATCGTTTGTATGGCTTCCTGGATGGCGCTGAGGTTTGCTCGGCGGCTTTTTGGGCTGAAAAAGCGATGGCCGAGATAGAATCAGCATGGAAAGCCAATAAACTACCGATTTTGGTTGGCGGTACTGGCATGTATTTTAAGGTCTTGCTTGATGGTATTGCCAAAATCCCTGACATTCCTGATGACATCAGGTCCGGCGTGCGCAGTGAGTGCCAAAATAATGGTAGTGAGGCCCTGCACAAAGAACTGCAAGGCATTGATCCCGAGGCCGCTGCACGATTGGCACCGGGAGATAGTCAGCGCATTTCCCGAGCGATGGAAGTGTTCCGTGCAACAGGGATACCGCTAAGTACTTGGCAGCAAGATACGCCGCCGGGGCCGATGGCAAAACTGGATCGGGCAGGGGGCGTTGATAAAATAGCAATCATTCCCGAGCGCAGTGAACTGTACCGTCGGTGTGACCTTAGATTTGATCAAATGCTTACGGAAGGCGCAATTGCCGAGGTTGAGGCCTTGATGGCAAGGCAGTTATCACCCGAATTTCCTATTATGCGGGCGCTCGGCGTGCCGGCACTGGCTGCATATCTCAGTGGGTTGGTTAGTCTTGATGAGGCTTCGGCAGAGGCAAAAATGCAAACTCGCAGGTTTGCCAAGCGTCAACTGACATGGCTTAGAAATCAGTTTTCTCACTGGAATGGTGATTTTGCGCAATATATGGAAAGCTAAAATGACAAATATGTTACTAAAATAATCAAAAATAAGGTTGACTGAGTAATTATCGTACAATAAAACAGGATTTGACGATGTCACGCCAGCCTGCGATGTCGTCAAAGGTCTGATAGCCCAAAGCAGACCTTGACTGTGACGAGACCCACCCCGGGGGCGCTCTTGGAGCGCCCCCAATTATTATGGGGAACCTGTGCTTTTGGAGTGCTTGAGTATCATGGGGATAGTGACGGTTATGAAGTGCCTGCGAGACTGTGGGTACGGGCAGATATTTTGCGGTTGGAATTGGCGTCGGTTTAGCCTATTCCATCGGGGAAATTTTTAACTGAACGTGAGCAATGACCAATGACTGCAGTTACGGCGATAGCGCGCAAAGCGCCGGGCACCGAAAGCAAAATGAGCGGTGCTCAAATGATCCTCAAAGCTTTGACCGATCTGGGTGTGGAAGTCATCTTCGGCTATCCTGGCGGCGCGGTGTTGCCTATTTACGACGAGATTTTCAAGCAAGATAAAATCAAACATATTCTTGTTCGGCACGAACAGGCCGCTACGCACGCCGCCGAAGGCTATGCACGGTCAACCGGCAAACCCGGCGTTGTGCTTGTGACATCAGGTCCAGGGGCCACAAATGCGGTTACAGGGTTGACCGATGCGATGCTGGATTCGATACCGATGATCTGTATTACCGGGCAGGTAGCGCGGCATCTGATCGGTAATGATGCGTTCCAGGAAGCCGATACAGTTGGAATCACTCGCCCCTGCACCAAACATAATTATCTGGTTAAAGAAACTGCCGATATTCCCAGGATATTTCAGGAAGCATTCTATGTAGCTACAAACGGTAGGCCCGGGCCGGTTGTTATTGATATGCCCAAAGACGTTCAAGTGGAATCGGCAGAATACAAACATTCGGAGCATGTTGAACACCGTACTTACCGCCCTCAAGTTGACGGGGACGAATTAGCAATCCGGGAGGCAGTGCGTGCGATGTCCGAGGCCAAGCGGCCGATTTTATACACTGGTGGCGGCGTGATCAATTCAGGACCTGAAGCTTCCGGTTTACTTTTTGAATTGGCTAAATTAACCGGCTTCCCGGTGACCAGTACCTTGATGGGGCTGGGTTGTTATCCGGCCAGTGATAAACAGTTCCTTGGCATGCTTGGTATGCACGGCACCTGGGAAGCTAACCACACCATGCATGACTGCGATGTTATGGTTGCGCTTGGGGCTCGTTTTGATGACCGCGTAACCGGCCGTATTGATGCGTTTTCGCCGGGCTCAATAAAAATTCACGTGGATATCGATTTGTCGTCAATAAACAAGAATGTTGCGGTTGATATTCCTATTGTAGGTGATGCCGGGCGGGTCATCCGACGCATGATCGAAATTTGGAAAGAAGAGAATTATTCTGCCAGCCAGCCGCCGCTAAACGATTGGTGGCAACAGATTGAGAACTGGCGCGCCAAGGACTGCCTGTCCTATCGTGACAGCGACGACGTTATCATGCCTCAAAAGGCGCTGGAACGGCTGCAAGCACTAACCAAGGACCATGACCCCATTGTTTCCACGGAGGTAGGCCAACACCAAATGTGGGCCGCGCAGTATATTGAATTTGAAGCACCCAATCGCTGGTTAACGTCGGGCGGTCTTGGCACGATGGGTTACGGTCTTCCGGCGGCCATCGGCGCGCAGATCGCTTTTCCTGATAGGCTGTGCATAGATGTCGCCGGTGAGGCCTCAATCCAGATGAATATTCAGGAGCTTGGAACCATCAGCCAGTATAACCTGCCTGTGAAGATATTCATTTTGAATAACGAATTCATGGGAATGGTGCGCCAGTGGCAGGACCTGAGCTACGAAGGACGCCATTCCGAGAGTTATTCAGATTCGCTGCCTGATTTTGAAAAACTCGGCGCTGCCTATGGTATCAAAGGGATAAAGGTTGAAGATCCCGCTCAATTAGATGACGTGATCCGGGAAATGATCGAAACTGACGGTCCGGTGATTGTCGATTGCCGGGTTGCAAAACTGGAAAATTGTTTCCCCATGGTGCCCGCTGGTGCTGCGCATAATGAAATGATGCTGAACGGTGACGGCGTAAGCAAACCAACCGACGCCGATGCGCTTGCAGTGGTTTAATCAAAGAATTCAACTCAGAAAACACGGATGACACCGCAATGAAGGAAAAAGGCACAGTAGCGTCGCACACAATCAGTGTGATTGTTGACAATGAAGCGGGCGTTTTGGCGCGCGTTATCGGTCTGTTTTCAGGGCGTGGCTATAATATTGAAAGTTTGACGGTGGCTGCGGTTGACAAAACCGACAGCCGGTCGCGCATTACTGTTGTAACCAGCGGTACCCGGATGGTGATTGAACAAATTAAGGCTCAGTTGGACCGTTTGGTGCCGGTTCAAAAGGTGGCCGACCTGACAATCGAAGGGCCACACGTTTTGAGAGACCTTGCACTGGTTAAGGTTACCGGTGAAGGGGACAAGCGGGTAGAAGCGCTGCGGTTGGCCGATGCGTTTAGAGCAAGCGTTGTCGATTCTACGCGCACAAGCTTCGTATTTGAACTGACAGGGTCAGCCGACAAACTTGACGCTTTTGTGGATTTGATGGGCGAGCTTGGACTGGTTGAAGTTGCCAGAACAGGCGCGGTCGCCTTATCAAGAGGTCATACCGGACTTTAATTATTGAATTTTTCGAATGGGGCGCCGCACGCCCCACATCAAAGGGATTGTTAAACATGCGTGTATATTTTGATAGTGATGCCGACGTTAATCTGGTTAAGGACAAGACAGTCGCGATTGTTGGCTACGGCAGCCAGGGCCACGCCCATGCAGGTAACCTGCGCGATAGCGGCGTCAAACGGGTGATTGTCGCGTTGCGCGAGGGGTCTTCCACGCGCAAAAAAGCCGAAGCAGCTGGTTTTGAAACCATGACTGCATCTGAAGCAGCCGCAGTGGCTGATATGGTGATGATACTGGCACCGGATGAACTGCAGGCTGCAATTTATGCAGACGATCTGTCTGGTAATATGAAGCAGGGCGCAGCCCTGATGTTTGCACACGGGTTGAATATCCACTTTGGCCTGATTGAACCCCGTGCGGATTTGGACGTTATTATGGTGGCGCCCAAAGGGCCTGGCCATACGGTACGCAGCCAATATGCTGCAGGCAAAGGTGTACCGTGTTTGATTGCGGTTCACGAGGACGCCTCAGGCAAGGCTCATGACCTGTGCCTTTCCTATGCTTCCGCTATTGGCGGTGGCCGGTCGGGTATTATCGAGACAAACTTCCGCGAGGAATGCGAGACCGACTTGTTCGGCGAGCAGGCTGTATTGTGCGGCGGTGTGTCAGAGTTGATCAAGGCTGGTTTCGAGACCCTCGTTGAAGCAGGTTACGCGCCTGAAATGGCTTATTTTGAGTGTTTGCATGAAGTAAAACTGATCGTGGACCTGATTTTCGAGGGCGGCATTGCCAATATGCGTTACTCAATTTCAAACACTGCGGAATACGGAGACTATAAAACCGGGCCGCGCATCATCACTTCCGAAACCAAGGCCGAAATGAAACGCGTGTTGGAAGATATTCAGCAAGGTCGTTTCGTTAAAGATTTCATGCTTGATAACGCAGCTGGAAACCCCGAGATGAAGGCACACCGCGGCCTTGCGGAGCGCCACCCAATCGAAGAAGTCGGCTCCAAGTTACGCGGTATGATGCCCTGGATGGAAGAAGGCAAGCTGGTAGACAAAGACAAAAATTAAAACTTTATTTCGCAAACCAATACAATTTCCAGGGCGGCTTCTTTAGGAAGCCGCCCTGTTTGCATGCAAAGGTTCAATCATGCTCGGTCTGAATGCTGTTTTGAAATAATATTTCACTTCCATATGTAATAAGTAATCAATATAGTGATGTTTCACTACTAATGAGACATTAGTTGAAAGTAAGAATACTAAATGAACCAGTCGCGCCCATATAGGTCCAGAGCAAAGTCTATCGCTGCATCGCAGCAGCAGATGCTTGGCTATGCGCGCACATTTGCTTGCGCGACGCTGGGGCTATTGCTGTCATTACTTCTACTGGATGCTGGCCGACTAATCGGCCCTTAAGCACAGCGGCAGAGACGATCTTGAACGTTTCGGTGCTTGAGGGACCAGCCTGAAATAAAGTTCAAATCTCCATAAGAAAATACAGGAATTCAAAATGTCACACCGTGATGAAAATCGTGTGCGTATATTCGATACTACATTGAGAGACGGCGAGCAGTCCCCTGGCGCCTCTATGACACTGGAAGAAAAACTACGCATCG
>JAJFIU010000021.1 GCA_021774695.1 Alphaproteobacteria bacterium | reverse complement strand
TGGACATGCACCTGGAGCGTATCCTGAAGGCACATAACCAGTTGGATAGTATGACAGCCAAGGTGCTGGAGGTTAACCCGTCGCACCCGTTGGTGAAGACGCTAGCCAAACTCGCCGGGGAAAAAGGTGCGCTCGATACGCTTGCGGATCCGGTGTGGCTTGTGCTTGATCAGGCCAAAATTCTGGAAGGCGATCCCTTGGATGATGCCACAGCCTTTGCCCGCAGGCTCAGTGCTGCTATGGAAAAAGGGTTGGCATAAAATTAGAAGCGAACGCTAAAGTAATAAATTTCAAGCCGCTAGCCTCGTTGAGGTTGGCGGCTTTTTACGTGGTTAATTGGACTATTCGATTGTCGAGAAGCTCGGTTATATCCTGATTGCTGTGACCTTGCTGTTGGAGGGTATTGATTAACTTATCCATCTGCACTTCAGCATTGCGTCGTTTGTTAATTATGCAATTGTCCACAGCGCCCTTTTGAATAAATGTGCCTGCTCGCCCCGCCGTCTGGATAATGCTTTGGTTTTCAAGCTGCTTGTAGGCTTTGGCAACTGTGTTGTGGTTCAGGCTCAGGTCGCGTGCCAACTGCCGTATGGGCGGCAAGGGGTCACCGCTTGCCAGAGCGCCTGAAAGAACACCAGTAATGATTTGATCTACGATTTGCTGGTAGACAGGAAGCGGGTTGGCAATGTTGATTTCGATTTCCATAGGGAATGGTTATACTAGTTTGTATTATATTGCAATAATACAAACTAGTATAATTAAAGGCATGAAAATATGTTATTTTATGCGTCTTAGGAAAATATTAGCAACAAGACTATTTTAATTTCCGAATTTTAACACCGGTAATTTGATTTTTGCTGCGGGCGGTTATTTCGAAACGGAACCCGTGGAAATTGAAGCGGCTTCCGACAATCGGAATGGTCTCGGCCTCAAAAATAACCAGCCCCGCGACAGTGGTCGCTTGCTCGTCAGGTAACTTCCAGTCGAACATCCGGTTCAGGTCTCTTATGGAAACCGACCCTTCTGCGACGACCGTGCCATCGTTGTAGGAGCGAACGCCGGGCAGATCGAAATCATGTTCGTCTGCGATATCACCGACAATTTCCTCCAGAATATCCTCGAGTGTAACTATGCCCTGAATGTCGCCGTATTCATCGACCACTAGAGCGAAGTGCGACTTGCGCTCAAGAAAAGCATTTAGCTGTTCTTTCAGGCTGGTGGTCTCGGGCACAAACCAGGGCTTGGTCATAATGCGCTTGACGTTAAACCTGTGCATTTGCCCACCAGCACGCCGGAGTGCGCGCAGCACATCTTTGGCATGTAGCACGCCAACAATATTTTCCGGCTCGTTTTCATAGAGCGGCAACCGTGTGTAGGCACTGCGGACAATCGCCGCGATTATGTCATCTGTCGGCGCGTTAACGTCGAGCATCTGCATGCTTTTGCGGTGAACCATCACGTCTTCGATGGTGACTTCTTCCAGATCAAGGATCGAGCCCAGCATATGCTGCTCTTCCTTGACGATGCCGCCTTCGTGTCGGTGTAGATCAATGGCACCGCGAATTTCTTCTTGAGCGGAAAGCGCATTGTCGATGGAGGAGATATCGACCCCAAAAAGCCGCAGCGTTATGCGGACAATTTTCTGTACCAAGGAAACGATAGGGGCAAACGCAAAGACAACAATGCCAATAACACGCGAAACCGCCAGCGCCATTTTCTCAGTGTTGGCGATTGCGTATGATTTCGGCAGGACCTCTGCAAAAATTAAAACCAACGCGGTCATAACTATGGTGGCGTAAAAAACACCGTCACTACCCATTAGGGACAAAAACAGGCTGGTCGCCAACGCAGACGCCAAAATGTTGACCAGATTGTTGCCCAGCAGTATTGCGCCGATTAAGCGCTCTCGGTTTTCGATCAAATGCGCCACTCGTTTAGCACGTTTGTCGTTTTGCTTGGCCATGTGGTGAATTCGGGCCTTTGATGCCGCGGTCAACGCGGTTTCCGACCCGGAGAACAGCCCCGATAACAGCAGCAGAAAAAAAATAATGCCAGTGATGGTCCAGAATTCAGTTGAAAATAATTCAACGGCGTCCATTACCCTGCATCCTTTTTATGGTTTTGTGAGTTGCTAAAGCGAATCATGAAGAACCGCCTTGATAATATCAAGGTCTACCCCTCGGTGTACTGCTGCCGAGCCAATTCCGCCCAGTACGAAACCGATTGTACCGGCCTCAACCTTTTTGTCCTTGGTCATGTGAACTATTAAAGCATCGGCGGTCATGGCACGACCAATTTCCCGCGCAGATATTTTCATGCCGATGTCCTTCAGGTGCGTTGTTACGCGCTCCAGATCGGCGGCATTTGCAAGGCCCAGCCTCACTGACGCATCAAGGGCCATTATCATGCCGATGGCGACAGCTTCGCCGTGAAGCAATATCCCGCTATAGCCGCACTCGGCCTCCAAAGCGTGGCCAAACGTGTGACCTAAATTCAAGAGCGCCCGCTTGCCGTGTTCACGCTCGTCTTCGGCAACGATCCGGGCTTTTGCGGCGCAACTGTGCGCAACCGCATAGGTGCGCGCGTTAGCCCCGCCGGCGCCGCGTTCCACGATCTGCGGGCCGTTGTTTTCAAGCCAGCTGAAAAAATCCGGGTCATCGATGACGCCGTATTTTACAACCTCTGCATAACCCGCAAGCAATTCGCGGCGTGGCAGAGTCTCTAAGGTCGATATATCGATAATCACGGCTTTTGGTTGGTAGAAAGCACCGAGGAGATTTTTGCCCAGAGGCATGTTAATGCCGGTTTTTCCGCCAACGGAGCTGTCAACTTGCGCCAACAAAGTGGTCGGTATCTGAACAAAATTAATGCCGCGCAGCACAGTAGCCGCCGCAAAACCCGCCAGGTCTCCAATCACACCGCCGCCGAAAGCAACAATCGTATCGCTGCGGTCAATCCCGGCAGCAAGCAATGAACTAGCCAGACTTTCAAACTGCGTCGTGGATTTTGTGGCCTCGCCTGGGTTCAAGATAAACCATTTGGCCTCAATGTCGGATGACTTTAATGCGGCTTTCAACCGGTCCCCTTGATGGGACATTACAGTTGATTCAGTCACCACAAAAACGCGCTTTTCTTTCAATAGCGGCATCAACAATGCACCGGCGGTATCTAGAAGCTTTTCGCCGATATGAATAGCGTAAGACCTGTCGCCCAAGTCCAGCGTCAATGTTTGCGATGCAGCAGCGTTTACAGCGTCAGGCACTTGTCAATCCTTTGTCTTCCAGTGTCTGGATGATCGAATTGACTACCATATCATGTGGTCCGTCGGATGATTGAATTTTGATATCCGCCTGCGCATAAATAGGGCCGCGCTCCTCAAGTAACTGTTTTAGAATGCTCTTTGGGTCACCGTCTTTTAACAAGGGACGCGTATCGCGTCTTGATGTGCGCTCAAGCAAAACATCGAGCGATGCATCCAGCCATATTGTGATGCTTTTTTCCTTCATTAGCGACCGGGTTTCCTCATTTATAAATGCGCCGCCGCCAGTTGCCAGCACTCGTGGTGGCCCGTCCATCAGGCGCGAAATCACCCGCCGTTCACCGTCGCGGAAATAGTCTTCGCCGTATGAGGAAAAAATGTCGCCGACAGTCATCTGCGCCGCTTTTTCAATCTCGAAGTCAGAATCAGCAAACTCGAGACCCAACCGGCGCGCCAGCCTTCGGCCTACCGTTGTTTTCCCTGCACCCATTAGTCCCACCAGAACAATAGTTCTCGCTACCGACGGCGAATCTTCGTCAGATTGATCTCCCAGGTTACGAGTATGTGGCTCTGTTTCGGACATAAGTGTCATTTATAGGTACAATGGTGTTGTCGCCAAGGCTTTTTGTGACCCCGCTGGTCAATATTACCGTTCAGAGCCATAATTTCGACACTTGGCTCGCAGACGTTTGAGATATTGATCACAGTGAGATCAACTGCGGGCAGGTATGACCACTGGACTTGACGTTCCGCTGGACTTATAAAAAGCCATGGCTAGCATCTTGCTGGCAGGAATATGGTTTGCTTGTGATAGGAATTGGTTGAATGTCGAAACTAACACAGATTTTGTTGGCTCTCGCAGCACTGTTAATCGTTGGCGGTGGGTTGTTTTTAATGACCTGGGATATTCCTGCGCCGTCAGAGAAGGTGAGTAAAACTTTGAGCAATGATCGCTTTCCTTCCTGATCGTGAAACAGCTTCTATTATGAAACGGTCCGTATTATGAAGCGGTCTAGGTAATGAAATGGTTCTGGCAATGACCTTGGCAATTAACCCGCTAATAAAACAGTCGAAGGCCATCAAACTGCGATGTTTTCATAGTTTGTTTATAGTGGGCCTGACGATCTTCGGCGTGATTGCGGTCGGTGGATCAGTTGTCAGTTCGCAGGCAGGCGCACAAGATGAAAGCGCTGCTCCGCAAGATCCTGATGCGGCTGCACAAGAGAAGCCAACTCCAGAGAAGCCGACTCAAGAGAAACCAGTCAAGAAAACCCTGTATTTTATTGGTCCCAAGTTGACATCCGAGCGGCAACAAGGACCCAGCATTGGGGTGCCAACATCCATATTGCCCAAGCCTTTGGTCGCTATTGGGTCTGTTCTTGTCCCGGCCCCGCTGGAGGGTGTCGATAACGCAGGTCCGCCTCAAAGTGATGCCGACAGCCAATTGGATGCTACAGGCCAACTCAATCTCGAGACCGAACCGGCGCGTGGGTCGGGTAATCCATTGGATAGGGATGTCCCTGCCGATGCTCAGCCAACTGATCAGTTCCGGGAAGCCGACGAAGACAATATTCAGGCGGGTTTTCTTGAGCGCATTGATCCGTCAGGCCTTGCAGTACCAGGAATTGTGGGCTCGATAGATACCGTATGGCAAGGTTATGACCGTGCAACTATTCAGTTGTTTTTGGAGCGGCTGGCGCTGCCAACCTTTTCACCGACACTGACCCGCTTGGCTAGTTCAATTGCGGGTTCAAGTTTTTCATTGCCTGCCCCAGATGGCCAGGATGATATCCTGAAGATCATTGAAGCCCGTCTTGCAGTTTTTAGAGCAACTGCCAACGCCGATGCATATGTTGGTTTGATTGATAGTTTACCGGCAGATGGAGACTGGACTGGTTTGGCGCACCACACTGCGCGCGCCCATCTTCTAAAGGGCGAGTTAACCGACGCTTGTTTGATTGCAGAGACCGAGCGTATCGAGGATACGGACCCATACTGGTTGCGTCTCGCGGCTTTTTGTATGGCGGGCGCTGGTAACCGGACCGGTGTCGATTTTCAGCTCGGTATTCTGGAAGAGACCGTCGAACTGGGCTCGGTTTTTTATCAATTACTTGACCAAATTTTAGTGGAAGCAGAGCAGCTGCCGGGCACAGTTTTATCGGAACCGGTGACAATTGACGGAGCCCTCCAGGCGGATATTTTAACCGTTGCAATGGCGCGCTTGGCGAAAGCGAAGGTTCTTGAAATTGCCGCGATAGACCCAGATCCTTTATCAATTCCATTGTTGCTGGAGAATCCTGCGTTATCGGTTGAGGCACAGAGTATGCTGATCAGTTATCTGATCGAGCGCGGAATAGACAAGAGTGATGCTATAGCTCAATTTTCACGATCTATTGTTTTGCAGGACGGCGAAGTAGAAACCGCGTTGGCATTTTCTACAGCTGCGGGCAGGGCGACGGCAGATGTGGCGGGCGACATAGTAGATAGTGCAGACGCCGATGCGAACGCAGATTCTGAGCAGGACTTGGCGGCACAAGCTGTGGATGAAGTCCGCCTGCAAACGACATTGCTAGCGGTGTTTGCCGGCGCCGGGACCAGCGAGCAGCAATTACTTGCTTTTAACCATTTATGGCAGCGTGCCGTGGCCAACGGCAAACAGGCAGCCATTGCTCCAATTTTAGCTAACCTGACACGCGGCGGAAAATTTGCACGCGGTGATGCATTGACGCCGGAAATAAAGGGCTATTTTGCCCGGGCTTTGATGCTATCTGCTGGGGAGCCCGCCGCTAATGGTTGGTCCAGAGGCTTGCGCACAAGTGTTGCCGGTCAAGACCCAGCTGTGGATCAGGCTTTAATTGCACTTTGGCCCTTGCTTGCTTTGGGAGAAGATTACTTTGCGGTAGATTCTGCCAATCGGCTGGAGCTTTGGTGGGCACAACAAACTGAAAACCCCGACGGTTTTAAACAAGCTAATTTACTATTCAGCCTGACAGGCGCAGTTGGCGGCGATGTATCCGAGGCTTTGTGGCGTAAGCTCTCCGAGGGTCCCTCGGCATTCGACGGTGTGATGATATCGCCAGCGCTGTGGCGTGAATTCGAGTTGAATGTTCGCGCGCAGGACCCGCTGGCAGCATTGTCGGCGTTGTATCAACTGCTTGGTGAAGTTAGCCCAGCTGACCTTCCGCCTGCTGTTTCTGGTGTACTTATTTCGGGGTTAATGCAGTTGGGATTTGAGGAAACCGCGAGAGCTTTGGCGCTGGAAATCCTGATTAGCCAGAAACTTTAGCTGCTATGTCTGACGCTGACCTGGTTGATCAGTTCTTGGAGATGCTAGCGGCAGAACGCGCGGGGGCTGTGAATAGTTTGCTCGCGTATCGCAGCGATATTGAAGATTTTCTGGTCAGTACAGAAGTGCCTTTGATGCACGCTGATGCCGAGGCAATACGAGTTTATTTGGCTGGGCTTCACAAACAAGGCTTTAAAGTATCGACAGTGGCACGGCGACTGTCAGCTATTCGCCAGCTTTTCCTGTTTATGTTCCGTGAAGGATTGCGTAGCGACAATCCGGCGAAAAATATCGAAAGCCCTCGTTTGCCGCAGAGCTTGCCGAAAATACTCTCTGACACCCAAGTAGAACAATTGTTGGACACTGCCGAGCAGGCAGCAAGTTCAGGCAATGTTAAAGCGCTGCGGGCGCATGCTTTGCTGGAAACGCTGTATGCCACTGGCCTCAGGATTAGCGAGCTCGTCAGCTTGCCGCGCCGGGCCATAGGGCCGGATACTACGATGATCATGGTGCGTGGCAAAGGCGGCCGCGAACGTATGGTACCGCTTGGTGGTAAAGCACGGCGTGCCCTGATGGCCTATCTGGATGCGCTGCGAACGGATGAGGCAAAAAAAGCCAATTCGGGCAACCGTGCGGATGGTTTGGTGAATGCTTATCTATTTCCTTCCAGGGGAGTTGAGGGGCACTTGACCCGTCGGCGAGTTGGCCAGATGCTGAAATCTCTGGCGGTTGAGGCTGGTCTTGAGCCCGGCACTGTTAGTCCTCATAAACTACGGCATGCATTCGCCACGCATCTTCTGGCAAACGGCGCTGATTTGCGCGCAGTACAGCAGATGTTGGGGCATGCCGACATTTCAACAACCCAGATTTATACCCATGTAATAGAGGAAAGATTAAAATCGCTGGTGCTGGACAAGCATCCGCTAAGTGATTGATAACGAATTTGAGGACGGATAGTTGAAGCGCAGTGGCAGCAAGCGGGCTTGCAATTTCTTCTCGTTGCGCTTACATCGAATCTAGAAGCGAGGGGCAATAGAACCCATTGTAATTTCATGCAATTACAAGTCTTGACAAGGCGTGATTGTTTGGTGATTTTGCGCTCGCGAACAAAACATGGTTAACTGTTCTATGGCAACCCAACCAAACAGAACGAAAGATAAGAAAATGATGACATTTCTTGAGTTCGAGAAGCCGATTGCTGAACTGGAAGGCAAGATCAGAGAACTAAGAAGTTTCTCCGGTGGTGGTGGGGATGTGGACATTTCCGTAGAAGTTGGTCAGTTGGAAACCAAACTTGGCAAGCTTCTCAAGGAAACCTATGCTGGTTTGACGCCAACTCAAAAAATTCAGGTTGCCCGGCACCCTGAACGGCCTCATTTTTCTGATATAGCAAAGCATTTGCTGGAAGACTTTACGCCGCTTGCAGGTGACCGTGCATACGGTGAAGACGTTGCTTTATTGGGAGGTCTTGCGCGTTTTCGCGGTGAGGCCTGCGTGGTGATGGGTCATGAAAAAGGTTTTGATACCGAAAGCCGCCTAGAGCATAACTTTGGCATGGCGCGACCTGAAGGATACCGAAAAGCAATTCGCCTGATGGATATGGCTGACCGTTTTGGTTTGCCGGTAATTACACTGGTAGACACGCCTGGAGCTTATCCGGGTGTCGGCGCCGAAGAGCGCGGGCAGGCCGAAGCTATAGCCCGTTCAACCGACAAATGTTTATCGCTCGGCGTTCCGGTGATTACCTGTATCGTCGGGGAAGGTGGCTCTGGCGGTGCTGTAGCTATTGCAGCCGCTAATCACGTAATGATGATGGAACATGCTATCTATTCTGTGATTTCGCCAGAAGGATGCGCTTCTATTCTTTGGCGTACTAATGACAAAGCGCAAGACGCCGCTATCGCACTTAAAATCACCGCCCAAGATCTGCTTGGCCTCGGTGTTGTTGACGGTATTGTGCCTGAACCACTGGGTGGGTCACACCGCGATCCTGAGCGGGCACTGAATATGCTCGGGGATCATATCGAAAGCAGTTTGCGCGATATGGCCGGGCTTGACGGTCAACGCCTTAAACAAATTCGCCGTGAGAAGTTTCTCGCAATCGGCGAAAAAGGCCTAAGCTAGTCAATTTTGAACTCTGCTTTGAACTCTGCGAACTTTTAGCGAATTTTTACACGTAAATTGTGGCAAACGAGCCCTTGATTTTTGTGGTATTTATTGCTGTTTCAAATTTTGACGCCAAATTATCCGCACGTACCGCGAATCGGCATCAACCATAGACTTCTGAGGCCGATTTTTTTGTTGACCAAAAATTAAGTTGAAACAAGGCGATGTCGGTCGACCACAAACACTAGATATGGTGGGCCTTTAAAAGTTTTACCACTTTATCTTGACGAGAGTGCGCTTTCGGCCTTATCTTAAATTTCACAACGAGCGAAACGCGGCCCAATCGGGGGACATCGGGAGGTCCGCTTCGCAAGATATTGAAAATAAAGAATAAGTTGATTTTGTTCGACTTTTGTTCTCCTTTCTGGCAGCATTATCGTGCTTCCCGAAGCGGGAAAGGAGTCGGCCCTTCGGATTCAATCGGGGAATCTGACAGCGTTTTATCAAAATCAGTTTGTAATCAGGTCTGGAAACCGGGGCGGACTAGGGAGTAAGAGGCAAAGATGTTTGAAGTAACCCATTTCGAGCATGGCGGTGCTGTTGAGATTGACCGCAGTAAAGACGAATTGTTAACTGATTTTGGCAAAGCAACCCTGACGGATCGTTATTTGATGCCGGAAGAAAGCTATCAGGATTTGTTTGCGCGCGTTGCGTCGTTTTACGGCGATGATGCTGCGCATTCTCAGCGCCTGTATAATTACATTTCAAACTTGTGGTTCATGCCAGCGACACCTGTACTCTCGAACGGCGGCACTAACCGCGGTTTGCCCATTAGCTGCTTCCTTAATGAAGCCCAGGACAAATTGGGTTCGATTGTTGATCTGTGGACAGAAAATGTCTGGCTTGCGTCCCGTGGTGGGGGCATCGGGTCTTATTGGGGCAACTTGCGCTCGATCGGCGAAACAGTGGGCGGCGTTGGCAAAACCAGTGGCATCATTCCTTTCGTTCGGGTGATGGACAGCTTGACGCTGGCGATTTCTCAAGGTTCGCTGCGCCGGGGTTCTGCTGCAATATATCTGCCAGTTAGTCACCCCGAGATTGAAGAATTTACCGAGCTGCGCCGACCGACCGGCGGTGACCCGAACCGTAAAACGCCAAACTTGCACCACGGCGTTTTGATTTCTGATGCCTTCATGCGCGCGGTTGACGCCGACGAAGAATGGGCGCTGACAAGCCCGAAAGACCATCATGTTGTGCGTACTGTTTCTGCACGTGGTTTGTGGATACGCCTTTTGACCGCTCGTGTCGAAACCGGCGAGCCCTATTTCATCTTTTCCGATACCGTTAACCGGCAAATGCCCGAGCACCACAAATTGGCAGGTCTGACGGTGAAAACGTCGAACTTGTGCGCGGAAATTACGCTGCCAACCGGCATTGATCATCTGGGCAACGAGCGTACTGCCGTTTGCTGTTTGTCGAGCTTGAACCTGGAGCATTATAAAGCCTGGAAAGACGACAAAAACTTCATTCCAGACGTAATGCGGTTCCTTGATAATGTGCTGCAGGACTTTATTGATCGGGCACCAAGTGAAATGGCTAAAGCCCGCTATGCTGCCATGCGCGAGCGGTCAGTTGGTTTGGGTGTTATGGGATTCCATAGTTTCCTCCAGAACAATATGATTCCGTTTGAAAGCTCGATGGCGAAATCGTGGAATTTTAACATTTTCAAGCATATTGAAAAAGAAGTGAACCGCGCCTCTGAAGCCTTGGCATTTGAGCGCGGACCGTGCCCGGACGCGGCTGATTATGGTATGATGGAGCGTTTTTCCAACAAAACGGCGATTGCTCCCACGGCATCAATCTCGACAATTTGCGGCGGTGCCAGCCCTGGAATTGAGCCCATTGCTGCCAACAGCTATAACCAGAAAACGCTTTCTGGTAACTTCATCGTCCATAATCAGGCATTGACCATATTGCTCGAGGAAAAAGGCCAGAATACAGATGAGGTTTGGACATCGATTACCATCAATGAGGGGTCTGTCCAGCATCTTGATTTTCTGACACAGGAAGAAAAAGACGTGTTTAAAACCGCCTTTGAACTGGATCAGCGCTGGGTGGTTGAACTGGCGGCAGACCGTGCGCCTCACATCTCGCAGGCACAGTCAGTGAATATTTTCTTGCCAGCAAATGTGCACAAACGCGACCTGCACCAGATACATTACCAGGCTTGGAAAAAAGGCCTGAAAAGCCTGTATTATTGTCGTTCCAAGTCGATTGCGCGCGCGGAAATTGTCGCAACCGGGTCGACCAAATCCTCTGAGCGAGAGCAGAAAAAACAGCTTGAGCTGATGGCGGCCAACACTACTGACTATGAAGAGTGCCTTGCTTGCCAATAGTTTTGGTTCGCTTGAAAACGCAAAAATTTATCCTCTAAAACGCAGAAATTTATGTGTTTTAGGGGATTTTTTGTTTTAAACCGGCACTTCGGTCGTTTGCTTTAATTCTCTGAGCGTGATGTTGGACCTCACATGGGTAATGCCCGCCAGTTTAAATATAAAATTGTTCAGAAATTGATCATAATCATTCATGTCTTTTGCAATAACACGCAGCACAAAATCAGCATCGCCCGTTGCCGTGTAGCACTCCATCACACTTGGATGTTTGACCAGCTCGTTTTCAATGTTTTGTACAATCTCGTTCGATTGCCGCTCCACCGAAACATGGGTGAAGGCACAAACATTGTAGCCTAATTTTTCCCGGTCCAAAATGGCGCGGTAACCGGTAACGATGCCTACCTCTTCTAGGCTTTTCAGTTTCCGCCAGCTCGTCGCCGCAGACATATTTGCTCTCGCGGCAAGGTCAGCGGATGAGCTGCGACAGTTTTCCTGAAGCGCTACTAACAGCTGTTTATCGGATTTAGTCAGGGTCATTTTCGAGGTACCTCTCTGCAGGCAAGCCGTAATGAACTATATGTATCATGAATGCTATAAAAATGTCCATTATCTTTCAAATATGACTCTAAATATGCTTTTTTTGAAACACATAATCTATTTTCATGTGATAAACATCACAATCATTTCATCGTAAGCTGAAGGATTGGCACCGCCACAATATATGACTGAGTTATCTACGGCCATAGAGGCACAAGCGAATCTGGATTCATATACACTCGATGATCGTTTTCAGCGGGAAACGGGCAGGGTGTTTTTAACCGGCACACAAGCGTTGGTTGCTATTTTGTTGGCTCAGCGAAAAAGTGATAAACGGCATAAGCTGAAAACAGCGGGTTTCATCAGTGGGTATCGTGGGTCACCGCTCGGCGCTGTCGATCAGGCACTGTGGCGCGCGAAAAGATTTCTCGACGCAAATGATATTGAGTTTCTGCCTGCAGTGAATGAAGACCTTGCCGCAACCGCGGTTCTGGGTACACAGCAGGTAGAATCAGAAGCAGACAAAACTGTCGATGGTGTTTTTTCCATGTGGTACGGAAAGGGCCCTGGCGTTGATCGGGCGGGAGATGCGCTCAAGCACGGCAATGCTTACGGTTCTTCGCCCACAGGCGGCGTGCTGGTTGTGGCAGGCGATGACCATGGCAGCGTGTCTTCCAGCATGTCTCACCAATCTGATGTCGCGCTTATGTCCTTTTATATGCCCATGATCAGCCCGGCGAGCATCGCTGAATATATCGAGTTCGGCCTGTATGGCTACGCACTCTCGCGCTACTCCGGCATGTGGGTTGGCTTTAAAGCGATCTCTGAGATTGTTGAAGGCGCTGCTTCGGTTGAGTTGCCGCCTGCCCGGGAGTTCAGCCTGCCGGAAGATTTTGACAAGCCAGAGGGAGGCCTGAATTATCGCTGGCCGGACTTGCCGGGCATGCAAATTGAAACCCGGATGAAAGCAAAAAAAGAAGCGGTCAGAGCTTTTGCTCGCGCCAATCCGATTGACCGAACCATATACGGCAATGCAGACGCCACATTTGGCATCATCACAACCGGCAAGGCCTATCTGGACGTGATGGAAGCACTTGCTTATCTGGGCATTGATGAAGCGAGGGCCAAGGAAATTGGCCTTGATGTATATAAAATTGGTCTCGTCTGGCCGCTTGAGAATGAAGGCGCACAGCGCTTTATGGCGGGCAAGGACGAAGTGCTGGTTGTCGAAGAAAAGCGCGGCATCATTGAAAGCCAGCTTAAAGAATTTTTGTATGACCGCGCGGTTGAAAAACCAAAGCGGATCCTCGGTAAACATGATGAAAACGGTGAGCCGCTCATTTCGTGGGTTGATGAATTGTCGCCGTCAATTCTTGCACCTGTCTTTGCTTCACGTTTATCCAAATTGATGCCCGGACTGAATTTTGACGACGAGCTGGCACCTCATGCAGCTTTGCGTGAAGTCGAATCATTGGCTGGCGCCAAGCGGGTACCATATTTTTGCTCAGGCTGTCCGCACAATACATCGACCAAGGTGCCCGAGGGCTCAAAGGCACTGGCCGGGATTGGGTGCCACTTTATGGCCTCGTGGATGGACCGTAAAACCAGTGACCTGATCCAGATGGGCGGCGAGGGTGTTAACTGGGCGTCCAAATCCAAATTCTTGAAAAACAAGCATATTTTCCAAAACCTGGGCGACGGAACCTATTTCCATTCCGGCTATATGGCTATACGTCAGGCCGTGGCCGCCAAAGCCCATATCACCTACAAGATTTTATTTAACGATGCGGTGGCGATGACCGGCGGCCAACCGGTTGACGGCACGTTGACAGTTGACCGGGTTGCTCGTCAGGTAACAGCCGAAGGCGTGGTAAAAACTGTTATTGTCAGCGATGACCCAGACAAAATAAAGAAGATAGGCGGGTATCCGGCGGATACGGAGGTTTTTCACCGCGATGAGCTGGATGCAGTGCAGCGTACGCTCCGTGATATCGAGGGTGTCACGGTCCTGATTTATGAGCAAACTTGTGCCGCTGAGAAACGCCGCAAGCGTAAACGCGGGCAATATCCCGACCCTGCGAAGCGCGTTTTTATCAATGATTTGGTCTGCGAAGGCTGCGGCGATTGTTCCCAACAGTCCAATTGCCTGTCTATCGTGCCCAAAGAAACGCCGTTTGGCAGAAAGCGGGCTATCGACCAGTCTTCCTGCAACAAAGACTATTCCTGCGTTAAAGGCTTTTGCCCCAGTTTTGTTACCGTTGAAGGTGGCAGGTTGAAAAAACCTGAACCCAAAGATTTTAGCAATGCGCTTGCGGATCTCGTTGAAAATTTGCCCTCGCCGCGAATAGGCCCTGTCGCGACTTCTTTTGATCTGCTTGTCGGCGGTGTGGGCGGCACGGGTGTTGTGACAATTGGAGCGATCATTACAATGGCAGCACACCTTGAAGGCAAGGGTGCAACAGTATTGGATTTCATGGGGTTCGCGCAGAAGGGTGGCACTGTTCTCAGTTATGTCAGGCTGGGGAAAAGCCCTGCGTCCCTAAATCAGGTCCGTATCGATTCTGGTGCTGCGGACGCTGTTATTGTGTGTGATCTGGTGGTGGGAACTGACCAGCGATCACTGGCGGTTATGAGGCACGGAAAAACCAAGGTTACGGCCAATACAGAGATTATCCCGACCGCTGGTTTTGTTCGGGATAGGAATATTGATTTCGGCGAACATATGCGGGTCAAGGCCCTGAAAGACAGATGCGGTGCAGACAGCGTAACATCAATCGATGCTAGTAAAATAGTCCGGCGACTGATGGGCGATCTAGTTTTTTCCAACATGTTCCTGTTGGGGCATGCGTGGCAACAAGGGTTTGTTCCTATTAGTTTTGAGGCGATTTGTCGGGCAATTGAGCTAAACGGTGTTGCGGTGGAATTGAATTTACGTGCGTTTGCACTGGGGCGGGCGGCTGCCACTAGCGTGGATGTTGTGTATGAAGCCGCTGGCATGCTGGACGAAAAGCCGGTTGATGAATCGCTTGAGGAAATGATAGCGCGCCGCAGTGACTTTCTAACTGGCTATCAAAATGCAGCCTATGCGCAGTCCTACCGGACATTTGTTGAAGACATTATAGCGAAGACCGGGGCATTCCCTGGCGCTGAAAAACTGGCGGAAGCAACAGTGCGTGGCCTGTTCAAACTAATGGCCTACAAAGATGAGTATGAAGTGGCGCGCCTATACACAGACGGCGCATTCGCCCAAAAATTAAAAAAGGAATTTACCGGTAATTATAAGGTTAAATTCCATATGGCTCCGCCTATTTTGGGCAATGGTCTGGACGCGGATGGTCGCCCTAAAAAAAGGGTCTTCGGACCCTGGTTGAAGGCTGGGTTGTTTGTTATGGCCAAGCTTAAGTTTTTGCGCGGAACGCCGCTCGATATATTTGGCTTAGCTGAAGAACGGAAAATGGAACGACGCCTGATCGAAGATTATAAAAACTGGATTACGTTAGCGGTGAAAGATTTAACCGGGGAAACCCTTGGCACTGCAATTGAAATAGCGTCATTGCCTGATGATATTCGCGGTTACGGGCCGGTAAAACACGAGTCAGTGGTGAAGGCCGAAGCGCGGTATCAAAGTTTGAAAGAAGAATATGATCTGTCTTACCAAGCCAGCCGGGTAGCATAGTAGCTCATTTTGGAGCTGCATATTACTGGTCAGCACTTAACAATACTGGAAATACACCATGTTTGAAAAAACCGAACTGTTGCCACCTGATCCAATTCTGGGCCTTTCCAAAATTTTTAGAGAAGACCCTCGCGAGAATAAGATTGATCTGGGGGTTGGAGTTTTTCGCACGCAGGCAGGTATAACACCGATTATGGCTGCGGTTAAAGAAGCTCAGCAAATCGTTGTAAACAGTGAAACTACCAAGGCCTACACGCCAGCTGACGGCGCGCCGGGCTTTGCTGATAATATTCTCAAACTGCTTCTGGGTGAAGACAGCGTGGCTTACCGTGAAGGATACTGCAGTGCAGTGCAAACGCCGGGTGGTTGCGGGGCATTGCGGCTTGCGGGTGAAATGCTGGCGCGCAGTGAAATCGGCGGCCTTACAGTTGGCAGCCCCACATGGGCAAATCATATACCGCTGTTGAGCGCGGCGGGTATCAGCATTCATACAATTCCTTACTATGACACTGCCAAAAGCGAGATCAACTTTGACGCCTTTATTGAAGGTGTTCGCAAACTGGGGCCCAAAGATGTCTTGCTGTTGCATGGCTGTTGCCATAACCCGACAGGCGCTGATCTTAGCGAAGACCAGATCAATCAATTGATCGAAATCGCTCTGGAGCGCGGCTTTCTGCCTTTCATTGATACGGCATATCATGGCTTTGCCAAAGGGCTTGAGAAAGACGCCTGGATTGTTCGGCAGATGGTTGAGCGATTGCCCGAAGTTCTTGTCAGTTATTCGTGTTCCAAGAATTTTGGCTTGTACCGTGAGCGTACTGGTGCGCTTATTTTCAAGGGCAAAACGGCGGAACGGACCAAAGCGCTTCATTCCCAAGCAATCAGCATCGCTCGGGGCATCTATTCGATGCCGCCAGCACACGGCGGCGCAATTGTGAACGAAATTTTGTCCTCCACCGAGCTTACCGCGATGTGGAAGCAGGAACTGGAGGCTATGCGCAGCTTGGTTGTCGACAACAGAAACCAGCTTGTGTCGGTTGCGCGGTCCACAAGCTTGGGCAATCGCCTGGATTTCATCGGCGATCAGCATGGTATGTTTTCGCTGTTACCGATTTCCAATGAAACGGTTGAAAAACTGCGGGTGGAACAGGCAGTTTACGCGGTTGGTGGCGGCAGAATAAATGTTTGCGGCGTGAATGAAAGCAATATCAATAGGCTCGTTGACGTGTTGGCTGCCGTTATTGTTTAGCGGCATTTGGGAGGGATTTTTACGGCTCGTGGCTTGTGCCGCTGCCGCGCGCGACACCGTTAACGAAAATATCGTAAACGAGTTTACCTAGTTCTTGTGAAGTCATGGTGCCGTCAGCGTTAAACCATGTGTGGGTCCAGTTGATCATTGAAAGCAAAAGAAAGGTTCGTGCAGTATCCAGGTTTTTGTCTTGATCGCCCGAGCCTGCGACTTTGTTGATTAGTGTTTTGAAGATTTGCGTAATGTTATTTTGAATGACGATAATTTCGGTTTTTTGCTCGGGCAAGAGTTGTTGCAAATCGTTAACAAGGATGCGGTGGCGCGCACCGGCAGTTTCGTAAATCTGCAGAAACTGAAGGAGAATATTTTGAAGTTGATCTTCGCTGCTTTGATTGGGGTCAATACAGCCCCGAGCGGTAGATCGCAGCAGTTCAACATGGTTGAGCATACACTGGTAAAGGATGTCCTGCTTCGACTTGAAATAGTGATAAATCAATGACTTGGTGATATTGCTCGCCTCGGCAAGCTGGTCAATAGAGGCCTTATGATAGCCGACTTCAGCAAAAAGCTCTGCTGAATGCTGCAAGATGTTTTCTTTGCGTTTATCATAGTCAGGAGATAGTGGACGGGCCATTTGGACGCTATATCCTATGCATGTTCGAACGGATTTTAGTGGTATAAATCTAGATATATTGTCTCAACAAACCATTGTCCACATTAGTTGACTGACTGGACAATTAATTATAGAAAAAGTGCTCATTAACATCCAATTTTATAGGGGTTATTATGATTTTAGGAAGCTTTGCTGAAGGTCAATGGCACACGCCGGTTGATGGTCGTGATGTTCTTGATGCGGTTACTGGAAACCTGATCGCAAAAGTATCAAGCGACGGACTTGATTTTGAAGCAATGCTCAAATACGGACGCGATGTTGGTGGCCCGGCGCTTCGTAAAATGACCTTCCATGAGCGCGCCCTTATGCTCAAGGCGCTTGCAACAAAACTCAACGAATATAAAGACGAATTCTACGATCTTTCCTATGCGACCGGAGCGACCAAAGCTGACACCTGGATCGATGTTGATGGTGGCTTTGGTACAATGTTCACCTATTCCTCCAAGGCGCGCATTGAACTGCCCGATGAGCCCTTTTTCCCCGAAGGCAATACCGAACGGCTTTCACGCGGTGGCACCTTTCTTGGTCAGCACGTTATGGTGCCGCTTCGGGGTGTTGCCGTTCATATCAATGCCTTCAATTTCCCCTGCTGGGGCATGCTTGAAAAACTAGCGCCAACACTAATTGCCGGTGTGCCGATCATCGTAAAGCCTGCTTCAGGAACTGCTTTCCTGACCGAACGTATGGTCCGTCGCATGACCGAAAGCGGCATCCTGCCCGACGGTGCCGTCCAGCTGGTTTGCGGCAGTGTCGGCGATATGTTTGAGCATCTGAACTGTCAGGATTCCGTATCATTCACCGGCTCCGCCACAACCGGGTTGATGCTATCGCAGCACCCAACAGTGGTTAAAAATGCTGTGCGCTTTATCTCAGAACAAGATTCGTTGAATTCCTCGATCCTCGGCATTGATGCCTCCCCTGACAGCCCCGAATTTGACCTTTTTATCAAAGAAGTGGCGCAGGAAATGACCACCAAGGCGGGGCAAAAATGTACTGCAATTCGCCGGGCTATCGTGCCTAAAAACTTGATTGGTCCAGTTAGTGATGCGCTATCGGCAAGGCTCGCCAAAACCATCATCGGAAACCCGCGCAACAAAAATGTGCGCATGGGAGCGTTGGCAAATCTTGGTCAACGAACCGAGGTTCATGAGCGAATAGCAGAGATGGCTGAGGAAAACGAGATTATCCTTGGTGGCACCAGCGCATTTGATGTTGAGGACGCTGATTATGAAAAGGGCGCGTTTGTCGCGCCGACGCTTCTTTATTGCGATAAACCGTTCGAAAAACTGAAAGCACACAGCGTTGAAGCCTTCGGACCGGTGAGCACACTCATGCCTTACGACACGACCGAAGATGCCATTACACTTGCCAATATGGGCGAGGGCAGTCTTGTCGCGTCGCTGTTCAGTTATGATAAACAAGTCGCACGGGATGTTGTGATGGGTGCTGGTGCCTTCCATGGTCGCCTTGCGATCATCGACCGCGATTCAGCCAAAGAGTCTACCGGCCACGGCTCTCCGATGCCTCACCTCAAGCACGGCGGTCCTGGCCGCGCGGGCGGCGGCGAGGAAATGGGCGGTATACGCGGCGTTATGCATTATATGCAGCGGGTTGCGGTGCAGGGCTCACCGGACGTTATCACCGCCGTTACCAATAAATGGACAACTGGCAGTGCCGAGCTTGTGGATGCGGCGCACCCGTTCCGCAAGAACTTCAATGAAATACAGCTTGGCACAACGCTGCATACCAAACCCCGCACTATCAGCCTTGAAGATATTGAGCATTTTGCCAACTTCACCGGCGATACATTCTACGCTCACATGGACGAAGAAGCAGCAGCCGCAAACCCGTTTTTCGGCAAGCGCGTGGCGCATGGTTATCTTCTGCTATCGTTTGCGGCGGGCTTGTTTGTTGATCCCGCTCCGGGTCCGGTTTTGGCGAACTACGGCCTTAGCGACCTTCAGTTCATGCAGCCGGTTTACCCCGGCGATACCATCAGGGTTCGGCTTGTTTGCAAAAGCAAAAAGGGTCGTCCGGGTCAGATATACGGTGAAGTCCGCTGGGACGTTACCATCACCAATCAGGACGACGATGTTTGCGCAAACTATGAGCTTTTGACCCTGAACGAGCGCGCTGCCTAATAAAGGAATTATAGTATGACTTACGAGAGCATTTTGTTTGATGTCGAAGACGGCGTTGCGACGTTAACCCTTAATCGGCCAGATCTTTTCAATGCAGTCACCACCCATATGTTGGGTGAAATTAAAGACGCGTTGAATGTGGTTGAAAAACGGGATTGCATTCGCGCCTTGTTGGTAACGGGTGCGGGCAAAGGCTTTTGCTCGGGTCAGGACCTGAATGACCGAAGCGTCAGCCCCGGGGCTGAACGGCCAGATCTGGGTTTAACACTCCGGGATGGGTATAATCCGGTTATCACCCAGCTATACGAGCTCGGCGTGCCAACCATCTGTGCCGTGAACGGCACCGCTGCCGGTGCGGGGGCCAATCTTGCACTTGCGTGCGATATGGTTATCGCGTCTGAAAAGGCTAAATTCATCCAGCTGTTCAGCAATATTGGGCTTATCCCAGACAGTGCAGGCACCTGGATTTTGCCGCGACTTATTGGTTTGGCGCAGGCAAAGGCGCTCGCGATGACCGCGCGTCCGGTGATGGCAGATGAAGCCGTTTCAATGGGCATGATTTATAAAGCGGCTAGCCCAGATAGCTTCCTTACCGAAGCGAAAGAGCTGGCCGCCAGCCTCGCCAAACGGCCAACCCTTGGTTTTGCGCTGACCAAAAAAGCGTTTCACGCGTCGTTTCAAAATTCTTTAACCGCGCAGCTGGACCTTGAGCGCCAATTGCAGCGTGTCGGCGGTTTTTCAGAAGACTATCTTGAAGGTGTAACTGCCTTTAAGGAAAAGCGCGCGCCCAACTATAAAGGCAAATAGGATCATTTTATGAGTGAGTTTAAATCAGACGCGTTTATCTGCGATGGTATCAGAACCCCTATTGGCCGCTACGGCGGCGGCTTGGCCCATATGCGCGCCGACGACCTTGCTGCTGCCCCGCTCAAGGCTTTGATGGCTAGAAACCCGGATTTGAACTGGGGATCAGTTGACGATGTGATTATGGGTGCGGCGAACCAGTCCGGTGAGGATAATCGTAATGTGGCGCGTATGGCGACACTGCTGGCTGGTGTCGGTGAGAGCGTGCCGGGCACCACGATCAACCGCCTTTGCGGTTCGGGCATGGACGCTGCCTCTATGGCAGCGCGTGCCATTAAAACCGGCGAAGCAGACCTGATGATCGCGGGTGGCTCAGAGAGTATGTCGCGCGCGCCGTTTGTTGTCGGCAAAGGGGCAAGCGCTTTTTCTAGAACCACCGATATGTTTGATACCACCATGGGCTGGCGTTTCATCAATAAGGCGATGAAAGCACAATACGGTGTCGACAGCATGCCGGAAACCGCTGAAAATGTTGCGGAAGAATTCGGAATTAGCCGTGAAGACCAGGATAAGTTTGCCCTAAGAAGCCAGGCTCGCGCAGCGCGTGCGAAAGCAGAAGGTTTCTTCGACGGTGAAATTACGCCCGTGGATGTACGAATTAGCCGGAAGCAAACAGTTACCGTGAGTGAAGATGAGCACCCACGACCGGGTTCAAACCTGGAGAAAATGTTGGCGCTACCAACGCCGTTTCGCGAAGGCGGCACGGTAACCGCGGGCAACGCATCGGGTATTAATGACGGCGCTTGTGCGCTTTTGATTGCGTCTGAAACTGCCATGAAAGCTGGCGGCTTGACGCCGATGGCGCGGATTGTTTCTACAGCGGTTGCTGGTGTTCCGCCGCGCATTATGGGTATTGGCCCTGCGCCAGCCACCAAAAAGCTGTTGGCACGCACCGGAGTATCCTTGAGCGATGTTGGCGTAATTGAACTGAATGAGGCGTTTGCGGCTCAAGGCATTGCTGTAATGCGCGAACTGGGCCTGCCGGACGATGCTGAGCATGTGAACCCGAACGGCGGCGCCATCGCCCTTGGCCACCCGCTTGGTATGAGCGGTGCGCGGCTTGTACTTACCGCAGCGCGCGAACTAAAGCGGCGTGACGAACGTTATGCAATATGTACAATGTGCATCGGCGTGGGGCAGGGTATCGCTATGTTGATCGAGCGGGTTTAACCAAGCACTATTGGAAATCATCAGGAATACACTATGGCCGAGCAAGACATCCAACATGCGACGCGCGATGAATTAACTGCTTTGCAGCTTAAGCGTATGCGTTGGTCGCTGGGTCATGCTTTTGACAACGTTCCTTTTTATAAAACAGCTTTTGACCAGGCTGGGGTTCATCCGGACGACCTGAAATCTCTGGCCGACTTGGGCCGTTTCCCACTTACAGCCAAAGAAGACCTTCGGGCCAACTATCCCTTCGGTATGTTCGCGGTGCCTCGGGAAAAACTTGTACGTATCCATGCGTCGTCTGGCACCACCGGAAAGCCGACGGTAGTTGGCTATACGCAAAACGATATCGATATGTGGTCGGACGTGGTTGCGCGGTCAATTCACGCTGCAGGCGGCCGGTCTGGTGACCTGGTGCATGTTGCCTACGGGTACGGCTTGTTTACTGGTGGGCTCGGTGCGCATTACGGTGCCGAACGGCTGGGCTGCACGGTTATTCCCATGTCCGGCGGCAGCAGTGAAAAGCAAGTCCAATTGATTCAGGATTTTAAGCCCAGGATCATTATGGTCACGCCGTCTTATATGCTGTCGCTAGCTGATACGTTTGAGCAGATGGGTATTGATCCGCGCTCAACGTCTCTTGAAATCGGCATTCACGGCGCGGAGCCATGGACTGATGAAATGCGCCGCGAAATCGAAGCCAAGTTTGATATCGATGCCGTCGACATTTACGGGCTTTCGGAGGTGATTGGCCCGGGGGTGGGGCAGGAATCCATTGAAACCAAAGATGGACCTCACCTTTGGGAGGATCATTTTTACCCTGAGATAATCAACCCCGAAACCGGCGACGTTCTCGAAGACGGCGAAGAGGGCGAGCTTGTATTCACTTCGCTGACCAAAGAAGCCTTCCCGGTCATACGGTACCGCACCCGCGATCTGACCCGCCTGTTGCCTGGGACAGCCTTCAACATGCGCCGCATGGCACGGATCAGGGGGCGCAGCGACGATATGATGATCATCCGAGGCGTTAATATATTCCCGACCCAGATTGAGGACCTTATTTGCGCGGACGTCCGGCTTGCACCGCATTATTTTTGTGAAGTTCGCCGTGAGGGCAGGATGGACACCCTGACCGTTGTCACCGAGAGCGTCATTGGTGCTGCAGACAGTGATAACCAGCAGGCCGTCGCCAAGGATTTAACCCACCATATCAAAAGCCTGATCGGCGTCAGCGTGACAGTTGATGTGCGCAAGCCCGGCGGTGTCCCCCGCTCAGAAGGTAAGGCAAAGCGCGTGTATGATCTGCGGTAGGCAGCTCATTTCGTGTTAACAATAAAGGACTGTTAGTTAATTGACCAACCATTCTATTAACTATATAATAGCGACAAATATTAGCAAAATTGACGAGGCACAGCATGTATACGACTGACCTACGTACCGCCGAAGAAAAAGCCAAAGCACGCGCAAGCGAGCCGAAGGATATGATTACGGATACCGCAGGTGATGCTGCATTTCAGACGCGGATTGATAATGATGAATTTATCGAACCAAAAGATGAAATGCCCGAAGCCTACCGAAAGACATTAACGCGTCAGATTTCTCAGCACGCGCATTCGGAAATCGTTGGCATGCTGCCGGAAGGCAATTGGGTAAAACGCGCGCCGTCGCTTCGTCGTAAACTGATATTGCTTGCCAAAATTCAGGACGAAGCCGGGCACGGGCTTTACCTATACAGCGCTGCCGAAACGCTTGGCACTTCTCGCGGTGAAATGGTCAACGCGCTTCATAGTGGCCGTGCGAAATACTCAACCATTTTCAACTACCCGACAACCACCTGGGCTGATATCGGCGCGGTTGGCTGGCTTGTGGACGGCGCGGCGATCGTTAACCAAATCCCGCTTTGCAGAACATCATACGGCCCATATGCGCGCGCTATGGTTCGAGTGTGTAAGGAAGAAAGCTTCCACCAACGTCAGGGTTTCGAAATTATGGCAGCCCTTGCAGGCGGAACGCTTGAACAAAAACGGATGGCGCAAGACGCGCTGAACCGCTGGTGGTGGCCGTCGATTATGATGTTTGGGCCAACTGATGCGGAATCGAGTAATTCAGAGCAGTCGATGGCGTGGAAGATCAAGCGCTTTTCTAATGATGAACTGCGCCAGCGTTTCATTGACCAAACCGTACCGCAGGCTGAGGCGATTGGCCTGAAAATACCGGACCCAGATTTGAAGTGGAACGAAGAACGCCAATCATACGATTTTGGTCCACTGAATTGGGACGAGTTCTGGGCGGTGGTTAAAGGCGACGGCGTGGCGAACCGCGACCGGCTGGAAGCACGGCAAGATGCCTACAGTGAAGGCGCGTGGGTGCGGGAAGCCGCTGAAGCTTACGCCGAAAAACAAGCAAATGCGGCAGTCGCAGCCGAATAACAAGGCAATTATAGCTAGTTTTAAGAGAGGAAGATGATCATGAGCCAAACAAATGGTGATTGGGATCTATATGAAGTTTTCATTCGGTCAAAAAATGGCATGTCGCACAAACATGTTGGTAGCGTCCATGCCGCCGACGACGCGATGGCGTTGCAAAATGCCCGTGATCTTTATACGCGGCGCAGTGAAGGCGTCAGCATTTGGGTAATTGCTTCCAAAAATATTACTGCTTCTGACCCGGGCGATAGTGCAGCACTGTTTGAACCAGCCGCTGACAAAGTATACCGCCACCCGACATTTTATACGATTCCAGATGGCGTCAAAAATCTTTAGGAGCTGTTGATCATGGCAACACAGCAATTTATCCGCGTGAGCGAATACGGCCCTAGTGACAATGCGCTTTTTGAATATGTGCTTGGCCTGGGTGACACCGCACTTGTACTGGGTCAGCGCATGGCCGAATGGCTTGGTCACGCGCCGTCGATGGAGCTCGATATCGCTGCATCCAATTTTTCATTGGACCTCATCGGGCAAGCCGAGCAATTCCTGAATTATGCAGGTGAAGTCGAGGGCGACGGCCGCAGCGGCGACGATCTGGCGTTCCTGCGCGACGGCATGTATTTTCGCAATCACTTGATTGTCGAACAACCCAACCGGGACTGGGGCGTTACCATGGTGCGTCATTTCTTCGTCTCAACTTTTCTGGTGCTTCAATATGAGCTGCTTTCCGGCTCTGCGGATGAAAAAATTGCAGGCATTGCGGCCAAAGCAGTGAAAGAGATGCGTTATCATCAACGTTTCTCACGCGAGTGGGTTATCAGGCTTGCTGGCGGCACCGATGAAGGCTTCAAACGCATTGCTCGCGGCTTTGATACACTGTGGCGTTTCACGGGGGAGCTATTTGAAAAAGCCGACTATGAAGATACGCTGATTGAAGCCGGCACAGCGATTAACGTGAGCGAGCTTGAGGCCAGTTGGCAGGGTGAAGTTGATGCACTGTTGACACAAATCGGGCTCGACAAACCAACTGCATTGCAGATGATCACCGGTCGCACGCTTGGGCATCACACCGAACATCTGGGTCATATACTGTGCGACTTGCAATTTATGCAGCGCGCTTATCCCGGCGCCACTTGGTAACAACTGAAAGGCCTGTATCTTGATGGCAACCGTGACGGCAAAACCAGGCTGCAATGAGCCTGCCGCCATAGATGAGGCGGTGGTTTGGCAATGGCTTGACGAGGTGAAAGACCCCGAAGTGCCGGTGGTGAGCGTCGTCGAGTTGGGCATTGTCCGCGGGGTCACGGTCGACAAGTCAGGATCGGTCACAGTGGACGTGACTCCAACCTATTCCGGGTGTCCGGCCACATTGATCATTGAGCAACTGATTGCTGCCGCTATCGATAGCCGCGGACACAGGGTAAATATCAACCGCGTGATATCGCCGCCCTGGACAACCGAATGGATATCATCGAGTGGCCGAGAGAAGCTGAATGATTATGGTATCGCGCCGCCTGACAAGGAGGGTGAAGGCAAGGCATCTTTGTTGGGGATAGACCCTAATCTTTCTTGCCCGCGCTGTGAAAGCACCAACACGGAACGGATTAGCGAATTTGGCTCTACTGCTTGTAAGGCGCTCCATCGCTGCAAGGACTGTCTGGAGCCGTTTGAATATTTTAAATGCATCTAAAATTCTGAATGAAGATCAAAGATAATGAAAAAATTTCATACCCTCACTATCAGCGACGTTAAAAGCGAAACGCCGGAAACCGTGTCATTGACCTTTGCCGTTCCGGCGGACGAGCAACAGTTGTTCGCCTACAAACAAGGCCAGCATCTGACCCTGCGAACCGCCATTGAAGGCGAAGAGATACGGCGCTCCTATTCAATTTGCACCAGTGTTGCTGACGCGTGCCTCAAAGTTGCTGTTCGACAGGTGGAAGACGGGGCCTTTTCAACCTTTGCCAACGAACAGTTGAAACCTGGGGACCAATTGGAAGTGATGCCACCCTTGGGGCATTTTAATATCGGTTTGGACCCATCAAGCGCGCGTAATTATGCAATGTTTGCCGCGGGCAGCGGTATTACGCCCATCCTTTCAATAATTAAAACCACGCTTGAAGAAGAACCAAACGCGCAGGTAATGCTCTTCTACGGCAATAGAACGTCAGAAAGCACGCTGTTCAAAAGCGAGATTTCGGATATTAAGAACCGATACCTTGATCGTTTCACCTTTTTCCACTTCTTTTCACAGCAATCTCTGGAAGTTGATTTCTTCAATGGCCGGTTGGACCAGCAAAAAACCGGCGAGATTATGGAAAGACTGATGGGCGGCCATACGGTTGACCATGCATTTGTTTGCGGGCCGCAGGCGATGATCGAAGCGGTAAGCGAAGGACTGAAATCCCACGGGGTGCCCGCCGGCGCAGTCCATAGTGAGCTGTTTGTTGCAGGTGACGGGGCTGCACCGGCACCAAAGCGCCGCGCCAAGGCGGTTGAGCAGGCGGGGCGCGCAACACTTGATGTTATTATGGACGGTGAAAGCAAACGCGTTCATATGCCCGACGGTGAGACCAGTATCTTGGACGCCGTAGCGCAAGCCGGAATGGATGCGCCTTTTTCTTGCAAGGGCGGCGTGTGCACCACCTGCCGTGCCAAGGTGATTGAGGGCGAAGTTGAGATGGCGCTCAATTACGGTCTGGAGAAAGAAGAGGTTGCCCAGGGTTTTGTGCTGACCTGCCAAGCCTACCCGGTAACCCCGCATGTGAAGCTTTCATTCGACGAATAGTCGCTGGTTTACATCAACCGTGATCATCCAGTTTTGCCATAACAGCTTTTGCGATTGCAATGTCCTGCACCGCCACGCCGGTTAAGTCGGCAATGGTTATCTGGCTATCATTAGTGCGACCTAGCGAAGGGTCAGCGATGATCTGGCCAAGCTCGGTAATATCAGCTTCATTTATAGTGCCTGCGCCTACAGCATGATGGATTTCGCCCTGGGTGATGCACTGCGAGAGGCTGTCTGCAACCACAAGGTCGGCTTTTTTCAGCAGGTCGGGTGCCAGTTCACATTTGTCAGGGGAATCCGACCCCATCGCTGTGATGTGGGTTCCGGGGCTAATCATATCAGCTGTTATTAGCGGTTTTTTCGACGGCGTTGTTGTAACAATCAAATTGCTGGCAGCGCAAAGGCTGGCAACATCAGGCGATAAGCCAACACTGTATCCCATGGCAGCAATATCGTCCGCGGCTTCTTGCGCTTTGCCGGGGTTGCGCGCCCAAAGGGTTAGTTTTCTGCAGTCGGTTACTTTGCGCAGGTAATCTGCCTGCAAGCGCGTTTGTATACCAGAACCAACAATGCCAATACACCGGGTATCGCTAGGCGCCAAATACTGTGCCGCAACAGCACCTGCGGCGGCGGTCCGATGATTGGTGAGCTCACCGGCTTCCAATAAAACTGCTTCTACAGCGCCGGTTTTTTGCGACAAGACAAGCATGCAGCCACCAAACGGCGGTAGGCCAACTTGCGGGTTATTGAAAAATCCGGTCGCAACCTTGATGACAAAAACGTCGTCGCCGCGAATAGCGCCGTATTTGATGTGCAACTCGCCGTGGTCATCAGGGAACAATAGTTCTGCCACCGGCGGCACCGTGACGCGGCCGTCTGAATAGGCCTGAAACCCTCGCGCAATTTCGCCGATAACGTCCACATGTGGCAAGACAGCCATAATGTCATCGAGAGAGAAAACTTTGGTCATGTCTAGTCCTCAACCATTGCCTTGGCCCGCCAGTAGGCTGCGTACTTGTTCGCTGTCGATATTACCGCCGCACAACAATACAACAGACGTTTGTCCCACAAGGTCAGCTCTTACCTGTTCATATCCAGCAAGGGCAAGCGCGGCCGCGCCTTCAACAACCATGCCTTCGTCTATCGCAAGCGTTCTGAAGCAGCGCTCGATGTCTTGCTCGGTGCACAGCAGGGTTTCGTCGACCACTTGCTGGGCGATGCCAAGGGTAATTGTATGTTCGTCGACGCCGCCTGCAACCGCGTCAGCCAACGTTGGTAAATGCTCGGTTTCAACCACACGTCCCTGCTTGAGCGCCGCATCAAAAGCTGCCGAGTTAACTGCAGATACGCCCCAAATTTTTGTGTCTGGACTTTGGTGCTTTATCGCAGCGCCGATACCGCTAATCAGCCCGCCGCCACCAATTGAAATGAACACATTGTCAATCCGGCGGTCCGCAAAGGCTTCTAAAAGCTCAAGGCCGATAGTTCCCTGACCCGCTATAATGTCAGGGTCATTGTAGGGGGATACATATATGTATCCTTCGCCGTCAGCTCGTCGCTGCGCATGAATTTCAGAAGCCCCCGCTTCGTCCCCCTCTAAGATGGCGTTGGCTCCGTTTTCTTTAATGCGCTCAAGTTTCATGGCGGCAACATTGGTGGGCAACACAACAGCCATGGTCAGGCCAAGTTCGGTTGCGGCGGCACTTGCGCCGATTCCGTGGTTGCCGGACGAGGCAGTGATAAGCTTTAGGTCACCTGCGTTGTTAGTCTCTAGCAACTTGGTAAGTTTGCTCATGGCGCCACGAATTTTGAACGACCCGGTATGCTGAAAATTGTCAGCCTTATAATATAAGTCTTCGCCGTAAAGCTTGGAGCGGATTACGGGTGTATTGTAAATTCGGGTACCGATACGCTTGCGGGCAGCTTTGACGCCGTCAGCAATGGATTTTATTGAATATGTCTGATCGTCCATAGTGCCCTCGCATTTCCTTTTGTACAAACTAAGTTCATCGCAGCTAATATTGCAACGAAGCAATTGCAATGTCATCTTACAGGTCGTGAAGTTAGGTTTGTTTTTTGTAACGGCGCGAAGTTTTGCAATTGATCGAAGTAACCATTTGATATTGCTCAGTGCTTCGCTGTGAGTAATTTTTTCACGCTAAACAAAACGCCCAAAAACGCAAAATCTAGTGTTTCTGTAATTCCCATCTACCAATTGAAGTAGTATAGTCTGCAGATTCGGCGCTCAGGCGTTTACCCATAAATTGAAACCAGCCCACATCCTAGTGTGTGCATATGGTTTAAAGTAAAGAGGCTCGTCCATGGATCAATCCGCCATCCTTGAAAACAGCAACCTGTTGACCGAACGTCAAGCCTACAAGCCTTTCAAATACCCTTGGGCATATGAAGCTTGGCTGACCCAGCAACAAGTGCATTGGTTGCCGGAAGAAGTGCCGCTGGCTGAGGATGTTCGTGATTGGGCACGTAACCTGAGTCCGTCCGAGAAGAACCTGCTGACCCAGATTTTCCGCTTTTTTACTCAAAGCGATATCGAAGTTAACAACTGCTATATGAAGCATTATACCAAGGTGTTTAAGCCCACCGAAGTACAGATGATGCTGGCAGCTTTTTCTAATATGGAAACAATCCATATTGCCGCTTACAGCCATTTGCTCGACACCATCGGCATGCCTGAAACGGAATATTCTGCTTTTCTTCATTACAAGGAAATGAAGGACAAATACGACTATATGCAGAAGTTTAATTCCGATGATTTGCGCTCGACCGCGATAACACTTGCAGTGTTCGGTGCCTTCACTGAAGGGCTGCAACTGTTCGCCAGTTTTGCCATGCTGTTGAATTTCCCCCGTTTCAATAAAATGAAAGGCATGGGGCAGATCATTACCTGGTCTGTGCGCGACGAAAGTCTGCACTGCGATAATATGATCAGATTATTCAACACGCTAATGTCCGAAAACCCGGAATTGTGGGACGACAGCATGCGCGCTGAGTTGTTGATAGCCTGCCAAACCATCGTGGAGCATGAAGATGCTTTCATTGACCTTTCATTTGGCATGGGTGCGATTGAAGGGTTGGAGGCCAAGGATGTGAAGCTTTATATTCGCTATATTGCTGATCGCCGCTTGCAACAGTTGGGTATGGAAGCTGAATATCACATTGAAGAGAACCCATTGCCGTGGCTCGATAGTATGCTCAATGCGGTTGAACACACCAATTTCTTTGAAAATCGCGCTACGGAATATTCCAAGGCCGCCACGCAGGGCAGCTGGGATGATGCCTTCGCCGGATAAAGTTGGGTTTGGTGGTTGGACTGGTTAATAAAACGAAACGCCCGGATACTCGAAACAAAACTCGAAACAATCCGGGCGCTTGCTTGGGGGATTACGGAGTCCTTGAACCAGCGAGGAACCGTTCAAAGACATCCGTGCACCTCAAAGTCTGAGTAAAGCTACTTTGCTCACTATTGGTACTTTCCTTTACGCTTGTAGTTATCTGCATCCACGCCGTCGTGGTCGTAGACCCAGCGGTCAGCTATTCGATTGTCGTGCCCATCATCGTGGTCACCGCGTGATCTGGACGTATCTGCATAATCATTGGCAAGTTCGGCGTAAAATTGGTCACTTCTGCCTTTGATCGTACGCGCCAAAACATAAGTTAGGTTTTTCAAGCTTTCCTGGCGCACTTCACGGGCAATCGTGTCGCGGTAAACACCTCCAGCACGGGTAAACAGTTTTGCAACTGTCTTGTTTGGAAAGTGAACTGCAGGTGCAACACCGCAGTTAGACAGCGCACTCAGGTTCTCACCGTAGCGATAGCTTTCGGCTGCACGAATGCGCGCTGTGTCGGAATAAGAGCCAATACCCTTCAGTCGAATAGATAGCTGGTAGTCGGCAAGCGCTACGCCCTTTTCAGTAACGCGCGTGTAATAAGCGCGTTTGTGCTGGCCGCATTGGCCGCCAGTGTAGCGGTAGCGTTTTTTGTATTTTTTATCCCGGCGATCAACGTCTGTTATATGAAACGACAAGTCATAATCTTGAAGTTGCGCCCTTACAGTCATGTCTGCATCGCGGCGGCTTGAAACCAGCACAATGTAGGACGGCATCTGATAGTGCAGGCGGTCTCTAACATATTGGTCAGCGGCATCCGTCCGGCTGTGACGGTTACTGTGGCGGTCACTTCGAACGCGGTGGTCCTGAGCAACGTCAACAAATACTTTGATTGGATGACTGGCACGAAACTCGTGGTCAATCGGGTCAGGCCCGGCAGTATAATGTTGCGGTGCTGCCGTTGCCGTCGGTGTGAGGCCTATGGCCGCAACAAACAGGCTACCGATAAGGTAATTACGGGTATTAGTTTTGTCTGGGCTTATTTTCAACATTGGTCTCATCCTTTGCTTGGGTAAGACCAGATTACTGCTGGTTGCCTTAGGTAAACCTGATGAAAATGTTCATAAGCCGTTCATCAAAGAGAATACGGCCGTTTTCATGCGCTAGAGTTGTCCGTGGCAGTGTTTGAATTTTTTGCCAGATCCACATGGGCAAGCATCATTTCTACCAACATTGGCAAATGGGTTTTTTGCAGGAGGTCCGAAGGGCTGGTCGCCGCCAGCCATGTCGCCGTGACAATGTTTGTATTTATTGCCAGATCCACAAGGGCAGGGCGCATTGCGCGGTACGTTGCTCCAGGTAGATGTGTCGTTGGGGTCTGCATCAAACTCGTCGGTTGACCCGCCACCCGCAATGACGCCTCCGGCACCCGGATCAGGGTGTGTGGCATGCATCATGGGTGCCTGCAAGGGCGGCGGCGCCGTCTCCGGCGGGG
>JAJFIU010000003.1 GCA_021774695.1 Alphaproteobacteria bacterium | reverse complement strand
TAAGCGATATTCACACCCTCTTTATAGGCCACAGCGAAATGAGACATCATATCGCCGCCAACCCGCAGTGCTTTGGCTTTAATAGCCGGGCTCATGAAATCACTGTTGCTGGCCATTTTCACAACCGTATCACCGGCTAGCAATGTCGGCACCAGATAAGCACCGGTTTCCTTGAATAGACGAATAGACTCTTCGTCTGCGTATGAACCATGCTCGATGCTATCGACCCCTGCCCGGAGCGCGGCGTTGATACCCTGGGCCGCATGTGCGTGGGCCGCCACCTTACGGCCAAGGCCGTGCGCGGTGTCCATCACTTCCTGCAATTCACCGTTGGTCATTTGTTGACCGGTACCGGTGTTGGTATCGCTCAACACGCCGCCAGTGGCTGTGATTTTAATAACATCAGCGCCGAACTTCACTGCCCGACGGGTTGCGCGCCGGCAATCGTCGCCGCCGTCACAGATAGTTTTGGAGGTGTATTTTTCCATCAGGTCAGCCCGCATACCGTCCACGTCGCCGTGGCCGCCAGTAACAGCAACACCGCCAGACGCAATAATGCGTGGTCCCGCGATCCAGCCTTTAGCAACGCCGTCGCGCAGCGCATAAATTTGTTCTGGGCTAGCACCCAAATCACGAACAGTGGTAAATCCGGCCATCAATGTTTTCTTGGCATTATGCACGCTTTGCATGGCAACATCAGCGTCCGACATCCGCAGCCGTTGGCTGTCGCTATTGGGCCCAAGTTCCCCTTGAATATGAACATGCATATCCATCATGCCCGGCATAACGAACTGATCTTTCAAATCAATTGCCAGCGCGTCTTCGCCGAATTCACTGGCTGCTCGGTAACCGTCCAACACTTGTGTAATTCTGCCGTCCGTTATCACAACGGTTTGCTCGGCTTTCGGTGCCTGCCCCGGAACCGCGAGCAATTCACCCGCGTGAATAACTTTGATATCGGCTGCGAATGCAGCTGAAAACCCAATCGCTGCGACGCTTGTGGCCAACAAGGCCCGCATCGCTGTTCTTGCGACTTTTCTCATCTTATCTTCCCCACTTTTGTTGCGGCGAACCGCCATTAAACTGTGCCCACCAAAACCGAACCCCGCGACCGCCCACCCATATGTTGACGGCTGCCTGCAGTTCGCCCTGCAACAAGCGTCCCAGGTCAATTCAGATTTTTAGCTGGCCGGAGTTTGGCATAGCAAAGTGAAATGTCAAATAAACGCTGCCGCGACGTGCACAAATGAATGCAACGGCAACGACAGATCGCTATAATTTTACGCTTTCGGCTTGCACAGTAATCAGCGCGACGATTCTGCATTTTTCGAAACCGCTAATAGGGCTGGGGAGGCTGGGGAGGCTGCAGAAGCACTATCAAGGTCCGACACATCCAGCTGCGAAAGATACATTTTAACGCGACCCATATCTGTGGATACTTCAGCGCGAACCGGCAGCAGATAAGCACCATTTTCAAAAGACTGCACCCACAATTTTGGTGGAATATCTTCGTCTTTTTTGCCCTTTGCGCGGCGTTTTTCTTCCTTGCGGCGTCGTTTATCGGCTTTCTTCTGTTGTTTTTCGTTCAGAATGCGTTTCCCCGCGAGTAGCTTGCCGTCAAACCCGCATTCATAGGCTTCGCCGCTGTATGGTGAATGGCCGGATTTCTCGAGCACAACCGGCTCAGGCTGGCAAGTGATGCCATATTCAAAAACCGTATCACCGTCGAAAGAACGCATCCTTAGCGGCTCATCCCCGGTGGTCGTCTCAACAGGCATACCGATAAGTTTTACCAGCAAGGATGCAGGATCAGGGCCGCGTTTCATCTCGTCAGGCACGGGCTCACGTTTAAACTCTTCCAACCATTTCTCGGGCCAGTCCAGTTTCTGGTCCACAAGTGCACCATCATTGTCAAAAGTCATGGTCTGGGCGTAATCTTCACCGTCCCAGCGCCCATCGGCTTCGTAGAGAAGCGGCATAGCATGATCGCCGTCCAGCCGGCCCGAAACCCGCGCGGCACTGCGGCCATTTGCAAACAATTTTGCAACTCCGCGTATGCGAAAATCGAGGGCAAAATCGTATGTTTTGTCGGTAACTTTCAGCTGGGTCTCAGCAGACGATACCAGCAAGCCCTTCCAGTAAAACTTGTATTGAGCATCAAGCTGCTCTGCGGCCAATGCACCAGATGCCAGCGCGCCGGACACGGCAGTTAAGACTATGAAAGCTGCCGATAGTTTACTGAGGTGCATCTAGTGTCCCTGTCCATATGGTTCATTTGGGCCTGTCCAGTTGGCCGCAGAATTTTTGTTGTTGTCGCATGCTTCACCCAAAATGAGGCCAGATCAAGGGCAAAGTTACAGAAGCATTTAATCCTGACCATCAAGCATTAACCAGATGCTTGCCGCCTATCGGTATCTTAGCATGTCACGGTCAAGCTGAGAAATATTACTGACCCCAAGCAATTTCATGTCGCGTTCAATCTCATCGCACATATTCGAAAGTGCGCGCTCAACGCCGGCCTGCCCCGCTGCCGCAAGCGCATACAGATACATGCGCCCACCTGAACAGGCGGTTGCACCAGCGGCCAACGCCTTCAGTACATGCGTGCCGCGCCGTATGCCGCCATCGAGGATAATCTCTATCTCACCGCCCACAGCATCTGCAATTTCGGCGACCTGATCAAAGGGCGAGCGAGAGCCGTCCAGTTGCCGTCCGCCGTGATTGGAGACCATAATTGCTGTCGCACCGATATCTACGGCGCGCCGTGCGTCGCGGGCGCTCATGATGCCTTTCAGACAAAAAGACCCGCCCCATTTTGCCCGAAGGTTTTCTGCGTCTGTCCAATCCATGGTCTGGTCAAGCATGGTCGAGAAATAGTCACCAACAGATACCGCGACATTGGAACCCTCCTGCACATGGTCAGAAAGCTCGGCCAGTTCAAAGGCCTCATGGGTGAAATAATTGAACGCCCAGCCCGGATGGGCCGCAAAACTCAATAGACTTTTTAGGGTCAAGCGCGGCGGCGACGTGAAGCCTGTGTGCAGGTCCCGCTCGCGGTTGCCGCCCGTAATAGTGTCTACGGTAAGAGCAAGAGCATCAAAATTCGCTGCTTTGGCGCGTTCAACCATCGCATCGTTCAGTCCCCGGTCTTTGTGAAAATAAAACTGAAACAGTTTGGGTGACTGCGAGAGAGCACCGATTTCGGCAAGGCTTACTGTACTGAGCGACGAAACCCCAAACAAGGTGCCGTATTTGGCCGCTGCCTTTGCGACAGCCCGTTCACCGTCATGATGAAACAGCCGCTGCAGGGCGGTAGGCGAACAGAAAATCGGCATTTCAAGTTTCTGGCCCATAACAGTGACCGACATGTCCACATCGTCCACACCTGCCAGAACATTGGGCACAAGGTCACAGTCATCAAATGCGGTGCTGTTGCGCCTATAGGTAATTTCGTCGTCGGCGGCACCGTCGATATAATGGAATATGGGTCCGGGCAGGCGCTGTTTTGCCAACAGGCGCATATCTTCAACATTGTTACAGTTGCGAAGACGTCGGAACATTACAAACCTACCTGTTGTTTACGCTGAATTGGCCTAGTGCCTTATAGTTGGAGCTAACAGCGCCAATTAGGAACTTCTACAGTTTAACATGCTGTATTTGATCACACTTTTCCAGCCTTAAGTAGCCGTTCAAAGCTGGCATACTTGCTGGAGTTCCGCAGGCCTATTGACCGCAGCAAAGAAAAAACACATAGCAGCTATTCAAGCTGTGTTATTGACCATTGGCCGCGGCGATCCAACTCTCATACAAATGAAATGGAGTAAAAAATGTTTAAAATATTTTTCGAAGACCTGGAAATCGGCGTGGTGGAAACCTTTGGCTCATACCAAGTTACTAAGGACGAAGTGGTTGAGTTTGCCTCAAAGTACGACCCCCAACCCTTCCACATGGACGAAGAGATAGCCAAACAGTCGGTCTTCGGGGGATTATGCGCCAGTGGCTGGCACACCTGTGCAATGACCATGCGTGTTCTAGTAGACCATATGATGGACCAAGGCTTTGCAGGTATGGGGTCGCCGGGTGTTGACGAGATAAAATGGAAACGGCCTGTTTTTCCAGGCGATACACTATCGGTGCGCGGAGAGCTAGTGGAAAAACGCGATAGCCAATCTCGCCCTAATCTTGGCTTAGTCAAATCCCGCTACCAGGTTTTCAATCAAAGTGATGAGATGGTTATGCAGCTGGTTACCAACGCCATGGTTCTGAAACGCGGCGAAAAGCCAACCAGTTAAGAAGCCAGCCGCCGTTGCCGCAACCAGTATTTATGCGCGCGAAACGCCAGCAAACTGGCCAGAATTAGAGCATAAACCAAGGGCTCTATCTGAAAGCCCTTGCGCATCATAATGAAGTGAATAACACCGAGCAGCCCGATCACATATACCAGTTTATGCAGCCGCTGCCAGCGTTTAGCCCCCAGCCGTTTTACCCACCCACTGGTGCTGGTAATCGCTAGCGGTATCAACATCAAAAATGCGGTAAAACCGATGGTGATATAGATACGCTTCAATACATCGGCCCAAAGTTCGGCCCAGTCAAATAGCATATCCAGCCAAACGTAACTGGTTATGTGCAACGTGACATAAAAGAAAGCGAACAAACCGATCATCCGCCGGAATAATAGGGGTTTGGGCGACTGTATCAATTTGGACAGCGGTGTAATCGACAGTGACAAAAGCAAAAAACGCAACGTCCAGTCACCGGTAAACCGGTTAGACTCTTCTTGCGGGTTGAAGCCAAGCCCGTTGGGCTGATAGGCAAAGGCCAACCACCAGTTCCACACCAGCCATGCCGCCGGTATAAGCATCAAGGCAAACACCAATGGTTTACCGAAACGCCGCAGCTTCTTACTGCTGATGGACGGCAGGATAGAGGTCAACTCAAAGGTCTCCAAACGCGAAGTGTTTAATAGTTTTTGCTGAGGTCCATGCCAGCATACATGCCAGCAACCAAATCACCGTACCCATTAAACTTTGCGGTTTTACGCCGTCCAAATTCACCAATGCGGCGCTCGCGGCTTTGGCTCCATCGTGGATGGTCCACATCAGGGTTCACATTGGAATAGAAACCGTATTCACGCGGCGCAGAAATATTCCAGCTTGTTGCTGGCTGCGTGTCGGTCAGCGATATGCGCACAATCGACTTGATCGATTTGAAACCGTATTTCCATGGAACCACTAGTCTTAGCGGCGCACCGTTCTGGTTCGGCAACTCTTTGCCGTACAGGCCCACAGCCAGAAACGCCAAGTCATTCATCGCCTCGTCCATACGCAGGCCCTCGGTGTAGGGCCAATCAAGTACCGGCCAGCGCAGCCCGGGCATTTGATCGCGGTCCGCAAGCGTTTCAAAAGCCACATATTTCGCGCCGCTTTGCGGTTCAATTTTCTTCAGAACCGAAGCCAGAGGTATGCCAACCCACGGCACGATCATCGACCATGCTTCGACGCAGCGAAGGCGGTAGATACGGTCTTCCAGCGCGTTAAAGTCAACCAGGTCTTCCAGCGCATAGGTGCCGGGCTTGTCCACCAGTCCGTCCACTTTCACCGACCAAGGCGCGGGTTTCAACCGCCATGCATTGTCGGCTGGGTCGCCCTTGCCGGTACCAAACTCATAATAGTTGTTATATTGGGTAATTGCGTCTTCGGGCGTAGGTGATTCGTCCAATTTAAACGATGTTGGAGTCGCGGTGAGCGGTTTCAACACCCGATCACGCTGGGCAAATACTGACGGCGCCAGTGCAGCCGCGCCTGCAACTGCAACGCCCGCTAGCAGCCGACGCCGGTTGAGATAAACAGTTTCACTAGTTACAGAATTTTCGCTCTCTTGCCAGTTCTCTGATCGTTTAATTAACATGCGTTATACCCTTTCAACACCTAGATAGGCATCCCTGCCGGTAACGTCCAATCACGAACCTGTTGTAATCCGTGAAATATATGGTTAACAACCCGTTTCTGGCAATTGGGGAACAGATTGTACGTTTGGGGGGAGACAAACGGTTGTTTCGTTTTGTTCAAGCCAGAGTTTTGTGTTTTGAGTTTTGTGTTTTGAGTTAAGGCCTCGAGAATGAATAACCTATACGACGAGTTGCGCTTCAATAAGTGCGCGGCTGCCCTGCTGGATCATTGGATGAATTTGCGGGCACCGGGTACAATTTGCCCCGATAAAAAAGACTTTATGCCCATGAAAATGGGAAAATATTTGCCAGATGTCTTTTTGGCTGAATGGGTTGATGAGGATCACGTCATCATCCGAGTGGCTGGAACCCGCACCGCAGACGTCACCCGGCGTGACACAACCGGCAACAATCTTCTGGACAATAGTATCCCGGGAAACAAACATATTCTGCAGGAATTCTACCAAAAAATGCGCACGGGCCAGTTCGCAGGTGTATCTAAACATCGTTTATCGCGCGCAGCACGTCCGACAAACGCGATTGGTTTGCAACTGCCATTGCTTGACGCAGACGGACATGCCAATTTTTTTGTCGGCGTCATAAAAGCAGGTTTGCTTGAAACCAGTGAACAGGTAGGTCAAGCTGATAACGAAAATTTTGCAGGTGTTATTACAGTCTGGCATACCAACCTTAGCGTACAAGAAGCACCAATAGAAATAAAATTAGGCTGAAAAATCAATCCCTTCTACGGACTTTCCTTTTGGGTAAATTCCCGTTATCGTTGCAATAGGGACAAGTTGATTTGACAAAAACAATGCCATCACACAGCTGGACAGATGCTTTTTTTCAGGCTTTAAGCTATAGCGAAGCAACGCTCGCGTTGGCGCGTTATTGGTATGATCTGCCCAGGGAAAGCGGCAGCTTGGTTCCTTTGCGCTCACAATTTCAATTAACTGCAATAGCGTCGCACCTGGATGAAATTTACCTCAGCAAATTTCGAGAACCTGGCGAATTGATCGTCCTGGCATGTGGTAGTAAACTTGTTAGTATGCTCGGCGAAGATATTACCGGCAGAGATATTTTTGCACTTTCCCACCTTCAGAGTGTGCCGGGACAAATTGCATATTATCAACAGCTACGCGAATTACCCTGTGCGGGCGTATTGAACCGCTGGGGCGCCAACATGAGCGAACGACCCTTCGTATATCGAACAGTGCAGCTACCGCTGGCCAGCAAAAGCGGCGACGTGGATTTTTTTATTGGTACTGGCGTCATCCGATCGGCCAAAAAAGTTAGTGACCATCTTAGCGAGGACAAAAATGTTAGCGTCGAGCATCAGGAACAGGTGTTTCTGGATATCGGCGCTGGTGTTCCTGAAGATCAATAGCGGGCTTTTGGCAGGGCCCCGGACTACAGGCAAAAAATAACACCAACCACAGAAGTCAGTGTTACTTTAGCTTTTCATGATGCGAGCGGCGGTCGCCCCAGAGTGAATTTTAATCACCGCTGAAAATCATACACGCTGCCCAGTTCTAAAATCTGAGACAGTTCATCAAGGGCTGCAAAACATTCTTCCATGAGCTGCGGGTCACCCAGATCATCTGCGCCCACACGGTCACGGTAATGCTTATTTGCCCAATTTTGCAACGTGGCAACCAATGCGTCATCAAGGACCGAGCGCGCGCCCATGGCAGACAACTGATCATCGGACAGCGCCACTCGCAGGCGCAGACATGCTGGCCCGCCGCCGTTGCGCATGCTTTGGCGAACATCCAGATAATCAGCATCCCCAATCGGCCCGCCGGACGCTAACAGCTCGTCGATATAGACCTTGGTTCTAGCGGTTTCGCTTACTTCAATCGGTAATATCAACCGCATCTTGTCGTCGCCAGGCGGCGAAAGAAGCTGGCTGTTGAACATGTAGGATTTCACTGCATCCGACAAAGGAACCTTGGCGCTGGGCACTTCAACAAAGTCGAAATTGATTTCCGGCGCGGCGCGGCGCAGCTGCTTTTGCATCTCGGCCGGGTTTTCAAACGCTTCTTCATGATAGAAAAAGACATTTTTGTTGGAAACCGCAACTACATCGTTGTGGAAAGCCCCAGCGTTAATGGCTGCGGGGTTTTGGCGAATGAACACTGCTTTGCCGTCCCGCAGACCGTGCTGGCGTGCGATTGCTTCGCTGGCCTCCAGGGTTTGACGCCCGGGGAAGGTCAGGTCTTTGGCGCCGTCAAAGGCACTGCGTCCATAAACATAAAGCGCGGCACCTTCTTGGCCGTAATCACCGCAAAAACGGTTGTGATTTGCAGCACCCTCATCACCCATATGCGTGCCGCCGGCAATGGCTGGGTGGTGCTGGAAACGGTCCCCTTCAGGGAACATCACCTTCAACACCCTGCCTGTTGTTTCAAACTCAATCGACCGGTGATACATGGCAGCCAGATTGGCGGGCGTGAAATGGGTTTTGCCGTTTTCCGTATCCGGCGACGGTGAGATCGTGCCTGCGTTGGCGGTCCACATGGTGGCGGATGACATCAGGTTTCGCACCAATGCCGGGCTGTTTTTCCAGGCGGATGCCAACATGTGCGCGTCACTACCGGTAAAACCGAGACCACGCAGTGTCGCCAAATGCGGTCGGTCATGGGGCGGCAAAACACCCTGTATCATGCCCAAACTACGCAGATGCTGTGCCTTTTGAAGGCCCTGTAATACGCCTTCGCGCGGGTTGGCAACTAGGCCCTGATTTTTTGCCGACGCCACGTTGCCGTAGGACAGGCCCGCATAGTTATGGGTTGGCCCAACGATGCCGTCAAAGTTTACTTCGCGCCAGTTCATTGCTTGCCTCCCTCAGATTTCAACCCTTTCGGCAAGGCTGTTATTGTGACAACACCGTCAGCCTGCTCCATGGTTGCAACAGCATAGGCGCAATAATCCGCGGCATAATAAGCACTTGGGCGGTGATTACCCGACCAGCCAATCCCGCCGAACGGTGCCGTAGACGCCGCGCCGGTAAGCTGCTGGTTCCAATTAACAATTCCGGCACGAGACCGGGAGAAGAAATAGTCATACAGGTCTCGGCTATCGGATATCAGGCCCGATGCCAAACCGTATTTGGTGTTGTTGGCCTCAGCGATTGCCTCATCAAAATTATCAACCCTGATAAGCTGCAGGATCGGCCCAAACACTTCTTCGTCTGGCCTGTTTGCAACAGCGGTTACATCAATCAGGCCCGGCGACAAGAAGGCATCGCCTTCGGGTAAGCGCTCCACGCGCCTGATAACTTTTCCGCCGCTTGCTTCCAAACTTTCTTGCGCCTTAAGGACCGTATCCGCCGCCGCCGCACTGATAACCGGACCCATGAAAGGTTCGGGTTCAGTGGCACCCGAGCCAACAATAATTTTATCAATCATCGCCGCCAGTTCAGCCACAAAGGCATCGCCTTTCTCGCCGCCTGGCACAATCAAGCGCCGTGCACAGGTACAGCGCTGACCAGAACTGACAAAAGCCGACAATATGGTCAGGATAGCCGCCGCATTTACGTCACCCACTTCATGAACGATCAGCGGGTTGTTACCACCCATCTCCAGCGCCTGAATAACCTGTGGTCGCTGCAATAATTGCTTGGATATGGCGAGCCCGGTGTTGGCGCTGCCTGTAAACAACAGTCCATCAATACCCTCACACGCAACAAGCGATGCACCTGTATCGCGTGCGCCCTGAACCAAATTCAGCACACCTTTTGGCAATCCGGCCTCGTCCCAAATACGAACCATTTTTTCTGCCACCGCCGGAGTCAATTCGCTAGGTTTAAATACAACGGTGTTGCCTACAATAAGCGCAGGGACAATGTGTCCGTTGGGTAGGTGCCCGGGGAAATTATACGGCCCAAAAACCGCCATTACGCCGTGCGGGCGGTGCGACAGTTTTGAACGGATAGCCCCGTTAACCGCTTCGCGCGCGCCGGTTCGCTCCGCGTGCGCCTTGAGCGATATCTCTATTTTGTTGGCCATGGCGCCGGCTTCGCCCAGCGCATCCCACATCACCTTGCCTGCTTCGGCTGAAATCAGCTCGGCGAGCTCATTTTTGTGCTCTGCTAACAATTCGGCATAACGTCGGACAATCGCCGTGCGTGCGTCTTGCGCCAGCATCGACCATGCGGGGAATGCGTCCCGCGCAGCTGCAACCGCGGCATCAACCTGGGCGTCTGCCGCCGCATTGCCTTCCCATACAACATCGCCGTTGGCTGGGTTGATGGACTGGAAGGGCTGACCGTTTCCGGTCGCCCAGTTACCCGCAATAAAATGGGTCATTGCTCGCCTCCCTTTGCCGCAGAACCCCTACCGGTACCTAGTGAAATATAACGAATGGTGGAACCCTCAGACACTTGCAACGCTCTGGCCGCACTTTCCGGGAGCCAAAGACCGCTAGAGCCTTCAACAACACTAGTTGCTGCAACCCGGAATGACTTAATGTCCACGTTCGCGGCTAAATGCGTGTGATCACTGTGACCACCCTCAACGCTGCCAGCAAACGTGCCTTCAACACTGTTTCGAACCGTTGTGATCATGTCGGTGCGCGCCTCAAAAAGCGGCCCGGCGTCAAAAATATCAACTGCCCCCGAGAAATGAAACCCTTCGCGTTCCAGCAATTTTACAGCCGGAACAGCGCCGTCATGTGGGCGTCCAACTACCGCCTGCGCGGCCTCAGGCAAAATGGCCGTATAAATCGGAAATTTGGGCATCAAGTCAGAGATAAATTGGCTGTTTCCCTGGCCGTTGATATCGTCGGCTTCGTAAAAATCCAGGTCAAAAAAGTGCCTGCCAATTGCATCCCAGAAAGGCGAATTGCTTTTGTCATCCACCCAGCCGCGAATCTCTGCGACAACACGGTCCGGAAAACGGTCCATATGAGATGCCATCAACAGATAGCGCGCCTGAGATACCAGTTTACCCAGTTTTTCAGGCCGGTATTTTTCCTGTCGGTATTCCGGGTCCAGAAACAATGTGGCCACTTCAATGGCGCCAGCAAAATCATTGGACAGTTGCAACAACTCAGTATCAACCCGAACCGGTGGTTCGTTGCTGGTCTGGGTATGATGCAAAATACGGTAGCTATAAAAGGGCTTATCAAGGCCAATGCCCACAATCAGCGCACTGGTACCAGCAATATTACCGGTTTCCAAGTCTTCGAGCACCAACAGATAATGACTTTGCTTGCCCATATCCACCGGATCAGCAAAGGCGGAAACAGATTGCTCCAGACGCTCAGTAAACTTTTCTTCGGTACTCGGAAATGTTGTCATGCCTGGCGCTTTGTCGCGCGAAAGCTTCATCAACTTATCAAGATCATCCAGGTGTGCCGGTCGCACTACAAACATGGGATTTTCCTTCTTTTGTCGTCCGGGCAACTGAAGGGCCCCGGTCGCCTTCGGCTTATGGAAAAGCCTGAGGTCTGACACAAACAAACTATTGGTTCATGCCTTGGTATTTGCCTTGGCGGCCAGCACATCGTCCAGTGCACCAGCAGCAAAAGCAATGAGAACCAAGGAGGACAGTTTGGCGCGCTCTGCGAAACTGTCAACCAGAACAAATTCTTCTGCGGAATGGATCAATCCGCCCCGCACTCCGAGTGTATCTACATTAGGCAGGCCCGCCGCTGCAAGGTTATTTCCTTCACAGCAACCACCCGTCGCAACATAGTTTATTGTGAGACCAAGCTGAGCACCGCAATCGGCGATGGCGTCCATCAGCGTTTGGTTGGCGTGCGAGATTGCTTTGGGGGGCCGGTTGATGCCGCCGTGCAGCGCAACAGTGAAGCCTCCCCGCTGGGAAAACCGTTCAACAATTTTATCAAGTTCGCCCAGAAACCAGCCGCTGTCGGAAGGTTCTTCAAGCCGAACATTAAACCGGCACACCGCCACGTCTGGCACCACGTTAGGGGCGACGCCACCGCTTACTACCGCCGGGTTTACCGTCAAGCCGGGTTTGCCGCCTGTCAGCGCAGACAGTTCGGCGATTATTTCAGCCAGCATCACAACAGCGTTCCGGCCGACAAAAAACTCACGGCCTGCATGGGCGGCTTTGCCGTTAACTACGATAGAAAAGTTACCGCTGCCCTTGCGTGCCCCAGCAAGTGTGCCGTCTGCCAGGGCTGGCTCATACGTCAGGCCGATGTCGGCTGATACTGCGCGGTCTGCTAACACCGCCGCCGAGGCAAGCGACCCGGTTTCCTCGTCAGGAGACAATAGTATTTCCCACCCGGTAGAAGCAGCATAAGAAGATGCTTCAAACGCCCGCAGTGCTTCCAGCATAACAATAATGCCGCCTTTCATATCGGCAACACCAGGGCCGTTCAGGGTATTATCGTCCAGCCAGACCGGTTCCTGAAACGGATGGTCGACTGCAAACACTGTATCAATATGGCCGGTCATCAATACCCGCCTGTTGGCATCCGGGCGCTTGAACAAGCGAACACATCGGCCGTTGGGCGCAACTTCAACCACGCCGGCCGGTGTTACGGTTTCGCCGTCCGGCAGATCAATAAAATCAATTTCAGGCTCAAGAGGCAAAAACGCGTCGATAATCAACGCTTCCATTCGTGACAGGCCTTCAAGGTTGCGGCTGCCACTATTTACTTTCGACCACTGGATGACAGTTTCCACCATTGTGTCCTGCCGCTTGTCGATTTTAGACAACAATGCCTGCACACTTGATTCGTTCGCAACATCAAAAGGTCTTAGTGTCATGACTGTTCCATTTTACGATAATTTTCAGCTGCACCCATAATTTGATGCTTGGACCGTGGGGCAAATAGAGTCAAATCCTATTCACCCTTAACCTACCGCAACCGGCGCTAGTTTGTCCTTTCCTGACGATTCGATCAGGAATGCGCAACAACTGGACATGCGGCTGTGAATAATACACGCGGCCAAGCCAAAATGCCTGAACGAACGGTATAAACCTCATTTCACCGCAGCAGATAAACATCTTGTCTCAAGCGTTGTTCGCGCCGCCCGATCGGGCGATAGGCTCAAATCGCGAGAAAAGATGATCAAAGACATTCATCGCCCCGAAAAGAGCCAAACAGACACCAAAGAGCCATCAAAGAGCCAATTGAGTATCGAACGGGGCAGCCATTTAGCGAGGGATACAATGAAAGCACTGATAGTAGACGGCGAAGAATTATTTCGCCTTTCCATGAGAGAAGTTGTTTCGGTTGCCGCACCGTTTGACGAAATCATCGAAGCAGGCAGCGAATCAGAATTTGTCACAAAAACAGCCGGGCACGACGCGCTGGACTTGATTGTGATTCACCCGGCTTCTTTAGCTCAGCAAAACCAGGGAGTGGGACTGGAGGAAGGCAAAAACTGCCTGAATTTGGTTAAACGCCTATACCCAACCACGCCCATTTTGGTTGTAACCGATACGCCGGGCGAGCACGACAGATGGCTGGGTGCAGCCACGGTTAGTCGCAGTGCCAGTGTGTCTATGATGATCAATAAAATTCGGTTATCATTAAACATGCCAGCAGAAAGCCCGGTTCGGTCATACGGGATACCGGCAACACCCAATGTACGGGCGTTCATGAAAAATAACCTGCGCCCGACCGCTGAAAATGATGCGTCCTACGTTGACCTCGCCCGGCTATCGTTCCGGCAAAAGCAAATTTTAGCCATGGCAGCAGACGGCCTGCCCAACAAAGAAATTGCCGCACGCCTTGGTATCGCAGAAGGCACCGTAAAGGCACATATGCATGCCATCTTCAAAGTGCTGGATGTTTCCAACCGAACACAGGCGGTGATTAAATACGGTGCCATCAACAAGGTTAACCCGGTATCCCGGGGCCATATACAGCAGCAGGCAGTCTAACAGTCCCGCCCACCGATAGCGCTTTGGTTGCGAACTGGCGAGCCAAATTTCACCAATGAAAAAGACACCAAAAGTGGTGTCTTTTTTTGTGTTGACATAGTCCGCCGTATCAAAGCATCTGCTGAAGAAGCAGGCGGCTAGATTGCAGGTTATGTCAAATTTTGGAGACAACAGTTTGACAGTGTTGAGGACTATTTGCTGGCCAATAAGGAAGTGAAGCATGACAACTGAAACCGATTACGACAATGGCACCTTGGTTGTCACCCGCACGTATGATGCGCCGATTAAGGCAGTATTCGATGCTTGGGTGCAAACCGGCAAGGTACAGCAATGGTTTGGTTGCGCGGATACCCGGCAGGTGAAGTCCACCATCGAGCCCCGCGTTGGTGGCAGCTATACCCACGAGATGACCCTGCAAACTGCGCACGGCGACCATATAGTGCCGGGCGTTTCTGTTTTTATCGAGTATGATCCGCCCAATGTGCTGGCGTATGCGCCGCCACGCCCAGAGGAAATACCAAATGACATGCCAGATACCGAAGGCGCAGAGATGAGTGTACGGGTTGAGTTTTTTGAGCGGGGCGGAAAAACCGAAGTTCGCCTCACCCACACCGGCATTCCAGATAAATTCAGCCCGTTCATTATCAACGGCTGGGGCGCGGCCTTTGGCAAGCTATTCAGGTTTCTGTTCACCGAAGCACACGCGGCCTAGTGCTGCAATCTACAGTTCGCCAGCGAGCCGCTTGATCACGCCGGAAAAATCGACGCCGCCGTGGCCAGCATCATTCATCTCGGCATATATCTCGGCCGCGTGTTTGCCTAGCGGCGTGTTAGCACCCACGCCTGCCACGGCTTCCATCGCCAAGCCTAAATCTTTATGCATCAACGCAGTTGCAAATCCCGGCTCGTAGCCATTGTTGGCGGGTGATGTCGGCACCGGCCCCGGCACAGGGCAATAGCTGGTCAAGGACCAACACTGGCCGGAAGCGTTTGCCGCCACGTCGTAAAATGTTTGGTCATCCAGCCCCAGCGCCTTGCCAAGGTTGAAGGCTTCAGATACGCCGATCATGGAAATCGCCAACAGCATATTATTGCAGATTTTCGCAGCTTGCCCGTTGCCGCTGTCGCCGCAATGGACAATTTTTGCGCCCATGGGGTCCAGCACACCTTCAGCGCGGCCAAAGGCCTCCGCAGTGCCGCCCACCATGAAAGCAAGTGTGCCTGCCGCCGCGCCGCCGACACCGCCGGAAACCGGTGCATCAACCATATCAAAGCCTTTGTCGGCTGCGGCCGCGCAAACGCTGCGCGCAGTGGCCACATCAATGGTTGAACTGTCAATCATCAGCGCACCAGCTTTGGCGCTGGCAAATATGCCTTCATCGCCCTCGTAAACACTGCGGACAATCACGCCCGACGGCAACATGGTAACCACAACATCAGCATCCGCCACCGCTTCAGCGACTGTACTGAAGGCCTGCCCGCCAGCACCGACAACTGCGCCGCGCGCATCCGGAGAAAGATCAAAACCGAAAACACTGTGGTTAGCACCAAGCAGGTTCTTGGCCATCGGCAAACCCATGTTGCCCAGCCCGATAAATGCGATATTTGTCATGATTTTCCCTTTTTATCTTTCAATTTTTAGCTCAAACTCGCCCAAATTTTTGAAATAACCGGCGATATCGTCTTCAGAAACACGGTCCAGCGAATTGGGCTGCCATTCGGGCGTATTGTCTTTGTCGATCAATATTGCCCGTACACCTTCGTAAAAGTCACTGGCTTCCATCACGCGGTTCACCATGCGGTATTCCATGCGCATGTTGTCGCGGAAATTTTCCAGCACTTCGCCGCGCCGAAGCTGGTTGAAGGTCAGTTTCA
>JAJFIU010000020.1 GCA_021774695.1 Alphaproteobacteria bacterium | reverse complement strand
CCCTGCGGCCAAGATGTTCGCCTCGCGCGTTGCGGTGGCTGGCAAAGATGTCGACATCGCCGGTGAACAATATAAACCCGGCTGGACCGTTAACGTGGGGTACGGCGCACGCGGTGCCGAGCGCGCTGATTTTGCCTCTGTCGGCGTTGTTATGGATGTGCCTATTTTCACAGCAAAACGGCAGGACAGACAGGTTTCTGCCGCAAAGCGGTCTCGCCAGGCATCCCGCCTCTCGCTGGACGGTGTTTTGCTGGATTTGAGAAGAAAGCTGCAGACAACGTACGCCGACTGGACGCGGCTTCAGGAACGGATTTCCCTCTATCAGTCAGTTGTCCTCAAGCGGGCTAAGGAAACCACAGAAGCTTCGCTCACATCCTACCAGAGCGGTGTTACCGATTTTGCAGAACTGGTCAGGGCGCGGCTCGCAGAACTTGATGCGGAACTCAGTTTGATAAGGCTCCAGTCGGAGCGGTTGAAGGCTCAAGCCCAACTTCTATTCCTTGAAGGTGAAGACGATGCGTAAAACAATTTTAATAGTAGCAGCGGCGCTGACAATCGGGGCTGGTCTTGGATACGGCGCGAGCATGCTGGGTGATGTGCCTGAAACTCGCACTCCTGAACAGAGCGGCGAAAAAGATGTTTCGTACTGGGTCGCCCCTATGGACCCCAATTATCGGCGCGACGAACCGGGCAAATCTCCGATGGGTATGGACCTGATCCCGATTTATGACGACGGCGAAGCTGGTGACGATCCAAACGCGCTGAAAATCAGTGCGGCTGTTGTCAACAACATCGGGGTTCGAACAGATGTCGCGTTAGTTTCGGATCTTTCTCGGGAGATCAACACAGTCGGCTTTGTTACTTTTGATGAGAGCAAGACATCACATGTCCATGTACGCTCAGCTGGTTGGGTAGAAAAACTATACCGGAAAGCCGTTGGTGAGGTGGTTGAAAAAGGTGAGGTCATTTTTGAACTGTATTCACAGGAGTTGGTGAATGCGCAGATAGAATTTCTCCAGTCGGTCAGGCTCAGCCAGCAAGGCTTGGCGGGTGCTGCCAGAGAACGGCTTAAAGCTTTTGGAATGACCGAACGCCAGATAGCTACGGTCCAGAAAAACGGTGAAGTGCAACAGCGCATTGAGGTTCTTGCCCCTCAAAACGGCGTTATTGTCGCGTTGGAGATCGGCGAGGGTATGCACGTTACACCGGGAAAAACGGTATTTTCCCTTGCCGACTTGTCAACTCTCTGGATCAAGGTTGACGTCTTTGAAGGGCAGTCTGACTGGGTGAACAAAGGACAACCAGCAACCATGGTGCTGCCTTTCCTACCCGGCGAAACCTGGGAAGGCACAGTGGATTATGTGTATCCCATCGTTGATCCAATGAGCCGGACAGTACAAGCACGCCTGGTGTTTCCCAACCCCGACGGTCGGTTGAAGCCAAACATGTACGGCGAGATCAATATTGCGGCATCTTCGGTAAAGGATGTTGTTTCCATCCCGCGAGAGGCGCTTATTCGCACCGGTAAAATCGATAGGGTCGTTCTGGCGCTCGGAGACGGAAAATATCGTCCGGCCGAGGTTATCGCCGGTATGGAAAGTGGCGACCGTGTCGAGATAAGACAAGGTCTTTCTGCAGGAGAGAAAGTTGTCACGTCCGGCCAATTCCTCATCGACTCTGAAGCCAGTATCAATAGCGCTTTCCTGCGCATGCTGGATGCAGGAGAGATGGAAAATCATGCCGAAAACGAAATGAACGAAATGATTGAAATGAACGATGAGGTGCTGGTTCACCATGGTATGGGTACGGTTAACTCAATCACCGTAGAGGGTATGGTCCAGATCACGCACGAGCCTATTGCTTCGCTTGGCTGGCCGTCAATGACAATGAATTTTGCCGTTGCCCCTGAGGTTGATATTTCCGTGTTCACTCCGGGTGATCGTATTCATTTTGAACTGACCAAAAGTGCTGATGGTCCGTTCCTCATCACCACAGCGGTGAAAATGTAGAAAGCGGAGACATCAAATGATTGCAAACATTATACGATGGTCGATTGAGAACCGCTTTCTGGTGGTCATCCTGACCCTTTTATTCACTGGATGGGGCGTTTATTCGCTCTCAAAAACACCGCTGGACGCTATCCCTGATCTGTCGGATGTGCAGGTGATTATCAAAACCACCTATCCGGGTCAGGCACCGCAGGTGGTAGAGGATCAGGTAACCTATCCGCTGACCACAGCCATGCTGTCAGTCCCGGGCGCAACAACGGTCAGGGGCTACTCCTTCTTCAACGATTCGTATGTCTACATTATTTTTGAAGACGGCACTGACCTCTATTGGGCGCGCTCGCGGGTTCTGGAGTATCTGAGCCAGGTTGCCCCCACCCTGCCACAGGAAGCCCGCTCGGCTCTGGGGCCAGACGCAACCGGTGTTGGATGGGTATATCAATATGCGCTGGTGGACCGCACTGGCGGACATGACCTTTCGCAGCTTCGCAGCATTCAGGACTGGTTTCTGAAGTTTGAACTACAAACGGTAGAAGGCGTATCCGAAGTAGCCACCATCGGTGGCATGGTCAAACAGTATCAGGTTGTCGTTAACCCCAATCGGTTGCGGGCATACGACATAACCCTGCAGATGGTGAAGATGGCCATTCAGCGCGGCAATCAGGAAACCGGTGGCCGGGTCATTGAAATGGCAGAAGCCGAATATATGGTTCGCGCGTCCGGCTATATCGAAGAGCTATCGGACCTTGAATCCATTCCCGTTGGCATGACCAAAACCGGTACGCCCATTCTTCTCAAGGATATTGCCGAACTGCGGACAGGTCCGGAGCTCAGGCGTGGTATCGGCGAATTGAACGGCGAAGGCGAGGCCGTCGGCGGCGTTATCATAATGCGCTGGGGCGAAAATGCCCTGACAACGATTGAAAAGGTGAAAGAGAAGCTTGAAATCCTCAAGCGCAGCTTGCCCGAAGGTGTGGAAGTTGTTGAAACCTACGACCGGTCTTCGCTGATCAACCGCGCGGTCAGCACACTGGCTGAAAAATTGATCGAGGAATTTCTCGTCGTCGCCCTCGTCTGTGCGGTCTTTTTGTTTCATCTAAGATCATCACTTGTGGTTGTTCTCAGTTTGCCGGTCGGCATTCTGGCTGCTTTCATTGTTATGAATAGCCAGGGCGTCAACGCCAATATCATGTCTTTGGGCGGAATCGCGATTGCCATCGGTGCCATGGTAGATGCCACCATTGTCATGATAGAAAATTATCACAAGCATATGGAGGAAGAAGAGGTCACCGATGAAAACAGGTGGCAGATTGTGACCAAAACTGCGGTTGAAGTCGGACCACCGCTTTTCTTCTCTTTGCTGATTATTACCCTCAGTTTTGTTCCCATTTTTGCGCTTGAAGCACAGGAAGGGCGATTGTTTCATCCGCTCGCCTTCACAAAAACATTCGCTATGGCGGCAGCGGCGGCGCTTTCGATCACAGTAGTGCCGGTTTTGATGGGCTATTTTATTCGCGGCAAAATTTTACCTGAACACAAGAACCCAATTAACCGGGGCCTTATGGCCGCATACAAACCCTTCATTGGGATAGTTTTGAAGTTCCCAAAGAGCATGATTGTGGTCACGTTGTTCATCATGGCCAGCGCCGCCTATCCATTGTCGCAAATCGGCGGTGAATTCATGCCTGACCTGGACGAAGGAGACCTCTTGTATATGCCAAGCGCGTACCCTGCGATCTCTGCCGGCAAAATGGCGCAGGTTGTTCAGCAGACTAACAAATTGATCAAGACAATCCCGGAGGTGGAGACAGTATACGGCAAGGCAGGCCGTGCCGAGACAGCGACGGACCCGGCGCCGCTCACTATGATCGAGACTACAATCAAGCTAAAGCCAAAGTCTGAGTGGCGCGAAGGCATGACGACAGAAAAGCTGAAAGCGGAATTGAACCAGCTGGTCCAGGTGCCGAGCCTGACCAACGTCTGGATCATGCCGATCAAAAACCGCATCGATATGCTGGCGACAGGTATCAAAACCCCGGTGGGGATCAAAGTTGCCGGGCCTGACCTGCAGGTGATCAGTGAAATTGGTCAGGAAATCGAACGCGTGATGCGGGAAGTGCCGGGCACAGCATCGGTGTACGCCGAGCGGGTCACGGGCGGACGGTATATCAATGCCGATATCGACCGGGTAAAAGCGGCGCGGTACGGCCTCAATATCGCTGACGTGCAGGACGTGATACGAACCGCAATCGGCGGCATGACCGTGACAGAAAGCGTCGAGGGTCTGGAGCGCTATCCGGTTAACCTGAGGTATCCACGCGAGTTTAGGGATTCGCTCGACCGGTTGCGGGCGCTTCCTATCGTCACGTCAAAAGGCGAGCACATACCACTTGGTCAAGTTGCGGACATTACCGTCAGCGGTGGGCCCGGGGTGATCCGCAGCGAAAATGCCCGCCTCAACGGCTGGATTTACGTTGATATCATTGGAGTTGATATCGGTAGTTATGTTGCTCAAGCAAAGCAAACGGTGATTGATAATATTGACCTGCCAGCGGGTTATTCGATCGCCTGGTCGGGCCAATATGAATATATGGAACGCGCGAAGGCAAAACTGAGTGTGGTGGTGCCTGTAACGCTCATCATTATCTTGCTGTTGCTCTACATCAACTTCAAAAACCTGACTGCGGTTTTTATTATCATGGGCACGCTGCCGCTATCACTTGTTGGCGGCATTTGGCTCTTGTACGCCTTGGATTATAATCTCTCTGTTGCAGTGGGTGTTGGCTTTATTGCGCTTGCAGGCGTTGCGGTGGAGATCGGTGTTCTGATGATCGTCTATCTCAATCAGGCCTGGGACAAAATCACAACGACTGCTGCCAAAGAAAACCGGGACCTTGCAAAGGCAGACCTGGTGCAGGCGGTGATCAACGGGGCGCTGATGCGAGTGCGCCCGATCATGATGACGGTGGCTGTGATCATCGCAGGTTTGCTGCCGATCATGCTTGGCACAGGCACGGGGTCCGAGGTCATGCGCCGCATCGCCGCCCCTATGGTTGGCGGCATGGTCAGCGCAACCATCCTGACGCTTCTGGTGATTCCGGCCGCTTATCTTCTCTGGAAAAGCCGCGAAACAACAGAGGTTTCCGCGTCGGTTTCTGACAAAATGGACACTTAATAGGAGGAAGTTATGAATAGTTTCATCATTCCAAACTGGCACCCGCTTCTGGTGCATTTCACTATCGCACTAGCCTTGACATCAAGTGTTTTTTTCGTTCTGACGAAACTGTTACCCAAGCGAGCTGATACTTTTACGATTGTTGCGAAATGGACCCTGTGGTCAGCGGCATTTGCCACAGTGTTAACCCTGCTTGCAGGGTTTGCAGCCTTTAACTCAGTGGCCCACGACGACACGGCGCATATCGTGATGAAAACGCACCGGTTGTGGGCGTTGGTTGCGGCAGCCGCGCTTTTCATGGTGGCAATTTGGAGTTACCGGTCAAAAACAGTCTCATCGATGTTGATTGCGGGCAGCCTAATAGTCACGGGTCTTGTCGGAACTACCGGCTATCTGGGTACTGAGCTTGTCTACCGGCACGGGCTGGGGGTAATGCGCCTGCCGGACAGCACCGGCGAAGGTCACAGCCACAGCAGTAACACCGGGCAAAATCACGGTGATGCCGCAGTTCCAACCGGCGACCCTCACGCAACAGCAGCGCCGACAGAACAAGAACATGACGGCACTGACAACCATGAGGAGGCCAAAGCGGCGGTCGATCACGGGCGCAGCACCATGGCAAGCCAACATGATCACGGCGAAGACTGCGGCGACACTGAAGACGACGACAACGACGGGTCGGCTCTGGCGTTTGCGCAGAAGTTTCAGGCGGCATTGGATGACGGTGATTTTGATACAGCCGCCCGGAGTTTCGCCGCCGATGCGGTTATTTTTGAGAACGGTGTGCGAGAAGTGTCGCTCGCGGACTATCTCGAACATCACCTCAAGCCCGAGATGCCCATGCTCAAAGCAGCTGAACGACGCGTGCTCAGTCAAGGCATTGTCGCAGTGGGCGCGTTGGCAATCGTCTCGACCGCGTCAACACTTTCAATCAAAAGCAAAGGCAAACAACGTGATTTTCACAGTGTAGAAACACTGGGCCTGAGAAACCAGGAGGGAGTATGGAAAGTTGCTCATGCACACTGGTCGTCGCGGCCAGCCGCAACGAAACAATAAATATCTGTTTTGTGATGCCATTGCTGAAGGCCAATACCCCGGCAGTCTCGCTCATAAAAGAGTTTAGTGCCAAGGCCTGAACTTCTGTGAGAGCTGAGGGGCTCGCTACTTGTGTTATGGTGCTCAAGTTGAGCCATCACCGACTTTAAAGCTCGCCATCCTACACTTGACTGAAATCAAGGAAACCATCTCCGTTTTCGGCTTTTCTATGATCGTAGAAAGGTTCGACAATTGAAAATATGGCGCAACATACTTCTCGCTGTCACGGCTATCGCACTGGCCGGCTGGCCGGTTGCCAGCCTTCAGACGTATGCCGTCGAGGCAGAGAGCAGCTACGATACCTGCATCTCTTCCTGGAGCGGGCGATTGTCAGACCTTTCGTCACTCGCCGCAAACGCAGCATCATCCGATGAGGTTTTCTGCGGCCATTTTATGAGTGTGGAAAACTTTCCCACTGATGACAGCGCGGCGGACTTTGTTCCGTCTCCTCAAGTGTTCACATTGCAAACACTCCGTTTGTCCGATCCCGTTTTTATTTCGCAACTGGTGCTGGCTACCTCCGAGCACAACCCTCACTCCCTGCACCCCGAAGTGGCTCCGCACCCTCCCAAACACTGCTGATTTGCGTCGTTCGCCCTGAACCCTTGTTCAAAAAACCCTTTTAAGGGTCATGGCGTCTGGCTTGCCCGGTAATCGGGATCTTAAAACAAATCAAAATTTTGGAGAGTTGCGATGAAAGCAATATCTTATTGGGGCGTGGCCGCCAGCATGGCGTGCGCTGTGTCGGCGCTGAGCCTGACCCCCACATACGCTCAGAGCACGGATCAAGCTCAAATTCTGGAACGGTTAGATACGCTCCAGGCAGAGTTGGACGCGCTGAAAAAACAGCTTGCAGAAACAAAAACGCAAGCAGATCAGTCAAAGAAGCTTGCCGAAAAAGCGGATACCCGCGCCCAAAAAGCAGTGTTGGCCGCTGATAAAGTTCGGCCAAATGCCTGGCACATGGCAGGTTACGCTGATGTGGGTATTGAGTTCAGCGACGGTGAAAACTCAGACACCTTCACCAGCGGCAAGTTCAATCCCTCATTCCATTTTCTTTACAAAGATCTGGTTCTGTTCGAATCAGAGTTTCAGGTCACCACAACGGACGGCGGCGAAACCGACCTGGAACTGGAATATAGTCAGCTTGATTTTCTGCTGCACGACAACGCGGTTCTGGTGGCTGGGAAATTTCTCAGCCCTGTCGGCCAGTTCCAGGAGCGGTTACACCCCAGTTGGATCAACCGGTTGACAAATGCGCCTGTCGGCTTTGGTCACGGCGGTATTCAGCCGCTTAGTGATGTGGGGCTCATGCTCAGAGGCGGCATCCCTGTTGGTGATCGGTTATTCACCTACTCCGTCGCCGTCGGCAATGGTCCACGCCTGGGTCATGACGGCGTGGAACTGGAAGGCTTTGGTCGTGACGACAATTCAAACAAAGCCGTCAGTGGGCGTGCAGCCTTCTTCCCTATCGATAATCTTGAAATTGGTGGCTCCTTCCTGTTTGCAAAAATCGCAGCAGAAGCTGAAGAAGCCGGCGAGGAAGACGATGATCATGATGACGGTGAAACCGCAGCCTCCGAAGACGGCGACGCGGCGTTTGGTGATCTACCTCAAGGCGATTTCGATCTGTGGGGCTTTGACGCTGCTTTCACCAAAGGCAATTGGGACATCCGCGCGGAGTATCTTAACGCCGATCTGAAGGGGTTAGGAGGCCATGACGCTGACGAGCTGATCGAACCGCTCTCGTGGGAAGCCTGGTATGCTCAGGTCGCCTATCGTATGTCGGGTATTTCAGACTCGTCGTTTTTCCAGAAGCTTGAACCCGTTGTTCGCTACGGACGGTTCACAGTGGAAGGAGACCATGATCTGGAGGACGAACTCAACGAGAAAAGGTTTAATATTGGCCTTAACTATTGGGTTTCCCCGTCTGTAGTGGTCAAAAGCGCGATTGAATTCCGCAACTATATGGCCAGCGAGCGTGAAGACGATACCCGCCTTCAGCTTCAGTTGTCCTACGGTTTCTAAGAAATGAAAGGAGATATTCCAATGACAAAGAAAAGAAACTTTATTCCTCTTATGTTGGTGGCAGCAACGGCTGCGGCAATGGGTTTGGGTGCCGCTCTAGCCCAAGCTGACAAGCCCAAAGCAGATCCAATGCAATTTGCTCGCGGGGCCAAGGCCTGGGCCAAGAACTGCGCCCGCTGCCACAATATGAGAAGCGCGCAAGACAACTCCGATGAGGAATGGCATGTGGACATCGCCCACATGCGGGTACGCGCCAACATTCCCGGTGATGTCGCGCGCGACATCAAAGCCTTCTTGCAGGCAAGCAATAACTAGGACAACAGCCATGAAAAAACGAACGATATTCAGGGCATTAGCCATGTCGACGACTATCATACTTTTGTCCGGTGTTGCCAGTGCACAGACTATTGACTCCGCTAACGGCAAGGAAAGATACGAGGAAACCTGCATTGCCTGTCATGGCGGAAATGGCAAAGGTGCATTCGCTGGGATGCCAGACCTGACAAGGAAAAATGGTCCCTTTTCGAAAAGCGATGCTGAATTGCTGCAAACCGTGACGGACGGTCTTGACCGGCCGGAAGCGGAGATGGCAATGCCACCACAAGGCGGCAATCCTGACCTCACAGAAAGCGACATAAAAGATATTCTTGCCTATATGCGCAGGTCATTCAAATGGAAGTGAAATAATACACAAACAGTCGGAGTGTTGGCTTCCGGGCAAGCATTCCGACTGAAACATCGTTGAAACTCCCGACCAGTCGTACGGTCTGACGTATTCCCTCGGACGAACACCGTCTATTAGCTTGTGCTTAAACACTTAATTTCTATTATAGATGCTTACAAATACCTGGGGAGAGAAAAATTGAAGAAGCAACTGAAGAAGTTTATTTGGGCAGCTATGATCATATTAACGCCTGGGCCAGCCTTCGCAGACTCAGAAGGTGAGAAGGCCATCAAAGAAATTATCGCGGCTATTGAATATGGCTGGGAAAATGGGGATGGTGCACCCTTTAGAAAGCATTTTCTGGATTTTGAAGGTGCGCGCTATATTGAGTCCGGAGGCCAGAATGAAGGGCTCAATGACCTTGTGACCCATCATGTGGAGCCGGAAAAGGATGCGCTCGAATATCTAAGTATCGATTTCTCAGACATTGACATCTATTTCGAAGAGGGTTTTGCCTGGGCTATTGCCGATACACGCGTCAAAGGTAAAGTCCGCAAAAGTGGCCAGGAGTTTGATAAAGCAGGCCGAGAGACATTCTTGTTTCGCATGGTAGATGGTGCATGGAAAGTAGTGCACACCCATTCGTCCAGTCGCGATTATAAACCAAAGAAGCATGCAAACTGATATTATGTTATGCAAGCTGGCTAGCCCAAGCCGATAAAGCGGCTTAATCTCCTTTTTCAATCGAATTAGGTGTAAATCTAGGTGTAAATTCGTTTCGCGCCACAAACAAAAAAAGGCAACCGCATGAAACGATTACCTTTTTATGAATATCCTAAAAAGGATATTTGGTGCGGTCGAGAAGACTCGAACTTCCACGGGCCAAAGCCCACAGCGACCTCAACGCTGCGCGTCTACCAATTCCGCCACGACCGCAAGATCGGGCGATTATCTATCAGCTAAGGGATAGCCCTGCAAGGGTAAAAAGAAACAAAGATACTTGAAGGCCTAGTGAACAATTAAACCTGAAGCTGGCTCATCATCCGGGTGATCGATACGCCGATTTTTTCGCCGACAATCATGATCTCGCCGCGCGCCACAAGCTCACCGTTGGCGTATATCCAGCATTCGTCCTCGTGCTTGGCATCAAGGTCAATCACCGCGCCGCGCCCCATTTTCAGGAGCTGGCGCACAGGCATTGATGTCCTGCCAAGAACAACGCTGATCTCAACTGTTACTCTGCCAACTGCTTGCACATTCATCTGTTCATCTCTGCCTAATAGTGAATTCGGGCCAATAGTGAATTCGGGATCAACACCGGTATAAACTTGGACTTACAATCGCAGCCGAGTGTTATCATATCGTTAACCATGATCGATTTTTTTTGACAAACTTTCACACCAATTTGGCTTGGCCTAGCCGCCAAAACCCGGTAAACCGCTCATATCTGCTACACTTTGTGGCAAAAGGACCTGATGATGACACAAAACACCGCACTAGAGTGGCGGATCAGCGACCAGTTGATCAGTTACCCTGACGCCCTTACCGAAATGGAAGAGCGCGTGCAGGCCATTCGTGCGGGCGAAGCGGGCGAGCTGGTGTGGCTGCTGGAGCATCCACCGCTCTATACAGCGGGCACCAGTGCAAAACCAGCTGACCTTGTCGATCCGGACCGGTTTCCGGTGTATGATGCTGGCCGCGGCGGGCAATATACCTATCACGGACCAGGCCAACGGGTAGGCTATTTCCTGTTGGACCTGAAAAAACGCGGCCGCGACGTGCGCCAGTTTGTCTACAGCTTAGAGGAAGTGATTATCCGCTCTCTCGCCGCCTTCGGGGTTACCGCAGAACGCAGAGCGGGGCGTGTTGGCGTATGGGTCACCCGCGAAGATGGCCGCGAAGAAAAAGTTGCCGCCATCGGCGTTCGGGTGCGCCAATGGGTAACCTATCACGGCATCTCGATCAATGTTGAGCCTGACCTCAGCCACTTTGGCGGCATCGTCCCCTGCGGCATCGCCGAGCACGGCGTGACCAGCATGACCGACCTGGGCCTGCCGATCACCATGGATGATCTGGATGTGGTGCTGAAGGACGTCTTTGATGAGGTTTTCGGGCTGGAATCGCGCCCAATGTACCTTGAAGTGCAACCCGCACCGGACAGTAAACCCGCTAAATTGCCGTATGAAGCCATGCCCACAGAAGACGGGATGCAGGACACGTCAAACCCCATCGAGGATACGCACCCGGTATTCCAAGTTTAACTAAACCGTTGGTTTAACCTCAAAACGCTTGGCTGCAATGCCCTTTGCTGGTTCGGTTTCTATACGTTCAACTTTTGCCAGTTCCGGCCCGCGCATACACAGTGCCAGCATCCGGTCCACCACATGCGGCCGCCCGCAAATAAGCACTTCAACCGTGCCGTCTTCGCGGTTTCGCACCCAGCCATACAAGCCCAGCCGCTGGGCCTTGGTTTGCACCCAACCGCGGTACCATACGCGCTGCACTTTGCCGTAAACACGAGCGCGAACCGCTTTGAATTCCGCGTCTTCGCTCATGCCGTCATCGCCTCAGTCACCCGCCGCATAAATCGGGCGCATGCCTCTAACTGTTTGATATCAATATATTCATCTGGCTTGTGGGCTTGTGCGATATCACCGGGGCCGCAAACAACGGTGGGGAAATCAAGTCCCTGAAAATGCCCGGCTTCGGTGCCGAAGGCCAACACTGTCGATGCATTACGCTGCGCCAATGCCATAGCAAAACTTTCGCCGTCCGAGCCCGGTTCGGCTTTGAGCGGCGGCAAGTAAGCCCACACTTCATTGGTGATGCTGCAACCCGGAAATTTGGCGCGCATGGCAGGCAAAATAGCATCCTCAAAATGCTGCTGGTAACGCTCAGTTATAGCAGGGCCGTCCTCGCTGGGCAAAAAGCGAAACTCCCAATCAAATTCACAAGTGTTGGCGATGATATTGAAAGCGCTGCCGCCACTTATCGGGCCAATATTGAAAGTGGTGTGGGGCGGTGAAAAGGCGTCGTCAAACGGGCCGCTCTCGCGGATGGATTTTGCCATATCGTCGATGAAACCAATCAGTTCCGCGGCAACAACAACCGCATTTACCCCGTCGTCTGGCCTGCTGGAGTGAGCCTCCTGGCCGACAATGCGGGTTTTGGCCACATACTGGCCCTTGTGCGCGGTTGCCACCTGCATCGATGTGGGCTCGCCGATCACAACCAACCGGGGCAGCGCCACATGCTGCGATAGGAACGGCAGCATTTCCTGCACGCCTTTGCAGCCCACTTCCTCATCGAACGAGAAGGCCAGATGGATGGGAGTTTTCAGTTTTGCTTCAACAAACAGCGGCACGGCAGCAAGCACAACAGCAATGAAGCCTTTCATGTCGGCAACGCCGCGACCAAAATAATGACCGTCCTCTTCGGTCAGTTTAAACGCCGGTTTAGTCCAAGCCTGCCCTGCCACTGGCACAACGTCAGTATGGCCTGACAGAACAACGCCGCCCGACACATTAGGCCCAATGGTCGCGACCAGATTAGCTTTGGGCTGCCCGTCGGCCGCCAACACTTTTGCCTGAATGCCAAAACCTGCCAGATACTCAACAATATAGTCGATCAGCTCCAGATTAGACCGGTAACTGGTGGTATCAAACGCAATCAGGTCCGCCAAAATAGCCTTTATGCTGTCATTGGAAGGCGCTGGTGAGCTCATTCAAACTCCATCATCACGGCGTCTACCGCCAAACTATCCCCTGCCGCCGCCGAAACACTTTTGATGGTTGCATCTTTTTCTGCGCGCAGAATGTTCTCCATTTTCATGGCTTCCACCACCGCAAGCGCTTGCCCTGCCTTCACCTCGTCGCCGACCTCAACCGCGACCGAGACAACAAGCCCCGGCATCGGGCACAACAGAAACTGAGATGTGTCAGGTGCCTCTTTTTCCGGCATTTTCGCCAGCAATTCGGCCGCGCGGCGCGACATAACCCGCACATGCTTGGCAACGCCGTCGGTTGTCAGGGTCCAACCCAGGCTATTTCGGTCCACTTCGATAGCGATATCATTACCGTCGATGGCCGCGTTCAACACTGGCTCACCCGGCACCCAATCGCTGGCAATTTCGATGCTTTTTCCGCCGAAACTAACCTCGGCGTGCTCGGCAAAGGGGGCGATGCGGCATACAACTTCGACCAAATCGATACCGATAACCCAGTGGCGTTCCTGCGGACCAAGCGGTGTGTTTATCTGGCCTTCAATTTGTGTAGCGCGCGATTGCTCCACCGCGTTGATGAAAGTTGCCGCCACAATAAGCGCATCTTTCACTTCGTCCGACAGCGCCCCGCCCAGGAAACCGTCCGGGTATTCCTCAGCGATAAAACCGGTTGTTATGTCGCCGGACTGAAAGCGTGGATGCGCCATCAGTGCTGACAGAAACGGAATATTGTGGGCGATACCGCGAATATAAAAGGCATCCAGCGCGCTACGTTGGGCTGCAATGGCTTCATCACGGGTAGCGCCGTAGGTCACCAGTTTGGCGATCATCGGGTCGTAAAACATTGAAATTTCGGCGCCTTCGTAAACGCCGGTGTCGACACGTACCATGTCGCTCTCGGTTGGCGGCCGGTAGCGGGTGAGCCTGCCAATAGACGGCAAGAAGCCGCGAATTGGGTCTTCCGCATACACCCGGTTTTCCATCGCCCAACCGGTTAACTTCACATCTGCTTGCTTAATCGACAGTTTCTCGCCGTTTGCCACCCGCAGCATCTGCTCTACCAGATCAACCCCGGTGATATATTCGGTGACCGGATGTTCCACCTGCAGGCGGGTATTCATCTCGAGGAAATAGAAGTTGCGGTTTTTATCAACGATAAATTCAACTGTACCAGCGCTGCAATAATCCACCGCTTTTGACAGTGCAACAGACTGCTCGCCCATGGCCTTACGGGTTGCTTCGTCCAGAAACGGGCTTGGAGCCTCTTCGACCACTTTCTGGTGCCGACGCTGGATCGAACATTCCCGTTCGCCCAAATAGATAACATTACCGTGTTTGTCACCCAGAACCTGAATTTCAATATGGCGCGGCTCCTCAACAAATTTCTCGATAAACACCCGGTCATCAGCGAAGCTGGATTTGGCCTCATTCTGGGCTGAGACAAAACCTTCGCGCGCTTCCTCGTCATTGTAGGCAATGCGCATACCCTTGCCGCCGCCGCCTGCTGACGCTTTCAACATCACCGGGTAACCAACTTGGGCTGATATTTTAGCCGCCTCGTCGGCGTCCTTGATAATGCCCATATGGCCCGGAACGGTGGAAACACCAGCTTCCGCCGCCAGTTTTTTGGAGGTTATCTTGTCGCCCATGGCGTTGATGGCTTTGGGGTCTGGCCCAATGAAGGTGAGCCCAGCCTTTTGCACTGCCTCAACAAATGACGCGCGCTCGGAAAGGAAACCGTAACCGGGATGAATGGCCTCAGCGCCGGTGTCTTTGGCGGCCTGCAGAATTTTTTCTGCGATCAAATAGCTTTCAGCAGCCGCAGGTGGGCCGATATGCACGGCCTCGTCGGCCATTTCCACATGCAGGGCATCAGCATCGGCGTCGGAATAAACCGCCACGGTTTTGATGCCCATCTTGCGCGCGGTTTTTATCACCCGGCAGGCAATTTCGCCCCTGTTGGCTATCAGAACTTTATTGAACATTATCGGGTCCTATTCCTTCACAACGAGCGACGAACTCCATTCCTAAACTAGTAACCACATACGCGATCACATGCACCTTCTCAAACCCCGAAAACCTTAATTTCAGTTGGCAGTTATGCTCTCTCAACAAACCAAGGGAAGTCAATAACGGTACTGAGCTAGACACCAAATTCGCCTTCTCGTTTTTAAATTGATAATATTTTTGTAAATTGTTGCCAGCTACGTAGCCAAAAGAAATGTTCACTAACAATACGTTTCCCGCATTCTCTAATCCCTGCAATAGCTGTTGGCATGCATAATCAAGCTCATCCACTCCGCCAACTTTGAGACCATCTTCAATGAAGGACACTACCCTTTCCTCCATGTAACCAATCGGCGCTATAGAAGGGTAGGTAAGCTTTGAGTTAGACCAAGCTGTTGTAAGATTATGCGCACACAAATCACGCAGCAATTCAGCCTCAACTGCGCTGATTTGTGACAAAATATCAATGCATCGAATTTGTACCGGATCAAAGGTTTGAGCAGCACCCGCCAATAACGTTGCCCAATTTTCTAACAACAAGGATTGCATGTCTTCGCAAGATGCTTTTTCCAGGAACGAGACCATAAATTTGTTTGATATTGGTTTTGGTTTAACCCCCTTGGCTTCCAAACGTTGCTGCGCTTTTTTTGCTATTTCTATCAAAACATCCTCACGCTGAAGCCTTATTTGGTCCGCGCGCAACCCCCTGCCTTCGGAAAACGGTCTGATAATATCGGTCAATGCGTCCAACAATCGACCAGAAGAATCCGCAGGGATTTCGGTCTTTAACTCAGCCTTAACTGAAGCTTCTAGAGCAACCTTGACGGGCGATTTTTCATCATCACCCGTCATGAGTTTTTGCCCTTGCGCCGTCCGGCGAAAAACCATAGTGCGGCGACTGCGGCGGCACCGATTGCAAACAACAGCGGCCCACCCCATTCGGGTGTCGCCGCAGAAAAGAACGATGCGCCGAGGCCAAAGCCAAACGCCCCGCCCAGAATAAAACCCGTCACACCAACCGAACGAATTTCCGAGCGGCGCGCTGTGCCTGCGATGCGGTCTTCCAGGTCTTTTGGCAGAGGGCGCGCCATCACGCCGTCTCAGCTTTGCGCAATGCGGCCAATTGCGGCTGCATTCGGCGGCCATAAATCACAGCCGCGGGCCAGATCAAACAATTGGAAAAGCCTGCAATCGTCGGCGCCCACGGTGTAGGCATCCACACGAGGCCAATAGTTGCCAGTGGTACAGCCGCCACGATCAGATAAATATTAATATGGGTTTGCGTGCTCAACATCTCATACGGTGTTAACTTTAATTCGTGCTTAGCGTTCAGGGCCAGCTTGTATAGCCAAGCAAAACAAAGGAACACCGCCGCGAAGCCAACCGCATAAAGCGTGTGCAAAACCGGATATTGCCCCGGGCCCATCGTTAGCTCCGTAGGCATATCAAAGCCAAACCAGCCTTCAAGAATGACATAGTCCACCACAATAGTGGCGATGAACTTGAGCGGATAGACAAACAGCAAAACCAGGAACAGTAAAATGCCGTTCACCCACATTACCTTGCCGCTATTGAGGCCGTATTGGCGGAAAAAACGATAGTGCCAGTACCAAATGAACAGCATCAGCAGGAAAGTAATCGCAAAAGCAGGGAAACTGAGGACCAGATTAACCAACTGGCCGAAGTCAGTGGGCGGCTCCAGTGAGACAATCAACAAGGTGATAGCAAAACCAAACATGGCGTCTGTTAGGCCTTCAAGGCGCGTAACCTCAAGCCCGCGCACACGTATGCCCTGCATTTCCTCGTTTTCATGCGTGAGCATGTGCTTGCGCAAATGCCTATCTCCCTAAGTCGTTTCTGGCGTCGTCGGTTGAATTGTCGCTGCTGTCGTCTTTATCGGACTTCTTTCGGCCCGCAGACTGAACCACAAACACATACCCAACCGCGAACAATACAATACCGACCATAACTTCACCGAGCATCGGCACAGCTTCCGCGCCCAGATCAATCGCTTTGTCGGCGAATAGCAAAATAGCTGCCACTATAAATATAGTGCCGATGGTCTTTTGGTTGTTCCTGATGAAATCACGCATGTTCGTCCCCTACAGCGGAATATTGTCGTGTTTTTTCCACGGATTTTCCAAGTCTTTATTGGCCAGTTTTTTCAAGCCACGCACAATGCGGTTGCGGGTGTTGTGCGGCATGATCACGTCATCAATAAAGCCACGCTGCGCCGCAACAAACGGGTTGGCAAACAGGTCTTCATAATCTTTGGTGCGCTTGGCGATTTTGTCAGTGTCGTCTTTTTCCTTGCGGTACAAAATTTCCACCGCGCCTTTGGCACCCATCACCGCAATCTCGGCGGTTGGCCAGGCATAATTCAGGTCACCGCGCAGATGCTTGGACGCCATCACATCGTAAGCGCCGCCGTAGGCCTTGCGGGTGATGACTGTAATTTTGGGCACAGTGGCTTCACCGTAGGCGAACAACAGTTTTGCGCCGTGCTTGATGATGCCGCCGTATTCTTGCGCCGTGCCGGGCAAGAAACCGGGAACATCCACCAGCGTGATAATCGGAATGTTGAAACAATCGCAGAAGCGCACGAACCGCGCGGCTTTTTTGCTGCTGTCGATATCAAGGCATCCGGCCAGTACCATGGGTTGGTTGGCAACGATACCGACCGGCTCGCCGTCCATCCGGGCCATGCCGATCAGGATGTTGCCTGCGTGACGGGGCTGAAGCTCAAAAAAGTCGCCTTCATCAACCAGTTTGTTGATCACTTCATGCATATCGTAAGGCTTGTTGGGATTGGACGGGATCACCGTATCCAGCGAATTTTCCACCCGGGCCGGTTTATCGAACGTGGGCCTTGTGGGGGCTTTCTCCCGGTTATTGAGCGGCAGAAAGTCAAAGAAACGACGCATTTGCACCAAGGCTTCAACGTCATTAGCAAATGATTTATCGGCCACACCTGACCGGGTTGTGTGGGTGGAGGCGCCGCCCAGCTCTTCCTGCGTAACCACTTCATTGGTAACGGTTTTTACCACATCAGGGCCAGTGACAAACATATAGCTGCTGTCTTCAACCATGAAGATGAAATCTGTCATCGCCGGGCTGTAAACCGCGCCGCCTGCGCACGGCCCCATAATCATCGAAATTTGCGGCACAACGCCCGACGCCAGCACGTTTTTCTGGAACACGTCAGCATAACCACCAAGGGCCGCGACACCTTCCTGAATACGGGCGCCGCCACTATCGTTCATGCCAATCACCGGCGCGCCGACCTTCATGGCCATATCCATCACTTTGATGATTTTCTGGGCGTGGGTTGCTGACAGCGAGCCGCCAAAAACGGTGAAATCCTGGCTATAAACATAGACCAGGCGACCGTTGATGGTACCCGAACCGGTGACCACGCCGTCGCCCGCGTATTTTTGTTCGTCCATGGCGAAATCAGCACAGCGATGTTCGACAAACATGTCATATTCTTCAAAACTGTCGGCGTCGAGAAGCAGTTCGATGCGTTCGCGGGCAGTTAGTTTGCCGCGTGCGTGCTGGGCATCGATGCGCCTTTGACCGCCGCCTAAGCGAGCCTGCTGGCGTTTTTCTTCCAGTTGTTCGAGAATTTCTTTCATCGACGCACGCTCCCCACTTAGTTCCGCGGCAGCCCGACCGGGTTATCCGCTGTCTTCTGATTTGCAGCCATTTTCCAAAGACCCTGATCTTTGAAAAAGCGCTGTAAATTTATCCAGTTAGAATAAATCTCGTTAAAAAACAGCGCTGAATATCTTCATATCCGGTACCGCCGTGGTTTTCCAGCATTTTAGGCTTTTGCGAAATGCCATAGGTCAACGCTGGTCATCAGGTCCTGCTTCAGTCGCTCGCGGTTCTCGAGAACTTCAGGGTCGGTGCCCCATTTGTTTTCCTGAAAAGTCTGGTCCAACACACTGGCTTGCCAACACTGGTCAAAACTTGAGAACTCACGCACCGCAGCGAGCGCCAACACAATCGAACCAAAGCCCGCAACAAAAGCATGGAACGCGGTGAGCGCAAAATCATCAAGATGCTGGAGTTCCGCGGCCAGCAGGGCGATAGCGGCATCGCTTTGCGTGAGCGGCAGCACACCGGTTGTGATTGCAAGTTCAACACCGAGTTCAGTTTTCAGCCATTCGAGATATGGGTCCCAGGTTTGACCTTGCAGCGCCACCAGTTCGCCGGGCTCATCAGCACGGTAACAAACAAGGTCAGTATGGCCGTAAGCCACTAATTCCATTATAATTTCAGCGCGCCGGGGAGCCACGCGGTCAAGCACCGAATTTACCAATCGGGTCATCGGCATCGACGCTGGAACGATGCTATCTTCCTGCGCCCGCCATTCGTCTGCCACCGCTTCGGCCAACGCCTCCGTGGGCATGAAAAGCGAATTTTTGATGGGCGTTTTGATAGGCTTACCGTCAAGAGTGACGCTATAGCCTTCGGCGTCCGCAGTGACACCGACTTCAGTATAAAATTTTCTCAAGGGGCAAATTCCATCAAAAAATTAGCGGTTTTCGGAGTCTGAACCGGCTTTTTCAACATTCAACTCGGTGTTTTTAGAGTCTAACTCGGCTTTTTCAGAAGATAACTCAGGATTTTCCGAATTTTTCTGCTGCATTTCGCGAGTAATCGCAGCCAGTTTTTTGCGCGAGTGTCGTGCCTGTTTCCGCTTGGTGTTCATCCGTTTTTCATCAACTGCCGTTTCTGATTTGAAACCAGCGGTAAATTGAACATCGGATTTGGCGGTTTCTTTGTCACTGGTAAGTTTGTGATAACCCATCAAACGATTGCCAATATGGGGCTGCCGGTAGCACAGCAACAAAAAAATTGCAGCCAGCACCAAAGCAATCAGTATAAAAGCAAAAGTGATGCCTGTGTCGCCAGCACCGCCTGGGCGGATTTGTTCTTCCAGAAAATAAACTGCCATTGCCAAAGCGGCGGTAATACCTGAGGAAATCAGGAAACCCATTTTAGGCTTCAACAGTTCAGTCTGAAAATCATCCTTGTCTTTAGCCATCAGTTTTTCCAAACCCCGTTGCAATCGGCGCCAACTCCTGGAATGCATCGAGCAAATGATGCGCGCCGTTTTGGCTCAACTCATCCGCGCTGTGGTATCCCCACTTAACACCAACAGCCAATGACCCGGCAGAGCGTGCCATCATCATATCATAACTTGTGTCGCCCACCATAATGCAAGCCGAAGGTTCAACACCAGCTTCAAGCGCCGCGGTTTGGATCATCGAAGGATGCGGCTTGGACGGGTGACCGTCAGCGGTTTGCAGGGTAACAAAAAAACCATCAAGCGCATGTTCGGCTATCACCCGCGCTAGTCCGCGCTTGGAATTACCGGTTGCCACACCCAGCATGAAACCAGCACCGTGCAAATGCTCAAGAATTTCGCGAGTTCCTGCGTACAGAGGGTCCGGTTTAGGGGACTCTTCCACGCGCAAACGGTAAAATTCCCGCTTGAACACATTCGCCGTATTTTCCAGCACTTTATCGTCATCGTCCGGGCGCAGCATGGCAATGGCTTCCAGAACACTGAGGCCAACGGTTGAACGGATACGCATATCATCCTCGGCAGGCAGCCCCACCGCTTTGAGCGTGGCCTGCATGGCAGCAATGATCATATGCTGGCTGTCAACCAGGGTGCCGTCACAGTCAAAAATGACAAGTTTACTAGCGGGGTCCATATACCAGAACCCTATTCAAAATCAGGGTCTTCATAGTCCCCGACAGTAAAGCCGAGAAAATCAAAGCTGGCGGCCATATGTTCCGAGAGCGGAGCGGTCACGGTCACCTGCCCGCCGTCCGGGTGTGGAAAATTGATAAACCGACTGTGCAAATGCAGCTTGCGGGATATTGATCCGGTCAAATAGGCGTCCTGCCCGCCGTATTTGCCGTCACCGATGATCGGGTGGCCCATCTCGGCGCAGTGCAACCGCAATTGGTGTGTTCGGCCTGTGT
>JAJFIU010000019.1 GCA_021774695.1 Alphaproteobacteria bacterium | reverse complement strand
GCGGCGAGCGAGACCACCGTGGGTGGCATCGCGGGCGTGCTCATTGACACCGGCGGCGGCAACGCCGTTTTCCTTGAAGGCGCAAGTTTGAGCGATCTGACCGCCACGTCGATCGCGCTATAATAGTTTATGGGGTGCGGCAGGCCTAGGGGTCTAATTCTCCGGTCAAATGCTGCGGCCATATGCGCGTGGTTGATTGTGCTGATTTTGTTTTTGAGTAACTATATACTACCCTCAGATATCCGAAAAAGGCAGGCACCAGACATGAAACCAAATTCCCGCATATTCAGTGTTTTTCTTCTTATGGTAGTTTTGCCTTTTGGGTCTGCTTTGGCTGAGAACGACGGTTCCGACCACGGCACTTTTCAGGCAACATCATTGCTGGGTACAAAGCTGTATGCCCCTGCTGAGGTTGGCCCTAAAATGCTTGAAAAGCTTGCTCAGGCAAAAGCCGACTATATGGCCAGCCCTGATGATGCGGATGCGATTATTTGGTATGGTCGGCGCATTGGCTATACCGGGGATTATCTGTCAGCAATTGAGGTGTTTTCTGAGGGTGTTCAAAAACACCCCGGTGATGCGCGCATGTACCGACATCGGGGGCATCGGTATATATCAATCCGGGAATTTGATAAGGCCATCGCTGATTATCTAATTGCAGTAGAGTTTATCAAAGGGCAGAAAAACGAGATTGAGCCAGACGGTGCACCAAATGCGCGAGGCATTCCGGTCTCAACAAAGCACGGCAACATCTGGTATCATCTCGGCCTAGCTTATTACCTGAAACACGATTTCGAGCGTGCCCTGTGGGCCTACAGGGAGGCCCGCGCTGCAGGCAAGCTGCCAGACAATATTGCCTCCACAACCCACTGGATTTACATGATTTTACGACGCTTGGGGCGCGACGGCGAAGCACAGCAAGCGCTAAGCGTCATCAACGCAGACATGGATATCATCGAGAATTTTTCTTACTATAAATTGTGCCTTTTATACAAAGGCCTTGTTTCCTACGACGAGCTTGCACGCGAGGTTTCCGATAGCCCGCAGGGTGCTGGCATGGTGTACGGCCTTGCCAACTGGAAATATTATGGCGGCGAGCCCGAAGAAGCGCTGGCAACAATGCGGTCATACATCGAGGAAAGTCGGGGCTGGTCAGCCTTCGGTTTCATTGCCGCTGAAGTTGATGTAGCGAAACACTAGGCGGCTTGGAATTTGGAAGGGCCTCATCAAGTAGGCTGATCATGCGTCGGTAGTAAGCTTTCACAACCGAGACATGTTTGGTCAGGGCAGGCTTTTGAGCGTCGAACTGCGCCTCAAGGCCATCTAGCTCCCAATATTCAAGCTCATTGTTTACAATGATGGGGGCGTCCAGAAAGGCATCCAATTGGCTAATGGTCTTTTCCGCTTGTGCTTTGGCCTTGTTGGGGCACCAGCTGTTGCCAGCACTATCGGTTAGATAAACCGGTGTTGAATGGGCCGCCACTTGGCCGGGGCCGCGTGCGACCAGAGCCACCCAGCCAACCTTGCCTGCAATCTTGGCTGCAATGTTCAGGTCCAGCCTGTTGTCGGCGGCGCTGGCTGCTGCGATCACATCACCGCAGTAGACAACTGAAAGTTCATCAAGGGCGCCAAAATCAGGGTTGATGATTGCGCGGCCTGTAACGTTAAGCTCTGGGGTGTTGGTAACATCGACAGTGCCGCCCATGCCCTGACCTTCAACAGTGAATTCCAGCATGGGCGCAGTTGTCGCAAACGAGTGCCCCTTTTTTAGCGCGCTGAACCAAGCGTCCGGAGAAAACGGCCCGTTGATATGGGCCAGCGTACGCACCGAACCCGGTTGGTCAAAATAGGGGAAGTCAGAGCCCGCAGCGGCGGACAGGCGGAAACCCATGTTTAAAAAATCATACCAAACACCGGTTCGAAGACTGCCATTTTGCATGATCTCTACAAAATCCACGAGGTCGTAAGGCACGTCGAGCGCCAAACCGATTTCATCGTGAAACTCTCCTGAGCCCACATGGGCATAACCGGTTGTCGCCCCTTGCTTGCGGTAGGCTTCAAAGAAAGTGTGATAGAGGAAATATTGATCGTCGTCGGTGATTGGCGTTTCGATATCGAGGGCAATTGTATGACCGCGGTGGGCTGTGCGCGGACCTTCACTACCTGGTACAATGGTATGGTTGCCATCTGCTGCGCGGCCTGCATCACCGTAGGCATATTGGCCAAAATGGCTTTGGGCAGGGTTGGTAAGCTGCAGCAGGTTTGAGACATGCAAGCCCTCAGCTGCAAGGAAAGCCAATGCGTTTTTGTTTGCCGCGGCGCTGCTTCGCGGAATGTGAATATGCACATCGCCGGTGTACCAACCCTTTGAAGGCATGTTTGCCCAAGGTTTAAGCGTTAGATCAAGCTTGGTTGTCGCCCCGGCGCGCACGGTAAAATTTGTAACTTGCATCCGGTATTCAGGCCCCTTGCTGGCGACGAGGGTATATTTTCTGACCGGCAATCTGTCTTGGTATTTGCCTGCAATATAGAAGAAATAATGATTGTTTACTGGCCAAGGCTGTGGGTTGTCGGCTGCCAAAAAGGTATGGAACTGGATTTGGCGGCGTGACCGCTCATAAAACTGAACCGGAACTGCCATTGGCCCCGGCAGCGCGGCACGTCCGGATGCGTCGTATATGCCGATGCGCAAGGCTGGGTTTGCGCCAGTGATCTGGACGGCAAGCTCGCCGAATTGCTGCGGGCTTTGTGTTGTATTGCTGCGGCTGATTTTGATGTCACAGATGGTAAAGGCAGAGGGCATGTCGATATAATCAACAGCGAAAGCACCAGCCGCCACAAAGGCAATATCGGTGCCGTCCATGCCACGGTTTGCAAAGCGCGCCCTTGGTAATGTTAGGCGGTACCAACTTTGGGTTTGTCCGGTTTCTGCTGCGTGATCAAGCGACCGAATGGGTTCTGCCACACCGTTTGCATCATAGGAATAAAATAGTTGCCCGCCGTCATCGTTATCCAGAAGAATATCCAGGTGAATATCTTCATCCACATCAAAGGCAAATGCATCATCAACGTCCAGTCCCAGAAAGCTGGTGCGCAGGCACTGGCGGCTTTGTCTGGTTACCGGAGTTGGGCTGACACGGTTTAAAAATGCTGAGAGCCCGAAACTGTCCGGGTAACCGGCGGAAACCACCCGGGAAACATTCTCAACGGGCCATGAAACCTGGACTATCCCTCTGGGGCCGGCTTCAAAGGATGCCTGTTTTTGGTGGTGGGTTTCGTGGGCTGCCACGGCGAACGAACCTGTGATGAGCGACAGGCTCGAAACCCCAAAGAACAGGAGTAAAAATGCAGGCCTAAAAAGCTGTCTGATGCTGTTTCTCATCGCTGCTCGCTGGTCAGTGCAACATAGCGCTCGCGCATGTTGGGGCGTAGGCCGTCACAGAATTTGGTCTTGCCGAAGTCGGTCATCAGGCTGTCGAACAGGCCGCGCCGCCGGCCCACCTGAAACATGAAAACAGTGGTTGAAATATCACCCAGCAAATTCATCCGTTCCTGAATGGATTGCCCGCGGCCAATCTCGGTCAGGGTTCCCGCAATGGGTGACTTGGCGGCTTGAACCGCGATGCGGTAATTGCTTTCGGTTGCCATCTGGTCCAGTGCAGCGGGGTCAAAGGTGTCGTCACTGCAAACCAAGTCAAAAGCCACCACTTGCGAGGCTTCCTCGACCAAGTGAAGTTCAGGCTCTTCGGCATTTTCACCCAAATACAGGATATGCTGGGCGGCTAGTGTTCGCATCAGCTTGGCGCGCCTTAACATATAGGTCATGGATTGTTCGTATTGCTCGCGCATCTCTGCTTCTGTCTTTTCTGCAGGTGCTTTTGTTGGCACTCGGGACGGCACAAGTGTTTCTATGTCGTCTGGTGTTTGTTGCGCGCTCGCGGTGTTAAGTCCGGCTATGGAAAGACAGGCCAGAAGAAGAGACATTGAAAGATACTGTGTTGGATTTTTACGCACGTTGGTTTCCCGGAATACTCAAATACTGTTTGGTGGTTGGCGGCGGTACTACCAAAAGGCATACCGCCGCCCGTTTTTTTGTAAAAGCGCTTTAGCTGACAAGCAGCTCGGCTATAGAAGTTGCCATGCAATCATGGCCATGCCGATAACGCCTGCAAGCCACACCAGCGGGCGAACATGTGGCCAGCCAGCCAGATAGATAACCGCGTGGGCAACGCGGGCATAGAAGAATATCTGTGCGCCCAAAATGGTCATGTCGTTCGAGACACCCGCAGCGTGCGCCACCAAAACAAGGGCGGCAAAAAGCACAAAGTTTTCGAGCATGTTTTCGGCCAACCGGGTGGCGCGTTTGCGCAGCACGCTTGGCTCGGGCAGGTCATCGCGCGGGCCTGCTTGTGCCGGGCCGCCGTTTTCCCTGATGCCCATACCGGCCGGTACCAGAATTAGAACGAAAGTCAGGATTGTGCTCCATAACAGGAGCGTTAGTTCAGGTGTCATAATTGATGGCATTGGTTTTCTCCCCTAAAATACCCTAAATACTGTGTAGTGGTTTAAGCCAGTCTTGTCCAAAAAGAGATTGGTCTTGTCCAAAAGGCGATTGATACCTTTATTCCGCAGGCAGCCAGTTTTGCAGGAACGCAAGGCTGTTGCCGCCCATGATCTTGCGGATGGTGGCCTCGGGCACGCCCCTGGATGCAAGCGCCTCGGTGATCAGCGGAAAATCGCTTGCGGTGAGCGATGTGGTGCTGCCGTCCCAATCAGAGCCGATGACAACATGGTCTTCGCCCACCAGATTGATGCCGTATATGAGCGCGGAGGCGATGCCGTCAGGTGTGGGCGCGCAGACAGCTTGCTCCCAAAAGCCAACCGCAATAAGCCCGCCTTTGGCCGCGATGGCTTTCATCAGGTCATCGGGAAAGTTGCGGTCGGTGTTGCAGTGGCCTTTAAATCCGGTGTGAGAAACCACTTGGGGCCGCGGGCTTTGCTTGGTAATTTCCCAAGCGGCGGCCTCTGACACATGGGCCAGGTCAATGATGACCTCCAGCGCATCAAAACGGTTGATTGCTTTGCTGCCAAAGGGTGTTAGCCCGGCGTTGCTGACCCCGTGCAGGGAACCCGCCAGCGCGTTATCAAAAAAGTGGGTGATGCCCATCATCCGGTAACCGGCCTCATACATGCGGTCAATATTGGCAAGCTTGGCTTCCAGCGGGTGCGCGCCTTCGGCCCCCAGCAGCGCACCAATAGTTCGGGACGTATGATCCTCACCGCGCGCTGCGCGCAGGGTGGCCAGTTCTTGCTGGTTGCGGACCCAGACCAACTCACCGTTTGAATTTGCCACTGCATCGTCGAGTTTTTCAGCCTGAAAAAGCGCGCGCTCCAACAGACTGTCCCAGGTTTTGACCGGCCAGCCCTGTGCGATAACCAGCGCCGTGATATTGTCGCTGTCGTCAGTGTTTTCGGCGATATTCTGGCCGCGCGGGGATTTGGTAACCGCAGTGAACATCATCAGGTCAAACCCTGCGGCCTGCAGGCGAGGGATGTCGGCGTGGCCGTAGTCAGCGGATTGGAGGATGTTGCGGTTCCACAGCAAGCTGTCAGAGTGCCAATCCATGATTGTCATGTCAGCCTGCAGCGCAAGCGTGGCTGCGGACGGTTGCTGGCCACTGTAATCCAGCCGCTTGTTTAAGGATTTTTCCAGCAGTGGCGGCGCGATAATGCGAAACGCCGCGTACAAGACAATGAGCACTACAAGTGCCCACAATCCAATCTTCTTAGTCTTACCCATTCTCTTAGTTGAATTATGCGCCATAAAAAAACCTCCCGACTGCTATGTAAACTATAGCAGCGGGGAGGGGGTTCAAGTTGTGGTTCGAATTTTGTGCAGCATTAGGAGTGCGGCACTGGGTTTGTTATTTATTTTGGCCGATCAATAGTTCGCGTTCGCGGCGCCCAGAGATGGTTTCAGCGGCACTGGTGAAAGCTTTTTCAATCTTGTCGTCGCTGGGCATGTCGTCTTTGATTTGGCTGAGCGCCAAACGTTTTTCACGGTCGCCGCCAATTGAGCGGGCAATTATGATTGCCGCAAACCAGTTGTTGGTATTCATTGCGCCTTCTTCAACGACTACTGCGAGGCCCAAGCGTTTTTCATAGTCACCTTCGATGGAGCCGAGCACATTTAACAAGTGGCCGGTAGTGTCTTCATCCAAATTGACGTCATCGGCGAACTGGGTGATAACAAGCCGAAGCTCATAGTCACTTTCGATTGAATTCATTACGGCAATGAGGCGCTTTTGGTTTGACTTTGATAATCTGTTATCGTCTAGCGCAGCACCTAACAGAAGGCGCAGTTCATAGTCGCTTTCCATGGAATTTGCGCGATGCAGAACCTTGGCCATGTTTTTATCGTCCAGCGCGAACGCCTCGATCATCGGTGTGAGCATCAGGCGGAGCTCATAATCGCTTTCGACTTTTTTGCTGAGGTCGAGCGCGCTGCTGAGCGTATCTTTGGTGATTAGGCCTTTTTCCAGCAATTCGCCGACTGTTAGCCGTACTTCAAAATCGCTTTCAAGTGATGCCAGTGTTTTTAACAGCTTTTTGACATCTGAAGTCTTGAGCTTCGCCTGGTCAACCAGATGAAAGGTGAACATGCGAGTTGCATAATCGGCGTCCAATTCCCCCAGTTTTTTCAGGGCATTCTTGACGCCGCCTTTCTTGAGCGCGCGGGCAACTCGACCGTCCATATCGATGGCGGAATTTTTGAGCAATATGGTCAGGGTTTCCGCCAGCCATTTCTCGCCTGCCTTGTCAAAGGGCTGTTTGTCGCCGTTGATCCAGTATGTGGCCTCCAGCCCGTCGCCGTCATTCTCTAACCGGTAACGGCGGCGCTCATCGCCTTTTTCGGTGCGGATGTTAAGCCTGCCGTCTTCCTCGACCGATTTGATCGAGCGTTCATCATCGGCAAGGTCGAATTCGCCGTCGTAGGCCACTTTGACCACCGTATTATTCTCGGTGACAACTATATTGCCCGATTGCCAACCGTGGTCGCCTCTGGAAATATTATAGCTGTTTCGGGAGTTTTTGCGTTTTTGTTTGCGTTCTTCGCGGGCTTTTATTTTGGCTTCTTTCGCTTTCGCACGCGCTTGCTGGGCGATAGCTTGCGCTTTTTTGGCCTCCTCGACCGCACGTTCAATCTCTTTTTCAGTTCCCTTTAAGCTAGCTTCTACGGCGATAAGTTGCGCCTTTGTTGCCGCTTCGACCGCCCGCTCGATTTCCAGTTCAGACACTTTTAATACGCGCTTTACAGTGTCCTCTACATCAGTATCATGCGGATGCTCGGCTATCATGGCGGTGGCAAATTCCACACTGGGCAGGCTCACAACTGCAAGTACTAAGGCAATTGTGATGCCCGCCCGCTGTAGGCGTCCAGCCACATTGAAGGAAGAGGCATCTGCTTTGAGAAGCCTTTCCACCCGTTGTTTCAGTATTGATTTATCTCCGGCCATGGCCAATCCCCATTGTATCTGTCGTTTCTCGGTTATTTTTTTTGCGCATGTATACAGCGCGTTTGCGACTGATTTTGCAGTCGATAGGTGAGTGGCTGCCCATTGGTCAGCAGCCAGTTCTGCATTGTCTTCCAGCCGTCTGCGCGCAACCACGAACATTGGCTGGAAGAAGAAAATTCGGCTTAGGGTTTGGGTGAAAATCATCATCACCGGGTCGCGCCGAAGCATATGTGCAAGCTCGTGGGCGATCAGGCTGTCCAGCGCCTTGCGGTCCATCTCCTCAAACGCCCAATCAGGCAAACAAATCTCCCGCCTGGGCAGGCAAACCGGGCTGTTGATCTCGGATGAACGGGTCAAAAACGGCACGTGGCGGATGTCTACTTGTTCGCACAGGGACCGCAGTGTTTGGTTGGCATGATGCTCGGCAGGTACGCGGGTGCGGTTGCCCAGGCTTTTAACTGCGCGCACATACGAAATAACAAGCGCGGCGAGCGCAAGTGCTGCTAGTGCGCCCCAGCCAACGATCAGCAGACTGCCGGGCAGCGAAACATTGGGCAGCGCTTTGTTGGAGACGGGTGCAGCGGGCACGTTGATTGAGGGTGCTGTTGTTGCGCTATCGCGGCTGGCGTCACTGCTGGCCGGTTTATTATTATTGTCCCGAACTAAGGTTCTTGGGTTGGCGGGGTCTAGTCTTTGCGCCGGGAGCGGTACAGGCGTGGTTCCGTCTTCAAGGTCGGACCCAACATCTGCAGGTAGCTGGGTATACTGGCTCGCCGCGGAATTGCTAACCGGAATGGTCACTCTGGAGGACAGCAGTGAAACCGGCAACATGGCAATAAAGCTGGCGACAATTGCCAATTTCCAGGCCATTTCAGACATATCCGGTGAATTAATCACACCAGTTTTTTCCAAGAGCCAAACTCCGCCAAGCAGCACAGTGCTGGCGATCATGAACTTGAGGAACAGCGACAGGACAGGTAGGTCGAGGATAAGGGCGTCAGTCATTTTTCGCCTCCAGTAGATTAGCCTGAGCTAGCATTTGCTGAATATCTGCCAGATCACCGCTTTCCAGATCAGTCTCTTTCACCAGATGGGCCAGCAATTGCTTGTCATCGCCTTTGAACAAGGTGCTGACCAGCGAGGAGACCATGGAACGCCGCGCTGCATTTTCGCTAATCAGCGGGGTATAAATACGCTCGCGCCCTACGGTGCGGGATGAGAGTACGCCGCGTTTTTCAAGGCGGGTGAGAATGGTAGCCACTGTAGTGTGGGCAAGCCCCAGATACGACAACTGCGCGTGAACCGCCTTGGCCGACCCTTCCTGTAGGTGCCACAGAACCTGCATGAGCTGATATTGCTGATCGCTAAGCTTAATATTTTCGGTTGTTTGAGTGCCGGTCTCGATGCTGCTGGTTTCGTTAGGTGTGGTCATTTTTTACCTCAATTACTACATGTGTAGAAATTGAATACTACAGGTGTAGTAACAGTGCAAGCATTTTATATCTCCTCCTATGTAACAGCTGATCAAATAACAGATTGCAGAAAGACAATTATCGGGCTGGCTTTTTGGCGACGGATGGTTAAGCTTTTGATATTAAAAGATGGGTAGCGCCGTTGTCGCGGTGTGGGTTTTTCGACACTTATCGGGTAAACGCAAGGATACGCAATATATATGTCTGAGGATATTTTTATCCTGATCAATACAATGCTGTTGATGCATACGTTGTCGACACTTCTGTTGCTTGGTTTTTGGTCGCGGAACCGATCCAGTGTTGGTTTGTCGATGATTGCTACCGCAGTTGTCCTGAGCGGCATTGGTTTGGTTCTGGCATTTGTCTTCGGAATTGCTCAGAACTTTTTTCATGTCTCCGGGGTATTCGCCTTTCTGATTGCGGGCCATGCCGCAGTCTGGATTGGACTCGCCGATTTCTGGCACAAAAAAACACGCAGGCTGACAGCGACTATTGCGCTGCTTGGGACCGTCACATTGGTAACAATTGTGATTTATTTCCTTCGCGGTGGTGTTCCCGCCGGGCGAACAGCCCTTCTATCCATGTTTTTTGCCATTAGTTCATTTTCGATTGTATGGACAATCTACCGTGCCAAAGGGTTTCGTATCGACATCTACGAAAGCGCCTTTAAGGAATCTAGGGTTGGTTCCTATTTCGTAATGGGATTGTTTTTTTTCCACGGCCTGTTCAATTTATGCCGGGTGCTAAGCTGGCCGGAATTAGGGATTGAAACAATATTTTCGACGGGCGAAGCCTATGTGGATACGCTCACTATTCTGGAAACGTTGCTGTTCACCCCTATTTTGGTAATCGGTGTTATCATGATGGTGGCTGAGCGGCTTCAAACCGAACTGCGAGTCGAACAAATGCTGGAGCCGGTTACCAGGTCACTGAACCGACGGGCGTTTCTAACCGTGTGCAAGGTTGTGCTTGCGCGGGCACGCCGTAACGCTGATGCGGTTTCCATATTGATGGTAGATGTTGGTAACTTTAAAGAGATACGCGATATCGCCGGTCGCTTGGGCTGCGACAAGATTTTGCGACAGGTTGCAACCGCCATCGTTACCGGGCGGCGCGAGCAGGATATCTTCAGCCGGTTCAGCAACGACGAGTTTTTGCTTATATTGCCGGGGACGCCGGAAGAGGGTGCAGACCTAGTATTGCAGCGGGTCGAGGCCGAGATCGTTGGCCGTTCGTATAATCAAAAAGATACAGATGTAACAGTTAAAGCCATGCTGCAGTATTATACGGCGCGCGGAGAAGACTTAGAGGCAGACGGTATGATTGATGCTGTGGCCAAGAAAATGGCAGCGGCTTAGTCAGAGATATATGTATCAGTCGTTCCGCTACAGTTTTTCCACAATAATGCTGCCGATTGAATAGCTGGCACCAAACGAGCAAATCATGCCCATGTCACCGCTTTTGAAGTCGTGCTTATAGTTGTTGAAAGCGATCAAACAGCCTGCACCGGCAGTATTGGCATATTGATCGAGTATTATTGGCGCTTCGTCTTGCGTCGGTTCGTGGCCAAGTATTTTGCGGGCGGCAAACATATTCATATTGATATTGGCCTGATGCAACCACATGCGTTTGAAGTCAGCAACAGTTTTGCCCTCCGCAGCCATATGGTGGTTAATATGGTTGATGACCTTGGGCAATAACTCCTTGAACACTGCACGCCCGCTTTGCTTGAAACGCTGTTCAGGGTCATTGATACGCTCCCGCTCAAGCATCAGCCTTGACCCGAAGCCTGCAGCAATGTTGGTGGAAAACTCGGTGAACAGCTTGCGGCTTTTGATTTTGAAAGCATGTTTGGGCGTACATTCATTCTCGCGCTCCAGAACCATGGCAACTGCCGCATCACCGAATATAAAGTGCCCGTCCCGGTCTTCGTAGGCCAATAACGGCGAGATATATTCCGCCGTTACCACAAGCGCCTTGTTCGCCATGCCAGAGGACAGGGCATCGGCTGCGGTTGATATGCCAAATGTGGCGCTGGAGCAGCCCATTGCCATGTCGAACGCAAACCCTTTTGCGCCGAGAATTTTTTGTAATTCGGTTGCCATCGACGGAACAAATCGCTCCCAAACCGAAGCAGAAATAATAACCAGGTCGATGTCGCTGCCCACAAGCCCCGCTTCGGCAAGGGCTTTCTCGGCGGCCGCCAGTGCCATTTTCACCTGCACCGGTGTCTTGGATGGGTCATCTTCTGCTAACTCGGACAGGTAAGGGTACATTCTGTCCGGTTCGGTTAGCCCCGATGCTTCCATCAGATACCGGTTTTTGATGCCAGAAGCCTTTTCGATAAATTTGGTTGAGGACGACTCTTTCGGGACCATTTCACCGGAGTCTATTTCTTCGGCGTGCGCAGCATTCCATTCATCCACATGGGCATTGTATCCGGCTACAAGTTCGGCATTTGACAAGCTGTGCGGCGGTGTGAAAACCCCGGTTCCGCTTATGACAATGTCTTGCATTGTCCCTCCGATCAGCGTTTTTCCACCATAAGGCTTCCGATAGAATAACCGGCACCAAACGAGCAGATAATTCCTTTGTCACCTGAGACCATATCTTCCCTGTGATGATGGAACGCCACAATGGATCCGGCACCAGCGGTGTTGCCGTAATTTTCAAGTACTGTCGGCGCTTCCCCTGCTACTGGTTCGCGGCCTAACAATTTTTTGGCGGCATACATATTCATATTGATGTTGGCCTGGTGCAACCACATGCGAGAGAGGTCTGAAATCTTCAAGTCTTCCTCAACTAGTTGCTCGTTGATGAAAGCAGTTACCAGCGGTAGTAGCTCTTTGAAAACCTTGCGGCCTTCCTGGACGAAAAACATGTCAGCCCGGAACAGCGTGTCGTCGTCTATGCGCGTCATTGGACCGAAATTGGAGCGGATATTGTTGGAGAATTGCGTGCTCTGTTTGGTGTCAGTAACCAACCACTGATCCTTACCCGTTGCAAGGTCTGCACGCTCTAAAACTACAGCGGTTGCAATGTCGCCGAAGATGAAATGGCTGTCGCGGTCCTTGAAGTTGACCATGGTGCTGAAAATCTCGGGGTTAACCATCAAGACCCGGTCAGCATTACCGCTTTTGATGGCGTTGACACCGGCAATCAAACCAAAAGTGGCACTAGAGCAGGCCATTACCATGTCGAGGGCGGAGCCTTTGGTGCCCAGGAAATGCTGTACTTCGATACCGATGGCCGGGAACGACCGCTGCATAACCGCCGAGGAGCAAATAATCTGATCAATGTCCTCTGGCTTCAGGCCGGCCTGATCCAACGCCATTTTCGCGGCGTCGATACCCATTTGTGCCTGGAAGCAGGGATTTTCAAAATCACCGTGTCCGCCCTCAGGCATCCGCGACATCATCCGATTGAGATCCATCACACCTTTTACGTCAACCAGTCGGCGCTCTTTAATGCCCGATGCTTTTTCGATGAATTCAGCGCTGGAATGTTGTTTAGCAGGCATCAAGCCCGCGTCGATATCGGCCTTATGTTCGGCATTATATTGGTCAGCATGTTCGTTGTATGCGACCACCAATTCTTCGTTGGTGATAATGTTTTCCGGCACATAAAGTCCGGTTCCGGAAATGACGACATCGACCATTCTATTTTTCCTCAAAAGTCCATCGGATCAAATTGTTTCAATTATGAGACAACGGCGCAAATGTATAAAGCTTTTATTCCTATTCGCCAAGCAATCAAAAATCGCCCTGACGCCAAGCAAATTTTGCTTAATTTTGGGTGGGATAGCAGGGGAGGCTGTGGTACCTGTTCTGAATGTCGATTTGGGGTAAAATTATTGGTGGAACAGCCGGATTGGCTCTTGGTGGCCCTATCGGGGCGCTTATCGGTGTGTTCGCCGGAGCGGCGGTTGATGTGGGGATTGATGCGACGGCACCCCCAACAGACGAAACCCGTCATGTTACCTTTACCATCGGATTGATAGCCCTTTCGGCAAAAATGGCCAAAGCAGACGGCGTTGTTACGCGCGAGGAAGTGGAGGCCTTTAAGCAAGTATTTAAGGTTCCACCGGGCGAGATGGCGAATGTGGGGCGCGTTTTTGATATGGCCCGCCGCCATACCGCCGGTTTTGATGCCTATGCCAAACAAATCGCCGACCTGATGCGCGGTAACCGAACTGTTTTGGCCGATGTTTTGGACGCTCTGTTCTTCATTGCCAAGGCCGACGGCGTTATTCACCCAAACGAGCTGAATTATATCAGGGTTGTCGCCAAAATATTTGGCTATTCACCTGACGAGATCGAAGCACTGGTAGCGCGCCATGTGGGAGCCGATCCCGAATCGCCATACTCGATACTAGGTGTCGACCCCATGCTGGATGCGGTTAGCTTGAAAAAACGCTACCGGGCACTGGTGCGGGAAAATCATCCGGACCGTCTGATTGCCGAGGGTGTGCCCAGCGATCTGATCGCCGTGGCGACGCGCCGTGCCGCGGAAATCAATGCTGCCTATGACAGAATATTGGAGCAACGCGGCAGCAAGCCCGGCTGATGCTGCCCCGTCATATCATGCTGTCGTTTCTGATTGCCGCGGTTTGGGGATTCAACTTCATCGCCGCAAAGTGGGCTGTTGAGGATTTTCCACCGTTATTGGCAAACGGCATTCGGTTTTTGTTTGTGCTTGTTGTTCTGCTGCCCTTTTTACGCTTGGTACCGGGCAAGATGAAACAGCTGCTAACGGCAGCTGCAACCCTCGGTGTTGTACATTTTGGGCTGTTGTTTTTTGCCATGAGCCTTGCAGACGGTGTGGGCTCTATCTCCATCGCGTCGCAGCTAAATGTTCCCTTTTCAACCATATTGGCAATTATAATTCTTAAGGAGAAAGTCGGCTGGAAACGACTGTTTGGCATTTCTATCAGTTTTGGCGGTGTATTGTTTCTGGGTTTTGATCCGATTATCTTTGCCTACTGGGACGCGGTGTTTGTTATTGCGTGCGCTGCTTTTGTTTATGCGACGGCGGCGGTGATGATGCGGCAGTTGAGAGATGTGCCTGCAGCTACTGTTCAGGCATGGGTAGCGCTTGCCGGAGTTTTGGGGTCATTTATCATCTCAGCCGTTGTCGAGGACAATCAGATTGCGTCGATTGGATCGGCAGGAGCGCGCGCGTGGCTGTCAGTGGCGTACGCAGGCTTGATCTCTACGGTTATCGGGCACGGAGGGGCCAATTACCTGTTTAGAAAATATGAAATTTCCATGGTTACGCCTTATTTTCTGGTTATGCCGTTTTTCTCGGTCATCGGCGGCGTGCTCTTACTGGATGAAGTGGTAGGCTGGGAAATGGTAGTTGGCGGCGGGATGACGATTTTTGGTGTGTTGATCGTGACGCTGCGCAATAACAAGCGTGCAATGCAAAAAGCGGTGGGAAGCGAAGGTGTCTGAAAACCTGGTACCGGCAGATATTATTAAACAACCGTCACCAAACTGGAATGATCGGCCAGTCCCCGGCGACCAGGGTCGGCCGTTGGTGGATACGGTGATTTTGCATTACACCGGTATGCAAACCGGAACTGAGGCACTGGAGCGATTATGTTCTGTGGGTAGCGGCGTTTCCGCGCATTATCTAATTGAGGAAAACGGTGATATATTTGAGTTGGTCGCACCCGAGAAGCGGGCGTGGCATGCGGGTGTGTCCAGTTGGCAGGGCAGGGAAAATATCAATGATACGTCCATCGGGATTGAGATCGTAAATCCTGGCCATGAATTTGGATACCGGGATTTTCCCGATCAGCAAATTGACAGACTGATCGAACTGCTTGGTTTTCTCAAAAAGAGGTTCAACGTTCCTGTAGCTCGCTTTCTGGGGCACAGCGATGTGGCTCCCGCCCGGAAACAAGACCCGGGAGAGCGGTTTCCCTGGCAGCATCTGGCGGATCATGATTTCGGCTTATGGGCGAATTTAAACACGAATAGCGCGACAGTTATCACAAAAAAGGGTATGATTAACCCCGATGTTGCCCTTCTGAATAAGTCTTTAGCAATGATTGGCTATGCCGTTTCGGCAGGAGAGACGTTTTCGCAAGAGACTTTTGATGCACTATCGGCGTTCCAACGCCATTGGCGTCCGGGTAAGGTGGACGGTCAATTGGACCAAGGCACACTGGCCGCTTTGGACAACATAGCGAGTAAAATGGACAGACACGCATAATGGGCTGCCCGGAAAACGTGAACATACCCCGGCGTGGCCAAGTACCAGCGAGGATAATTTAATGAAAAAAATAACAGCGATAGCATTTGCCGCCATTATCAGCGTTCCGGCGTTGGCGCAAACCGGTCAAAACGGTAAAATAGCCGGCAGCCACAAACCGAACGAATATACGATAGCCTGCCTGGAAGCGCCAACACGGGACTGTGCTTTTTCTGCGGCGCTGCAAACCGTTATTGCTGAAGAGTTCGGTGTTGAGCGATCTAAAGTATTGGTTGCCGTTTCCCGCGCACTTATCGAAACCGATCAGCGCAGCCAGGCTGTCGAGACACTGATGCTGGCGCTTGAAGAAGCACGGTCGGTTAATCTGAGTTTGGTAACTCAGGAAAAAATTACTGAAATTGCGCCAATACTTGCGCGGGCGAACGACACGGCTGGTGCGCTTGCACTGGTGGAAGAACTGCAGATACCCAGCGTAAAACAAAGAACCCTGATCGCAATCGCCCGCGAAAATATGTTAGCTGGTCGATTGGCCGATGCCAATGTTGCGCTTACCCAAATGGAGAACCCCACGCGTGCTTTTTGGCAGCGGCTGAGAATGCTGCCGTTGGCACCGGTTTCCACGTTGGGTGCAGTGGATATACAAGCGCTGGAAGCGCAGGTGCGTGCGGTTGACCGGCCGGATAGGCTATACCGCGGCCTTATCCTGCTGGCGGTGCTTGCAGACAAACAAGGCGAAGCCGCTGACCGGCAAACGTATCTGATGGAAGCGGACGAATTGTTTGCCAGATTGGTCAGCTTGAACATGCGTGCTCTTGCCACAGCTCACCGACTGCGCAGCATGTATGACGGTGGACTCGACCCAGCATTAATTCAGCAAAGTTACCAGCTGGTACTGCTGCATAGCAGCCGCATTCGCGATTTGGAGACCCTGGAAAGCATCGCAAACCTAGTCGGCGTTGTAGAGTCTGACACTGGCGATCTGGAGGCGGCGCTCAAGCGTCTGGATACCTTTATCGAAGTACCGGATAAGGCGCGGTACCTAAGTACACTTCGTGCCGGTTCTGACAAAGTATCTCTGTCCGTTGAGGTGCGAAAACTGCTAGCAGATGTGGTCGAACTTGAAGGTGTGTATGAACGCGACCTTGTCAGATTGCAACTTCTGGAAGGCGCGCTTGCCAATCGGGACCTTGGTTTGGCAACACAGGTGATAACGGCGATTGAAGACGACGACAATCAAGCCAAAGGACTGGCTCTGGCGGCGCCATTACTTGAATAACCGCTGATGGCGCTGCCTCGCACAAATCGCTATTGAACTAGAGTTTTGGTTGGCGGTTGCGGCTGACTTGTGTATGCCTGTGTTGGAAATTCTGGACTTCTCGGTCCAGCCATGAATATTCAGCACGGCAAACGGAAATAGTGTGACGCAAGCGCCTGACAAATTTGACCTGCCCTCCGGCCCGGCGAAAACCGTCCGTGGGCGCCCGCGCGACGCCAGCAAAAATAGTGCAATTATCGAAGCTGCAAGCGTGCTTTTCCTCGAGCTGGGCTTCGATGGTACCAGTATGGACGGGGTGGCAAAACGCGCAGGCGTTTCAAAGCAAACCGTTTACAGCCATTTTTCCAGTAAAGAACAACTGTTTGGTGATGCGGTTCACGCAGCTATCGCAGCCTACTATCCTGATCGGGCGCTCGCGTCAGTTGAGCATCATACGCTTGAAGCTGATTTACGTGCAGTTTGTTACCGTTTGGCGACCTTGCTGATGAGTGAGCGGGCAATTGCCATGTTCCGCTTGTTGGTAACGGCTGCAGCCAAAGGCCCTGAATTGGGCGAATTATTCTGGAAATCCGGCCCGGCGGAAATCCAGATACAGCTGGCAGCGTTTCTTCAGACGTGGGTGGAGAAGGGCGCGCTTAAAATCGATGACCCGGAAAAGGCTGGCCAACAGCTGGTTGCACTGTTCAAAGAACCTGCCCATTTCAAGATTTCAATTGGCATTCAGCCTATGCTGTCAACGAAGGAAATTGATGACTGTGTTGACGCGGCGGTTGCCAGTTTTCTCAAGCTATATCAGGTTTAGCGGCTCTAAACGCGACTTTTGAAGACAAATCCAGAACGGACCGATGGTAGGCGATTCAATGCTAGCGGCCCGTACCGTCCTTGCTTTCCATGCCCTTACCCTTCAGATCTTCGCCGGAATAGCGGGCGTTGTCAGTATCGCCGTGCAGAGTGGTGGGCAGGCCTTCAATCTGATCGTCGGTTTCTGGCCCCAGCGTTGTATCAAAAACGATTTCGTCGCCGCTGCTGCTGCAGCCAGCCAGCAAAAACATCGCCGGTAGTAGTACCAATAGTGTTCGTTTCATCTGTGAAAGCCTTTTTAACGCGTGTCGTGGTTATTCTCGCTGTACCATAGGGCAGCGGAGCGCGACACTGCCCGATTTACCATAGTATATCAACAGGGATAACATAAGAAAACACACGAAAAGGGCGCTAATGGGGCACTGCATGTGCGAACGAGGGCATGTTCAAGCTTGACCTGAGTATCACAGAGTGGTTGATTGCGCCCCGGTAGACGGCTGGATGACCGCCGCTATGCGTTGAGTTTACTTGACGGATAGGGGAGGAAAGTCCGGGCTCCACGGAAATACGGTGCTGGTTAACGGCCAGCGAGGGCGTCCACAGGGATAGTGCCACAGAAAGCAAACCGCCAACCCGAATGAAAGTTCAGGTTGGTAAGGATGAAAGGGTGCGGTAAGAGCGCACCGCGCTGCTGGTGACAGTGGCGGCAGGGTAAACCCCACCGGGAGCAAG
>JAJFIU010000172.1 GCA_021774695.1 Alphaproteobacteria bacterium | reverse complement strand
GTGCGGCTCAAGAACGACATGGCTTTCGCCCGGTCAAACTTTGTGTGCACGCCCTCGACATAATCGAGAACCTCGGACACTTTCATCCATTTAGGCAATGTCGCAACGTCTGCGATAAAGCAGACATCCTGCATTAACTTGCCGCGCTCTTTCGACGGATTTTTGCCCATAACAGACAAGTCACCCTCATAGTTCATGAGGCCGAGAACCGCGTTCAACATTGTCGTTTTTCCGGCACCGTTCGCGCCGATAACACCGAGAATGCGCCCAAGGGGCACTTTGAAACTGGTTGGTTTTAATGCCTGGAAATCACCGTAGGATTTCGCAAGGCCGTTTGCTTCAATCACATATTCAGTCATGACCGGCCCCTCAGTTTGCAGTGCTGCGTTTCAGCAGCGTTTCTGCGTTCAAACCAAGCCGCTGGATAGTTTCCATCACCCGCGGCCACTCTTCATTCAAGAAACGATCGCGCTCTGCTTCTACGAGCTTTGAGCGCGCGCCCTCTATCACGAACATTCCCAGTCCGCGCTTTTTTTCGACTAAACCGTCCATTACTAGCTCCTGATAGGCTTTTGAGGCAGTGATTGGATTTATCTGTAAATCCACAGCGACATTCCTTACGGATGGCAGGGCCTCGCCTTCGCGCATGGTCCCTTCTACTATCGCTGCAACTACCTTGTCCTTCAGTTGCCGGTAGATCGGTTGATCATCAGTCCAATCCGGCGTCATAATTCCTCCCTCCGCTTACGCTGCAAAGCTGATGCGGTTAATAAGATCACCGTGACGGCCGCCATTGTGACTACCGATCAACAGGTCAGTCTGACGTGCGATACGGCGGCTACGGCGGGCATTTCTTTTGGTGGTTTGGTAACTGCGGGTTGTCATTTTCTTGTTCCTCGTTGGCGGCCCGTTGTTTTTTTATCTTCGGGCTTCTGTTATGTGGTCCCTGTTTTTTGGTGACCGTTTGTTTGTACTGTCGTTGGTATATTTTTTCTTTTTCTTTTTAGTCTCGAGGGGGCCGGTTATCCGGCTTCCCCTCTTGTCCTCGCTGCATGGCCAGTTGGCTGGCTCTTATTATAGTCCTCGGGTCGTCTTTCTTTGGTAGTCTCGTCTGTCGTACTCGGGCCGTTTATTTTTATATCCCGTTTTTTTGACCGGCTTTCCTCGCTGAACCCTTTTTGGGCTGAGCCCTTTTTGTGTACCTTTCCGGTATCTGCTTGGGCGTTCTATCGTGCCGGTGTATTAGTTATGTAGTACACCTGTTTTATTTTGACAAGAAGTAATATGTAACACAGCCCAAAAAAATATTAAGCTATTGTTTTTTCTATATTAAAATTTACGATGTATTTGATGATTTTTAACTAACAGGTGTGTTACTAGTGTGCTTCCCGTGTGTTTATATACGGAATACGACTCGTATATACACAATCAGCCGGCAACAAAACCAAGGCATAAATTCCTGTCGTAACCACAACTGGCGTTGATAACAGCACCACAGGAAACCCCTCGCATATATAGCCATGTCAGATAAGTAGTAGCGAAAGCGTTATTTCTTGATGGGTAGCTGTACTATCTTCCAGTAACTGTCGAGCACTGCAACCACATCGATAAAATTCTCACCAGTCTCTTCTTTTACAAAATAGCCAGCAATATGTTGATTATAGGTTGCGTCGAGGTCCTGTTCAGCTTTTGACGTCGTAAGCACAAAGACGACCGCATCGTGAAACTCGGGATGTGCCCGCAATTTGCCCAGGAATTCAATGCCGGTCATGCGCGGCATTTGAAGGTCGAGTATAATAATAAAGGGGTATGGCACCTGGCCACCCTCCAGCATCTCTAAAGCCTCCTGACCGTCATGGGCACGAATTATCCTGTTGCCTAGCTTCTGTTTGTGGAAGCTTCGCTGGAGGGCCATCGCGTCAACATCATCATCGTCGATCAGCATTAACGTAACTTCTTTAGAATTCTGTTTCATAGCGAGCCTCCAATTCAAAATTTTGCGGGGGATTACGCAGCGATGCTGGTTTGCTGATTTTCAAAGGGCCAGAAAATACTAAAACCCGCGCCAATTTCCCTGCCGCGCTCTATTTCAAACGTGCCACCATGATGTTCGACAATCTTCTTAACCAGCGCTAGCCCCATGCCGCTGCCTTCAACCTGGTCCCGGGGCTTTAGGGTCTGGAACATTTCCAGCGCTTTTGCGTGAAGTTCTTCTGGAATACCGGGCCCATCATCCGAAACTTTCATCAAATACCCTTTTGCGCTTGTTTCGCAGGTAACGGTAATAGACCCGCGCTGCTTGTCGTGATGTTTGATTGCGTTGGAAATTAGATTTCTGAGCACAATTTCTAATGGATTTCGCTGTATAATGACTGGCAGTTCTGGTGCCGCAATCACAAAGTTTTTATCTGCACCTAACAAGAAATTAATATCGTCGCACATCTCACCCAGAGCAACCTGTTCGCTTGCAAATTCGGTACGTCCAACCTGGGAATACTCCAATAAATCCTTTAGCAATTTCGTCATGCGCTGACACCGGTTTTTCAACAGGCTGATGTGCTCTTTCGACTCGTCCGGAAGCACGTCACCGCAATCTTCTTCAATCCAGCCAATAACCTGCCTGATCGAATTCAACGGCGCCTTCAAATCATGGGAAGCAATGTATGAAAACTGTTCAAGGTCATGGTTGGATTTTTCGAGCCGAACCGATTTCTCCTGCATTTTTGCCGTCATCTGGTCGGCATAGCGCAAAGCGGCGCGGTTGGCTCGCGACAGGAAAACAAAAAGCCCAAAAAGCATCGCGTCGATCACCAGTCCACCAACCAAAATCCAAATTGGCTGGCTACTGGAATGGGCTGCCCTGAAACTTTGGCTGGCTTCGATATCAAACTGCCAGGTTCGACCGTATATTTCGATACTGCTCGTTTTGGAGAACATCGGCTGCTCATCGCGCAAATTTTCACTGCCAAATTCCACTGATGCGTCGCTGTACAGTTCAGTGCCGTTATCACTGATATCAATACGCACTTCCCTGTTCGCGCTTGCAAGGGTGCCGAGCATCAATTTGCTCATAATAAAGGGTGCGTAGGTTACGCCGATAATATTGTCGCGTCGTGCCTGAACCGACTCTGGTTTTTCACCGTTTTTGTAAAAAGGCGCATAGAGTAAAAATCCAGGTGTCTGCTTGGCATCCTGCACCAAAGTAATTGGTCCGGTCATCTGCGCTATCCCTGTGTCGCGTGCTTTTTGAACGGAGGTATGGCGGTTCGCCTCGAAAGCAATATCCAAACCGACCGCTTTGGCGTTCGGGCCAGCCGGTTCAATGTAAGTGATCGGCCAAAATTCGCTTTTCTGGTGCTGGGGATGGATTGCAAAACCCGGCCGCTCGAGGCGCTGCCCACGAAGGAATGCAGGCGCCTCGTCGGGCTGAAGATTATAAATAACCCCAACGCCGTTAATGCCGGGATAAGCTTCGTCGATGTTTAAGCTATTGGAATATGCCAACCACTGTCGATAGCTGACAGTGCTGCCATTTGCATCAATGAATGCAACGCCGCCCCATAGTGCGTGCTCATACAAATGCATACGCTCGTCAACCAGCTCCAACACCTGGTCAGCCTGGCGGTTAAACTTTTCTTGATTTTTCAAGGCAATCTGGCTGCTGGAAATATACCAGGCACCGATCGTCAATAAGATGGAAAGCACTACAACAAGCCAGTGCAGCCAGTGTATGCTACCCCGCCTGATCAGTTCTTGCCTGATCTCGGAAGTTTTAACGTCCGCCGTCTTCATATCTGTCATTTTTATATCCTAAACGTCACCCAATGAAGGGCTTATTACCAACTAATTTTATATTGAATGCCGAGCGCGAGATTATCGACATCTGAGCGGCGATACTCATTGATACGGTATTCCGCAATCGCATACATTTTATCAAACAACCTGAATCCTAATTGAGCCTCACCAACCACGGGGCGTTTGGGAAAACCAACCGGCAGTGTCTGATTGAAGGTGTGATCGATAAACCCGGCTAGATACAGCCGGTTAGACAAGCTGGGGAAACTGAACTTGAAGGAATGCTCCAACTGCCAAATATACCCCTCCTCGTGGTCAAACTGAACCGCGTGCCAATTAATTGCATAGGCCATATTGATAGCTTTGAAAAAGTCTGACAGGCCTTTTGTATCGCTTAATCTCCAGCGAACACCCAGTCGCTGACGGTCATTGCGGTCTCCGCTACGAAAATTCAACTGGACCGTTAGATCAAGCGGCAAACTGGGGGCAATACGCCATCGGATATTTTGTTCGGTGTAGAATGTATTTTTATCAGACTGCCCGCTGGATGACGTGTTGTTTCCGAAATTTGAAAGACTGAAATAGGATATTCCATTGCCAAAATTTGCCGCTGCGTTAATCGTCAGATAATTGTCGCTATCGGTATCTGACAGGTACGGGTATAAGTTCGCGTCCAAAAAACCGGTAATAGGACTATCACTGGCTGCTGCCGCGCCGACGCCAGAACAACACATTGCCACCAAAAGCGACAACCAGCGTATATGTTTTTTCAAGTGATACATATTAACTCCGATTTTCCCATGGCTGTGATTTTTACCTACTGCTTTCAATTCGATTTGATCCGGCCGACAACAACGCTTCGACCTCAACGGCGCCAACGGGTCTGGCAAAGAAATAGCCCTGCATGCGGTTAAATTTTAATTCCAGGCACCATTTTTTCTGAGCATCAGTTTCAACGCCTTCCACAACAGTCTGGATGCCCAGTGTCTTGGCCAAAGCGTTAATGGCTCTCAAATATCTCGCATCGCCATCATCCTTGATCGACTGCACAAAGGTTTTGTCTATTTTGAGGACGCTAAAAGGATGGGATTGCAACTGGGAAAGTGAGGAATATCCGGTGCCAAAATCATCAAGAGCTAACTTGATCCCTAGCGCGGAGAGGCCCCGTAGTGTTTCAGCCGAGTGCCCGCTGGCCTTTATCAACGCACTTTCTGTAACTTCAAATTCCAACCATTCGGGTTTGATTTTATAGGCAACTAAGATTTCGCTGACACGAGCGACAAAACCTTTACCGCTGAGTTGCAAAGCAGAGATATTAATTGCCAGGGAAAGCTGATCAATCAGCGCTGGGCTTCGTTCTAACCAGCTTTGAAATTGCTTGCAGACAGTTTCCAGAACCCAGTCGCCAATTTCGTTGATTACGCCAATATCTTCAGCTAACGGGATGAACTCAAGGGGCCCGATCAGTCCTCTGGTCGGATGCTGCCAGCGTATAAGTGCTTCAGCGCTAACAACTGTCTCCGATTTGCAATCTATCTGTGGCTGATAATATAAAACGAATTCTTTTTTCCGCACGGCACCCCGCAAATCGCGTTCAAGCTCTATGCGCTCATGTATTTCCTCATGTACAGCGCTCGAATAATAATGTGCCTGGTTCCGGCCTTTTTCCTTGGATCGGTACATTGCTATATCCGCACATTTCATAAGCTGCACTGAATCCAGGGCACAATCAGGAAAACTCGCGACACCAATGCTTGCAGAGATATTAATCTCTACGCCTTCCAACTGAAACGGCTTGGAAAGCTCTTCCAGTATTCGCTTGGTCAATGGTGCTAACTCTGTCTGATCATCAAGATTATGCACCAACACGGCAAATTCATCGCCACCCAGACGACATAAAAGATCTCCACCGCGAACGGGTCCCTGTAGGCGGCGTGCCACCTCGATCAGAAGCTGGTCTCCCGCGCCGTGGCCCATGGTGTCGTTGATGTCTTTAAAGTTATCCAGATCAAGCATGAGCAAAGCGAGGAATTGTTTGTTGCGCCGTGCACGCGGGATTGCCGAGCTAAGTTCCGCCTCAAAAACATACCGGTTCGCCAAACCGGTTAACGCATCTTTTTCCGCCATTATTCTGAGTTGGTCTTGGGTTTGACGCAGTTGACGTTCAATCTTATAGCGCTCTTTTGCATGCATAATTGATCGCATCAACCGTGTGGTTGTAACTTCGTGTTTTTGAATGAAGTCTTGGGCCCCGGTTTCAATGCATTGAATTGCGAGTTTCTCGTCATCTTCATTGCTGAGCATGACAACGGCCATGCTATCTTGCTTCGATTGGTTAAATAACTTCAGTAAATCCAACCCTGTCATTGTTGGAAGCTGATAATCCAACAAGATAATGTCGAAGATTTGACTTTGGTGATACTCGAGCCCTTTTTCGGCTGATGAAGCTTCGGTAATGCGCATGTCTAACCCTGATTTCACAAGGGCTCGACGAGTGTTCATGCGGTCAACGGTGTCATCGTCGATAAGTAATAAGTTCAAAATATCTGACCTCAGCCACCCCCCAAATCAGATGCTGGCGCCGACAATAGCGTTCAAATACTAATGAGACGTTACCACTTTGTGTATTTTTGGAATTTTCGTCAACGCGGCCTCACCAACGGGCAAAGACCGCTTCAGTCGCCGCCAAACTGGGTTAATGCAACGAGCGCACAGCCCAGGTGCCGCACCAAGTCTGCGCCGCCCAAATAGGGCAAATCAACGACAAAACAGGCATCTTCAACGACAGCACCACCAGCGCGGATCAGAGATATAGCAGCTTCTGCCGTACCGCCGGTGGCGATTAAATCATCAACCAGCAAGATACGTTCTCCCGCATCAACACCGTCGATATGAAGCTCCAGAAAATCAGTGCCATATTCCTTGCTGTAAGACTGTGTTCGGGTCTCATACGGCAACTTCTCGGCTTTGCGGATTGGCACGAACCCGGCGTTCATCTGGTATGCCATAAGCCCACCCAAGATAAACCCGCGGGCTTCGATGCCGACAATTTTATCAAACTTCCTGCCTTCATAATGGCCCACAAGCTCATCAACCATGCGCTTGAAGGCGGCACTGTCTTGAAACAGAGTGGTCAAATCCCTGAACATGATCCCCCTAAGCGGGAAGTCAGGCACGGTTCTGATATGGTCGTTGATCCAGGACATACGTCAAACTTCCGAATAAGGGTTGATTTCGCCGACCACTATACTGGTCTGCAGTGCCGCTCTTCAATTTCGCTAAGGTTTCTTACGCCCAGCAAGGCCATGTCGCGCGCAAGTTCATCTTTCAGCGTATCCAAATAGTTTTTAACACCCAGCTCGCCGCCTGCCGCCAGCGCGTACAAATACGGCCTGCCAAACGACACGGCATTGGCACCCAATGCCAAAGCTTTCAATATATCAGTACCGCGCCGCACGCCGCCGTCAACCACCAGTTCAAGGCCGTCGCCGACTTTGTCGCGCATCGGAGCAACACAATCGATTGGCGCGGGCGCAAAATCAAGCTGCCGCCCACCGTGGTTTGAAATCATCACTGCACTGGCACCAATATCAACAGCACGAGCCGCATCTTCAGGTGATTGCAGTCCTTTGATCGCAAATGGACCATCCCAACGCTCGATAATCCGGGCTGCATCGTCCCAGGTGACAGTACGGTCAAACTGACTGTTAACATATCCGATCACGCCGACCGCACCGGCGTCGAGGGTGTCACGTCGACCGGCCAAATTGGCTAAGTTGAAATCCGGATGGCGCAGCAAGTTGTACGCCCAACGTGGGTGCGCTGCGAAACTGAGCAGGCTTTTCAATTTCAGGCGTGGCGGTATTTCAAAACCGCTCCGCCGGTCCCGCTCGCGGTTTCCTGCCAGCGGTGTGTCAACTGTCAGGCATAAGGCGTCATACTTGGCAGCCTTTGCCCGGTCGACAAACTCGTCAGTTAAGGAGCGGTCTTTGTGGATGTATATCTGGAACATATTGGCGCCAATGCTCGCATTCGCAACATCCTCAATGCTCGTGGTGCTCATCGTGGACAGGCTGTACATCAACCCTGCCTCATGGGCTGCGCGCGTCACACCAAATTCTTTCTCATGATGAAACAGGCGCGACATACCGGTGGGTGCCAGAATAATCGGCGCCGCCAGTTTTGCTCCCAAAGCCTTTGCTGACATGTCAATTTCGCTAATATCACGAAGATATTCCGGCATCAGTTCGTAACGGCTAAAGGCGTTTTCGTTATTGGAAATAGACCATTCGTCGTCCGCACCGCCCGCCAGATAATCATAGATCGGCGCCGGCAGCGCCCGCCGCGCACGGCGGCGGTAATCCTCAACGGTGATACAGTTTTTCAACACTAGACTGTCTTACCGCAAATTCTCACCATCAGCCAAACATAAAGTCGCGGTACTCAATTGAGGGCGTCGTCCAGCCAGATCGCCAATTGAGCAGCAAGGCGCGGATGCTGTGCCAGCAATCTGTCAGCATGCCCCTTACCCGGCAAGACGCGAATTTCCGCGCCACTTTTCTCTTCTATAGCTTCAAAAATATCGTCAAAAAACGGCCGCTCCTCTTCGGCGCGAACGAACAACCATGGGACACCGCTCGGATCTACAGCCTCGATCGACTGGTCAGAAATAGATCCCGGCGACAAAGAGATATAGGCGTTAACATAACCCGACTGTTTCGCTGCAACCGCCATAAACTCACCCGAATAGGACGCGCTGACAACTGCGATCCGGTTCGGGTCTACTTTTGGATGCCGCGCCAGAAAAGCCGTTGCGGCCACAATATCGGCCTCGGTTCCCGCAAGCAGTGACCGATGATCCGCATACGGCGGCTGGAATTTACCCTTGGTCAGACTATCGCCGTGCGCCCGCATATCGAGGCTCAGCGAGGCAATACCATGAGAAGCCAACTGCTGCGCCAGGCCATCATAAATCCCGCGTGACCGCGAGGCACCGTGCAACAACAGAACTGCTGGCAAACTTGCCGATGACGGCGGCGCAACAAAATCACCTTTTATTTGCCAGCCATCCACGGGCAATGTCACCGACGTTTCTTCTGCACTCGCAACTCCGGCAAGAAACTCAAGAACTGGGCCCCATGCATGATCCATATTGGTACCTGTTTGACTTTCGCGTAGCATCAGCGACCCATGACGGCCATTTTCGATCTCATGGTATGGCACACCCAGCGCGCGAAAGGTGGCAGCCTGGGCAGTCACGCTTTCAATCGCCATCTCACGGTCCGGCCTAAAGGCGATAAAGGGAATGCGCATCTTTTCCAGAAATGGTTCGGGGCGGCAGTCGGCCATCGGTTTTCCCGACGCAGGTGAAAATGCTAGCACCCCTGCAATATCCTGCTGGTTCTCTGAGCCCAACTTGATCACCAACCCAGCGCTATAGCTACTTCCCAGAGCAATAATCGGGCCTTGCCCTGCATTGGTTTTCACCCAATCCAGTGCGGCAACCATGTCAGGATAGGCTTGACAGTATCCAATTTGGTCGTCGCCTAATCGGCTAGCCGTTTTATTAGGCGCACCCAACCGGCCGCCGCCCGAACGCAAGTCCACTGCCAGCGTGTTGTATCCCTCGCCGTTTAAAATTGGCGCAATTTCAGCATATTCGCCAGTGGCCGATGATCCGGCCATATGAAAAAGCATAACGGTCGACGCGTTTGCCTTATCATTATCGCTTTCAAAATTTTCAGACCCAGCGGGCTGCCAGTAAGCCGATATAACAACACCGTCCGGGGCAGCTATCGTTATTTCACTACCGACAGCAGATGTCTCCTGCGCTGACAGTGGTAACATGACCCACATGGCAGTAAGGCCTGATAACATCAGTTTATTGAAAATTCTCACACCGTATCCCCTCGGTTCACGTCAACGATGGTTAAAGTACACACTATAACATATTGAATTCAAGTTGAACAAAAGGTTAGCGCGGTCAGATTCTGAATATGTTCGACAAATCAAAATGTTGCGATATATTTCCATAATGAAAACAAAGGCTGATACCAAAGATCTCCGCACCGCGCTTCTTGCTGCAACCGCAATATTGTCTGGTGTTTTCTCAACCGCGCCAACAATCGCACAAGACACCAACGCGGTGCCACCCATTGACGTCGCCAGCATGACCATCCCGTTTGCCTATGAAGAAAACGGTGACGGCGTCTATAACGATATTTTCGACAAATTGGTTGAGGGCTATAGTGGCCCAATCAATGTTACTTTTTTGCCCGCTGCCCGGCTGGACCGAGCAATGCAAATGCACCGTACCGATTGCATTTTTATATCAGCTGATACTGATCGTAACCGCGGCAGCGAGGGCAGCGGTTACAGCGACTATAGGTTTATCGGGCCGATTAACACCGTCTCGGTCGTAGTCTATACAATGGCCGACACGCCGGACATTACGGAACCATCTCAATTAAATGACCTTGTGGTGGCATCAGATTTCAACTTGGCGCGGTTCATCAATTCGCTTGGCATTCACGAAGACCTCAAACTGCAAAGCCAAACTCAAATGATCAAGATGCTTGCGGCTGGTCGTGTTGATGCGCTTATTGGATATGATTTCGATCTCGATTTCCTGACAAAAAAAATGGGCGTCAGAAAGCAACTTAAAAAAGCAACTATTCGCCTGGACGAAGTTGATGATGGTATTTCATGCCTTCAAAGCGACAAGACAGCAGCATTTATCAATCATATTACCAAGCGTATGAAACTGCTGCGCGACTCCGGCTGGTTCGATGAAGTTTTCAAGGACTATCGATAGCCGATATTAGGCCAACAGTTGCTTTAACCTTCTAATTTATCGAATTTTGCTTGATTTTGTCAGTAGACTGCACTTGCCTCACGTCTACTCGTCGCTTTTCGCTCACCGTTTGTCAAAAACAAGGCTACCAAACGACATAGGCCAGTGTGGTATTTTATACTCACCCACGAGACAATTCCGCCACAGCTGTTTACCGGAGTGAGCGAAACCTTTAAAAAACTGAACAAATACTATATATTCAACCAATAAGTTGAATATTGTAATCAAGCAGACAATGCCTGCGTGCATGGGAAGACCAACGGTGCGATTGACCACACAAAGCCTGGATAACCCAGCGGCAGTTGCCGTGGTTGCAGCCGTAATTATGCTGATGGGCGTAGCGTCCATATTCAGCTTACCTGCGCAACTGCTGCCGCAGATACAAAAGCCGGTAATTTCCGTTATCAACTCGTGGCCCGGCGCATCACCCGCCGAAATCGAAAGCGAAATCACTGTCCCTGTTGAGGAAGTGTTGCAGGGCACACCGGGCATGACCGAAATGGTCAGCTGGAACATGGCCAATTTTGGTTACATGCAGCTTGAGTTCGCCATCGAAACCGACATGACCCGCGCCTTGATCGACATTATCAGCCGGCTTAACCGCCTGCGCCCTCTGCCCGCTAATGCGGAAAAGCCACAGGTGATGATGGGCGAATGGGGCGATGCCAACGACCAACTGATCGAATATTATGTCCAGCAGGTGCCGGGTACCGAGGACCGCGCTCGTGAAAATGTCAAATATCTGCGCGATGTGATCAAACCGGAGCTCCAGTCCCTATACGGAGTATCTGAAATTCAGTTCGATGATGGCACCGGCGGGCTGGGCGAGCAATTGCAAATTATTTTTGACCCTTACCGCGCCGCCGAACTAGGCATTGATATCGCGCGGGTTCCTGCCCGGATCGGCAGGTCAGGTGATATTTCCAGTGGTACCGTCGATGTGGGGCGCCGCCAATATACTGTTCGTTTCGAGGGCCGCTATGATGCTGACGAGCTGGCCGATTTGATCCTTGAATGGCGCGACGGCCTACCGATCAAGCTGGGCGATATCGCCCGCATTGAGGTCGGCCCGGGGCGCGCGGATGGTTTCATATACCAGAACGGCAACAAAGCTTACCGACTGGGCATATCAAAAACCAATGACGCCAATGTACTGGAAGCACTGGCAGGTGTTAAGGCGCGCATGGACGAGCTAAACGCAGACGAGTTCAAGGCTCGCGGGCTGGTGGCACAATATAGTTTTGACCCGGGCCTGTATATTAACCGCTCGATAAACCTGTTAGGCAGCAACCTCATTATCGGTATGTTGTTCGCGATTGCAGTTCTGTGGCTGTTTCTCAGGCAGTGGCGGGCAACATTACTTATTGCTGTGGCCATTCCGATTTCGCTACTCGCCACATTTGTTGTTCTTAACCTGACCGGTCGCACGTTAAATGTGATCTCGCTATCGGGCCTGGCATTTGCAACCGGCATGGTGCTCGACGCTGCCATCGTGGTGCTTGAAAATATCGTCCGCTTGCGCGAACGCGGTGAAACACCCAAAGACGCCAGTGAACTCGGTGTTTCACAGGTTTGGGGCGCCCTTCTCGCCTCCACCACCACAACGGTGGCAATCTTCATCCCGATAATGTTCCTGAAGGATGCAGTTGGGCAAATGTTCGCTGATCTGGCGCTAACTATTGCCGTTGGTGTCAGTATGTCCCTTTTGGTAGCGGTAACGATCCTGCCAACTATGGCTCGCTTCTGGATGCGGCAATTGCCCGAGCCTGAGCAAGGCGAAACCGTATGGGACCGTATGAGCAATGGCTTGATGTGGGTGACCAATTCAAAAACAAAGCAATTCGGTTGGGTCTTTGGCCTCTTCGTTGGTTCCGCTGTGTTAATCGGCACATTAATACCGCCGAGCAATTATTTGCCGCCGGTAAAACGCGATACCGTCGACAGTTTCCTGACCTTTCCGCCCGGCACAAGTGTTGAAACCGCTGACCGCGAAATCGCACAAGTAATCGGGCGACGAATTGAACCCTATCTGAACGGAGGAAAAGAACCCGCAATCAGCGACTATTTC
>JAJFIU010000171.1 GCA_021774695.1 Alphaproteobacteria bacterium | reverse complement strand
TTGATCACCAAACCGCTGCGGGACCGTTTTGGTATTCCAACCCGGCTTGAGTTTTATAGCACCGAAGAATTAACTGAAGTTGTGCGCCGCAGCGCCAGATTGCTCGATTTAAAGATCAGCGATGACGGCGCGCGCGAGGTTGCTGCACGGTCACGTGGCACTCCGCGTATCGCCGGGCGATTATTGCGGCGTGTGCGTGATTTCGCGTTGGTTGCCGAACGTGACACCGTTGATGCGGCGGCAGCGGACGCAGCCCTCAACCGCCTTCAAGTGGATGATAAAGGCCTTGATACCATGGACCGCCGCTATTTGATGTGTATCGGTGATACCTATTCAGGTGGGCCCGTTGGCATCGAAACATTGGCGGCTGCCCTTTCAGAACCACGCGATGCTATCGAAGATATTATCGAGCCGTTCCTGATGCAGGTTGGCCTAGTGCAGCGCACACCGCGCGGGCGCACATTGTCGCCCGATGGTTGGAAGCATATTGGCATAACACCGCCGATTACTGCTGAGGCCGCTGCGCAGATGGATATGCTCGGGGGCAATAAATGACCGATTTTCCTACCGTTGGAACCCTAAGCCGCGGCGACTGGAAGAACGGCGTTTTTCACTTCCCGATGCGGGTTTATTATGAAGATACAGACGTGGGCGGCATGATGTATCACGCGCGCTACGTTAGTTTTTTTGAGCGTGTTCGCACGGAAAGCATTCGCGGGTCTAAGGCGGACGTGGACCATTTGTTCGCGATTTCAGACGACGACGGCGGACCGCTGACTTACGTTGTTAGCAAGCTGAATATCTCGTATCACCGGCAAGCAAAAATCGGCGATATTTTGGTCGGCCATAGTATGGTCACAAAAGTACGCGCAGCTGCCATTGAAGTGAAACAGTGGATTACGTGCAACGATGTGCTTGTAACCGATGCTGAATTGTTGGTTGCGGTTATCGGCACCGATGGTCGCCCGCGGCGCTGGCCCGCAGATGCCAGGGCTTGCTGGACGGGCTGGTATAGTGACGCACAAAACGCTACAACATAACACACCAAAATGACACACATGATGTTTTGAGGAGACTTGAATGCAAGAGCAGGCGATCAATGCACCGGTAACGCAGGCTGTCGAAGCGGTTGAGCTTGGCGGCAATGCGCTGGATTTCTCTGTCCTCGGCATGTTCATGCAAGCTGATATAATTGTTCAGGCGGTGATGGTGATGCTGCTTGCGGCGAGTGTTTGGGGATGGTCCATCATCTTCAATACGTGGCAACGGGTTAAGGATGCTCGGGCCAAAGCTGACGAATTTGAAGATGTTTTCTGGTCTGGTAGCTCGCTTGACGAACTGTATTCCAGTATAAAACAAGCGCCGGACCACCCGCTAGCAGCGGTTTTTGTTGCTGCCATGCGTGAATGGCAACGAAGCTTGGGCTCGACGCTCGGTGGGTTCGATAAAGTTACGGTTCAGGACCGCATCAATAAAGTCATGCATGTGACGACGAGCCGGGAAATGGACCGCCTTGAAGGACAAGTGGGCTATTTGGCAACCATTGGTTCGTCGGCACCGTTTGTTGGCCTGTTTGGTACGGTCTGGGGCATTATGAACAGTTTCACAGCGATCGCGACCGCGTCGGATACGTCGCTAGCGACCGTGGCACCGGGCATCGCGGAAGCATTGCTTGCAACGGCCCTTGGTTTGGTGGCGGCCATACCGGCGGTGATTGCCTACAACAAGCTTTCAACCGACCTAGGGCGCTATGCCAGCAGGATTGAAGGGTTTGCTGACGAATTCGCTGCCATTCTATCGCGCCAACTTGACGAACGGGGCAGCTGATGGGTGCATCTGTAACTGGTGGCGGAAGGCCCGCTGGCGGCGGCGGTCGGCGCGGGCGCTATCGTCCAATGGCAGAAATCAACGTTACGCCGTTTGTCGATGTGATGTTGGTTCTGCTGATTGTATTTATGGTGGCGGCACCCTTGTTAACCGCCGGAATTCAGGTAGATCTGCCCAAGGCAGCAGCGCGGCCCCTGCCGCAAGACAGTAAACCACTAGAGATATCCATTGACCATGAAGGTGCCATATTTCTCGCTGACACTGCCATTGGCCTTGATGAATTGGTGCCGCGCCTAACTGCTATTGTAGGCAGCAGACGGGATGCACGCATATATGTGCGCGGCGATACCAAACTGGATTACGGTCAGGTTATGCAAGTGATTGGTGTTATCAACCGCGCCGGGTTTACCCGGGTGGCATTAGTGGCCGAGCAGCGATAGCGTTAGGATTGATGCAAATTAAAGTGGCGATGCGTAGACAATGAGGGTGGAACAAACAGGCTGGTTGTTTTCTGGTGCGCTGCATGTTGGTGTAGCCGTTGCTGCGCTTGTTGGCCTGCCGCAATTGGCACGCGACCTGCCCGCACCGCCTCCACCAATAAATATTGAGTTCGTGCAAATCGCCAAGGAGACGCGGGTGGTGGCACCCAAGGCACCAGAAGAACAACAGCAGCAGGCGCCTGAAAAGCCGCAGCCTAACTATGCGGCCGCTGAGGTTTCTGAGCCGGCCCTTGAGGACGCTGCGCCCTTGTTGGAAAAGGCCAAGCCTGTGAAAGCCGCACCAGTTCCAAAGCCGAAACCACGCCCACAAGTTTCCGAAACCCGCAAGCTGGCCAACCGGATTACACCGCGCGCCAAGCCCAAGCCACCTTCCCGGCTAAAAATCAAACGAATTGCGGCGTTAATTGATCGGTCGATCAAGGAAGAACAGGAACAGGTTCAAAAAGCGGAAGAGCCGAAGAAAGAGACTGTGAAAGCGCCCGAGCCAGACAAGAAGCCGTTGTTTACGCCGGGACTGCGCGGTCAGATCGCAACAGCATCGGTAGTTGATGCTCTAAGTCAAAAAGTGACTGAAAATTGGTCGATTCCCGGAGGAGCCAAGGGCATTCAGGGTATGCAGGTAACGATCCGCATTTGGCTACGGCCTGACGGTTATCTGTCTCGGTCGCCTGAGTTTTTGGGCGCTGGTGACCTGAATGATCCTGATCGTGCCTTTTTCAGAGTTTTTGCTGAAAGCGCCAAACGCGCTGTTTTGTTAAGTGAGCCCTTCTCGGAAGTGGCGAAAAGCTTGGGTTCAGATCAGAAATATATAGATTTTAATTTTAATCCATCGTCATTCATCGGTGGATAATGTGGGGACAATGGACAGAATGAACGCAGGAATTTGGGCAAAAAAAGCCGTTGGTTTTATAATTGTGTTGGTCGCTGTTACCACAGGGGCCGCTGCGCAGTTAAAGGTCGACGTAACCCGCGGCAGCGTTGACCCCGTTCCGATTGCCATACCTGATTTCGTGCCGGTAGAAGACGTTGAAACCTCAACTGGAAGCCTGTCGGACATCGGAGCAAGCATTGGTGAAGTGATTACCAATAATCTCGTGTCCACCGGTTTATTTCGCGCCATTGACCAAAATGCTTTCATTGAAAAAATAACCGCAGCACCGACCCGTCCGCGCTTCAATGCCTGGAGGCCGCTCGCAGCGCAAGCGTTGGTCACTGGTCGTTTGCAGATTTTGGCTAACGGCAATCTCCGGGTTGAGTTTCGCCTGTGGGATGTGGTTGGTGAGTTGCAGATGGAGGGTGTGGGCTATAATACGCCAGCGTCTAATTGGCGGCGTATTGCCCATGTGATTTCAGACCGTATCTACACCCGCCTTACCGGCGAGGCAGGGTATTTTGATACCCGTATTGTTTACATCGCCGAGCAGGGCGACGCGCTGGCTCGCATTAAGCGGTTGGCTATCATGGACCAAGACGGGGCCAACCAGCAGTTTTTGACGGACGGCAGTTATTTGGTGCTGACACCGCGCTTCAGCCCAAACCGACAGGAAATTACCTTCCTCAGTTATTTTAACGACAAACCACGTGTTTATCTGTTCAATATCTTATCCAACCGTTTTGAAGTATTGGGCGACTTCCCCAACATGACTTTTGCCCCTCGCTTCTCGCCGGACGGCAACAAGGTAGTGATGTCATTGGCGGAAGACGGTAATTCAGACGTTTATGTGATGGATCTGCGAACCCGCGAGGTTAACCGACTGACCAATGACCCTGGGATTGATACGTCGCCGTCTTACTCGCCGGACGGACGCCATATCGTTTTCAATTCCGATCGTGGCGGTTCACAGCAGCTTTATGTGATGGACCCGGACGGCAGAAATGTTCAGCGAATATCGTTTGGTCGTGGGCGGTATGCCACACCGGTATGGTCGCCGCGTGGCGATCTAATTGCTTTTACCAAAATTGGCGAACGTAAATTCCGCATTGGTGTGATGCGCCCGGACGGCAAAGGCGAACGTCTTCTGACCGATGCTTACCAGGATGAAGGGCCAACATGGTCGCCTAATGGCAGGGTCCTGATGTTCTTCCGCACGACGCCGTACGATAATGCCGGAAACGGAGGCAAGCCTTCGCTGTGGTCGGTGGATTTGACCGGTTACAACGAACATAAAGTGCCAACGCCCTACGATGCGTCTGACCCTGCGTGGTCTCCGCCGCTTCCTGTTACAACTCGTTAGTCCGGATATGATGACCTTTAACGATGCCGTTGAACTGCAGGCCGCGATGCTGCGGGCTGGTCAAGTGCTTGAGGCGCTGGATATGTTTTTTGCCGACTACGGGGTGATGTATACCAACGGCGCGGTATTCGGTGAGGGCCTGCAAGCCTGCCGGGAAAAACAGGAACCTTTTGTTGCTTCGGCCCAAAACATCAAGGGCGAAATTACCGACTTGTTTGTCGACGCAGAGAATGAGTTTTGTATCTTCCGCAATACTACGTCCTACGACGATGAAAGTGGAACGACCCACCGTATTGACGGTTTGCATGTGCAAATGTGGGCGCAGGGCAAGATAGCCACTGAATGGTTTTATTCCGGCGAACCCATGCGCGGCATGATCGCCCGTGGATTGCTTAAAGACCCAGCGCACATTCTGGAACTTATTAGCTAGCTCGTTAGCCCGCATAGGGCGTTATGGCATGGGCCTGACGCCGATGACCGCCTCGTGGAAATAAACCGCGAGTGCGTATACGCCGAGCCCGATCACGACCGTGATGACATCTTTGATAATGGGTTGTTTGTCAGGTTTCTGCCAAACTTTGTCGCGGCGGTTTGCTCCCACTATCGCCAACATTGACCATAGGGCAAACCCACCGAACAATATTATCGAACGGTCTTCACCGTTTGCCGCCAAATGGCCAACGGACCATAAGAAGATGCCCGTCATTTGTGGATGGCGAATAACACGTTTTATGTTGGTGGGCGCTTGGCTTGCAAAAAACAGTATGAAACCAAACAAAACAAAAAGGGGTGTTACATGAAATCCCCACGCAGGTGGATTGAAGGCCATTTCCGGGATAGTCCCACGCCAGCCAAAAATGATAGCGGCCAAACTGGATAGTACCGCGAGCGCGAACAGGCCGCGGTAGCCACCAATGCCAAGTTTATTGACTAAGCCTGCGCGAAAGCTGGTGGCAAAATAAGGAATGAGATGCAGGCCGACAAAGGCCAATACGCCGATTATTAAGAGTGTCATGGTACAAATGTTCCTTATTGCGGTGTTTGGTGACGACCAGTTGAGGATTGATGTTAAACCACGTGCCGTTTTGGTGCAAAAACTTTAAGTTTATTATGTCGGCTCGCCGATGGTAGGCACAGAAAGATTCTGGTCAGCGCGGCACAGGAACCATGGGTTTAGGAAGGTTGCCAGGTTTTTGGCGTACATTAGTGGTTCGCCGCCGTCCACTTCCACACTGCCCCCTGCCGCAAGCAATACCGCGTGGGCAGCTGCGGTGTCCCATTCGCAGGTTGGCCCCAGGCGCGGGTACAAGTCGGCCTCGCCGGTTGCAAGAAGGCATAATTTAAGGCTTGAGCCGATTGATATATGTTCGGCGCTCGGGAAATGTGCCAGCCAAGCCTCTAATTCGGCAGATCGATGCGATTTACTGGCGACAATAACCAAATTGTCTGGGTCAGCCTTGCGCGTGGAGATGGGTCGTTCGCTAGATATTTTGCCGTCGATTGCATCGGCAATCCAGGCGCCGGCTCCCATAATACCCCAATATAAGGTGTTCAATGCGGGCGCCAGAACAAACCCGGCGATTGGGACACCGTCTTTGATCAGCCCGATATTGACGGTGAAGTCCGAGCCCTTTTTGACAAATTCTTTCGTGCCGTCCAGAGGATCAACCAGCCAAAATAGCCCGCCCGAAATATCGGGGCAGTGGCCCTCCGATTTAGCTTCCTCGCCCACAATAGGAATATCGGGAGCAATTGCCGCTAATGCGGCTGTAATGACGTCTTCACCGCGCCTGTCGGCTTCTGTAACCGGGGATTGGTCGGCTTTGCCGTAGACTTCGAAGTCGCTGTTATAAACTTCCATGACGACGGCACCTGCGTCCAAAGTTGTCTGGATGATTTTGGGTGCAAGTGCCAAAAGGTTTTTTGTATCTGTATAAGTGGTCATTCTTCCAGTTTCTCGGCTGTTGGTTTGTGTGAGGATCAGTGACAACATCACTATTTCGGGTGGCTGGCTCAATAATAGTTAGATAGCTAGACTTTATCGCAATGCGATTGCGTTGAACGATAAACATAAAACAGTTGCCTAGACAGGATTTTCTCGTGAAAATACAGATAACAATTGTTGGGGAGAAGTAGAGTGTCCAAACTAGATTTTTCGGCTTTGTTGTGTTCGAGGTTATGTCACGATTTGGTAAGTCCTGTCGGTGCGATCAATAACGGCCTTGAACTGCTTGCGGGTGAACAAGATGAAACCATGCGCGAAGCTGTTTTTGAGTTGATCGAAAAATCGACCATACAGACAAGCAATAAGCTACAATTCTTCCGCTTGGCTTTTGGTGCAGCTGGTGGTTTTTCTGCACATTTGGATACCAGAGAAGCGGAAAAGTCACTTCGCGCATTTTTGGCCGGAAGCAAAATCGATTTGTCCTGGAATGTAACTGCAAACGAACTTACCAAAGGCGGTGTTAAACTGTTGCTGAACCTCTGTCTTGTTGCCGCCGAAGCCCTTATTCGGGGTGGTACATTATCAGTTCAATTCGGTTCAACAGACGAAACGACTACCTCTATAACCATTGTTGCCGAAGGGGAGCGCGTTATTTTCTCTGATGACATCAAGGCGGCGGTTGAAGGGGCAGTGAAGGAATCTGATCTTGAGCCTCGATTGGCTCCCGCATATTTGGCCAGCATGGTGGCCACCGAACTTGGCGGCGCAATTGCTGTTGACCTTCCTTCAAAGCAAACACTCAACATCGTTGCATCTATAAAGGCAAATAGTTGAAGGGTCTCATTGCTTCCTGATTCCGCTTTCAAAACAATACCAAATCTCAGTTTCACAAAATAATTGTCTTAACTTTCGATATTCTGAAAAGTTTTACACCATTTTAACCCTTTTTCGCGAAAGTAACTTCTAGCACAGGCTTGTATTGGGGGCTGGTGAACCTTTTTGGTAGGCGCAAAAACGCCGGGAAGTGGACATGGACGATCTATTAAATGAGTTTCTTACAGAGACGGGCGAAAGTATTGATGTTGTTGATGTTGAACTGGTTAAACTAGAACAAGATCCAAACAACAAAGAAGTCTTGGATAATATATTCCGGCTTGTTCACACCATAAAAGGCACCTGTGGTTTTCTTGGTCTGCCGCGGCTAGAATCGGTTGCGCATGCATCTGAAAATGTACTCGGAAAATTTAGGGACGGGGAATTACAGGTTTCCGAATCTTCAGTTACTGTTATTTTGGAAAGCCTTGATAGGATCAAGGAAATTCTCGCCGGGTTGGAAGCTACCGAGGAAGAACCGGACGGTGATGACACAGACCTGATCAACCGCCTTGATGCGATAGCAGAAGGTGGTGACGCCCCGGTTCAACAAGTTGAGCCAGACACTGTTGACGGTGAAATAATCGATCCAGGAAACGGGCGCTCCTTGAAGGCTGGCGAAGTTTCTCTAGAAGAATTGGAAGCAGTGTTTGCGAACACTCCCGGCCCGGACGATAGTGTCGGTCAAGATGATCAATCACCCGCGAATTCTTCAGCGACGGATAGTAACGCCTCATTGTTTGATCGTGTCGGCGGAGAAGATACACTTGCTGTCGCAGCGCATCTAATTGGGCAGCGTGTTGACACCGATACCAAGCTTAAAAAATACTTTGAAGGAACCAACCAAGAGCAACGCAAAGGCCGATTCATGGGTCTTATGCTTGCGCTATTTAAAGATGACATCGACGCAGCGGACGCGGTTGGCCGGCAGTTGGTTACTGTTGCGGGCTTCGGCGAAGCGCAGTTTGATACCATGCTTGAACTCGTCAAAAGTGTGCTGTCTGAATGCCAAGTGAAATCGGGCGTGGTGGACGAAGCAGTCATGACGTTTGAACTTGTGCGCGAGGCCGTTATAAATGCCTCGAAAGCTGTGGCTCAGCCAAAGGCAGATGCCGCTGGCCGCGCGAAGGCCGGCGCAAAGCAGCAAGGCGCGGCGACCGAATCACGGCGTTCAAGTCAATCAATTCGCGTAAGCGTTGATTTGCTTGAAGACCTGATGAATATGGTTTCCGAGTTGGTGCTCACTCGAAACCAGTTGCTGCAAATAACTCGAAACATGGATAATTCCGAACTTGGTGTTCCATTGCAAAGGCTTAGCCAGTGCACAACCGAGCTGCAGGAAAATGTAATGAAAACCCGGATGCAGCCGATTGGCAATGCTTGGGCTAAGTTGCCAAGAATTGTACGTGATCTGACTGTAGATCTAGACAAGAAAATTGAATTGGAAATGTTGGGCGCCGACACCGAGCTCGATCGCCAGGTGCTGGAACTTATTAAAGACCCTCTCACACATATGGTTCGCAATTCAGCTGACCACGGTATTGAAATGCCCGCGGAACGTATTGCTGCCGGTAAGCCGGAGGTTGGTTCAATTACCTTGAATGCTTACCATGAAGGTGGGCATATCATCATTCAAATTAAAGATGATGGCCGCGGGATATCTGCTGAGAAATTAAGTGGTAAAATCGTTGAAAAAGGTCTTGCAACCGAGGACGAGCTGGCAAATATGTCCGAAGCTCAGATCCAAAAATTTATTTTCCACCCCGGGTTTTCCATGGCCGAGAAAGTTACCAGTGTTTCTGGCCGCGGTGTGGGAATGGACGTTGTTCGCACGAACATTGAAAAAATCGGCGGGACCATTGATATGGTCTCCACGATTGGCAAGGGCAGCAGTTTTTCCATCAAAATACCGCTAACATTGGCCATTGTGGCGGGCTTGATTGTGAAAGCACAAAACGAACGATATGCCATTCCTCAAATTAGCGTTCTTGAACTCGTACGTGCCACCAGCGCCGAAAAAGCTGGTGAAAATGATCATAAAATTGAACTGATCAACAACACGCCAGTGCTCCGGCTTAGGAACCGATTGTTGCCGCTGGTATTTCTCAATGAGATGCTTGGTTTTTGTACCAGAGAAGACATCGAGGCACGTGAAACTTCAGATGATTTCATTGTGGTGTCTCAAGTTGGTGCGTTTACATTTGGTCTCGTGGTTGATCAGGTGTTTGACACCGAAGAGATTGTGGTCAAGCCAGTGGCGCCGATATTGAAGGACTTGGATTTCTATTCTGGTAACACCATTCTTGGGGATGGGAGCGTTATCATGATTTTGGACCCTAACGGAATCGCTAACAAGGCTAACTCGAGCGTTTCAGATGCAGCAGCGGAAGAAGATAACGAGCAAAACCAAGTTCATCTCGCTTCAGGCGACGAAAAAGAAAGCGTGCTCGTGTTCGTGGCTGGTGCGGAGCATCCAAAAGCGGTTCCACTGTCCCTTGTCGCCAGGCTTGAGGAAATCAGCGTCGATGATATCGAACAATCTGACGGTCGGCTTATGGTGCAGTACCGCGACACTTTAATGCCGCTGGTGCTTGCAGACCCTGCGATGACATTGCGCGAAAAAGGAAGCCAGCCGGTGTTGGTCTTCACCGATCGGCAATTTACGATGGGACTTGCTGTCGATGAGATATTGGACATCGTTGAAGACGAGTTGGATATCAAACTTGCTTCAGACAAAAACGGGGTTGTTGGCTCGGCAGTAATCAACGGAAAAGCCTCTGAGGTTATTGATGTAACCTACTTTTTGGGCAAAGCATTCCCTGATTGGCTGGCAAGCAAGGACATGAGCATTGAAGCTGGTGTTTCCAGGGGTTCTGAGCGGCTGTTGATCGTGGATGATAGTGATTTCTTCCGTAATATGTTGCGGCCAATTCTGAAAGTTGCGGGGTACAATGTTACTGCGGTTAATTGCGCGGAAGCCGCACTCAAGTTGATGGAAAGCGGTGCCATGTTCGACTTTATTATCTCGGATATCGAGATGCCAGATATGTCAGGCCATGAGTTTGCCCGCGCTATTCGCGAAAATTCAAAATGGGAAGATGTAAAACTTATCGCCCTGTCAGCATTGACTAGTGAAAAAGATATCAACCGGGGTTTTGAAGCGGGTTTTGATGATTATGTCGCGAAGTTCGACAAAGACACCTTGCTTCGCAGTTTGTCCCAGCAATTTAAAATTCAAGGAGATGCAGCATGAACGATATAGTTGTACGCGATAACATGAGCGTCGCTGCCACAGGGGCTAAAGATTTTGTCACAGTGCATCTGGCCGGGCAGCAAGTGGGTATCCCAGTTCTTGCGGTTCACGACGTATTGAATGCGCAGCAAATCACGGTTATTCCACGAGCGCCTGACTGGGTCGCTGGCGTACTGAACCTACGCGGGCGTATTGTAACAGCCATTGATCTGAGACGCCGTTTGGGATTGCCCCCCCTCGACGAGGGTAAATCCAGCATGTCGGTTGTGGTAGAACACAATGAAGACCCCTACAGCTTACAGATCGATAAGGTAGGCGAGGTTTTGTCATTGGAAAATCAGCTTTTCGAAAAAAATCCGGTAACGCTGGACGCGCACTGGCGCGAGGTCAGCATAGGTATTTACCGACTAAAAGACCAACTACTGCCAATTCTTGATGTGGATAAGTTGCTTGCTTTTGAAAGCAATAGCAAAGCTGCCTGAATCATCACTGCCTTGAAAACAAGCCACCTAGCGTCGCTTCTGGAGATTTTCACAAATGAAACTATGCCTTGTCGTTGACGATTCAAAGGTTATCCGAAAGGTTGCCAGACGAATCCTTGAAGAACTCAACTTCGATATTGACGAAGCTGTCGACGGCCAAGATGCCCTCGATGCATGTGATCGCACTATGCCAGACGTTGTCCTGTTGGATTGGAATATGCCCGTGATGAACGGGTTGGAGTTTTTAAAGGCCCTTCGAGCCACAACCGATATTATTCAACCGATCGTTATCTTTTGCACAACAGAAAATGACATGTCTCATATTCGAATTGCGATAGAGGCGGGTGCCAATGAATATATTATGAAGCCTTTTGATCGAGAAATCATCGAGGCGAAGTTTTCACAGGTCGGTCTCATCTAGTTCAGGAAATTCACTGTGAATTCTGTAGTAAAAAACACCAGTACAAACATCGATGATAGTGGACCGTTTAGGGTAATGGTCGTAGATGACAGCGCAATTATTAGAGGATTTTTGTGTCGTTATTTGTCGGAAGATCCACATATCGACGTAGTTACCACTGCAAATAATGGTATTGTTGCTTTGCGCCAACTTGGCCAACATGACATTGAAGCCGTTGTTCTGGATATAGAAATGCCGGAAATGGACGGCATGACGGCGCTTCCCAAAATGATTGACATGAAACCCGACCTTCAAGTTGTTATGGCGTCCACTCTAACCCGCAAAAATGCGGAAGTGAGCCTAAGGGCGCTGCAACGTGGGGCGGTTGATTACGTACCTAAACCGGAAACCGCCCGGTCGGTAAATGCCAATATTGATTTTCGGCGCGAGCTGGTTGAAAAAGTCAAAGCATGGGCCTCACGACGCAGGACCAAGCTCGGCCTAGGTCAGCCAAAGACAGCCACGGCAAGCGGTGCAGCGGCAACACAGCAGCCTACATTCGCTCGTCCGTCCAGGCCATCTGCCAACGGTTTTGTATCGGCGCGCCGGCCAGTGGCAGCTGTAAGCAGTATGCCCGGCAGGGCAGGCACCACAGTATCAACTGCTCTTGGGAGCATCAATTCCGCGAAATCGGAAGCTGCGCCAATCGCACTGCGCAAAGGTTCTCTGCGAAAACCGAAGATACTGCTTATCGGCTCTTCTACTGGTGGCCCACAGGCCTTGATGAGGTTTTTTGAAGGCTTTAAACATCCACCGACAGTGCCAATTTTGATCACTCAACATATGCCTGCCACCTTCACGGCCATTCTTGCTGATCATCTGAAGCAGGCTACAGGATGGCCAGCTTTTGAGGGTAAAGATGGAATGGAAATCAAAGCGGGGCAAATTTATGTGGCGCCAGGAGGTAGGCATATGGAGATCGCAAGCGTTGATAACCGGCTGGTTGTCAAGCTGACCGACAATCCACCCGAGAATTTCTGCCGTCCGGCTGTTGACCCGTTGTTGCGTAGCGCGGGCACGATTTTCGGCGAGCGTGTCCTTGCTGTTATTTTAACTGGCATGGGTCATGATGGCCTGAAGGGTGCACGCGAAATCACCAAGAATGGTGCAACACTATTGGCGCAAGACGAGGAATCCAGCGTCGTTTGGGGCATGCCTGGTGCTGTTGCCGGTGCGGGGTTGTGCACGGAAATTTTACCCATTTCTGAAATTGGCGCAGCCGCCGCGAAAAGGTTGCAGGGAGGAATGGCGTGAAAAGTCAAGATTTTGAATTTCTAGCAGGATTACTGAAAGAAAAGTCTGGCCTGAAGCTCACGTCCGACAAAGTATATTTGCTTGAAAGCCGGCTGACACCGCTTTCCAGAAAACGTGGTATGGATACGTTGGATACGCTTATTCAACAGCTGCGAACCGGTCGCGACGATGCGTTGGTCAAAGAAGTAACTGAGGCCATGACTACGAACGAATCCTTTTTCTTCAGGGACAATACGCCGTTCGATATTTTCAAAAACCACGTACTTCCAGCCATGGAAAAAGCTAGGCCAAACAAGCGTTTAAGAATTTGGTGTGCGGCAGCCTCAACTGGTCAAGAGCCCTATTCCCTTGCTATTTTGCTCAAAGAAAATTGGGCTAAATGGAAAGACTGGAAAATTGAGATTGTTGGTACAGATATATGTACACAGGTTTTGGAAAAAGCTAAAGCCGGCGCATATAGTCAGTTTGAAGTGCAGCGCGGGCTGCCAATTCAGACGCTGATTAAATATTTTAAACAGGACGGCGATGTCTGGAGATTGAACGAAGACGTGCGTCGGATGGTTACATATCGTCCGTTTAATCTGCTAGGTAATTTTGGTCTTTTGGGGTCATTTGACGTAATTTATTGTCGCAATGTTTTGATTTATTTTGACCAGCCAACCAAGAAAGAAGTGCTCGAACGCATGCAGAATACGATGGCAAAGGATGGAACCTTGTTTCTTGGTGCCGCCGAGACTGTTCTTGGCATCACTGATAAATTGCGCCCTGTACGCGGGCATCGGGGCATGTATGTATCCACCAACGGGCAGGCA
>JAJFIU010000018.1 GCA_021774695.1 Alphaproteobacteria bacterium | reverse complement strand
TTGAAGACGGCGGCATCTCGCTTCAGGGCGATTTTGATTTCGATGGCTGGTCGATCACGTCGATTTCATCATACCGTAGCAATGATGCGCTAAACGATAGCGAGCCGGATTATACTGGTCTCGAAATCCTCGATAGCGCGTCTAACGACGCCAACATCGATACCTACACGCAGGAAATTCGCTTTACGTCAACCGGCGATAATAAAGTCGATTGGATGTTTGGCGGTTATTACTTCAAAGAAGATATCACGCAGGTACAAGGGCTTGAGTACGGCGACGCAGCACGTCCTTATGTCAGCCTGTTGGCGACGGGAGGTGCAAGCCCATTCTTCTTTGACGGCCCGTTCCCGGGTTTTGGTGGGGCAACGATTGAGCAAATTTTGGGTATTCCCATTGGGTCGGCTTTCTCCGGGGATACGGTAACACGCGAAACATTCACCCAGGACAACGAAGCCTATTCAGCGTTTGCCACTGTGGATATTCACTTGAATGATCGTACAACGCTAACCGGTGGGTTGAACTATACCAATGACAAGAAAACTGTAACCGGTAGCACGGTTAACGGAGATACCTTCTCATCTGCCAGTTTGCAGGATAATTTCTTCAATGCCGCATTCTTTGGGTCAACTGGCCTGGCGCCAACAGCTGATAACATAGCCTTCATCGAATCTGTTGCACCTGGAACATCGGCCGCGATTAATGGGGCGATTGCACCTATTGTTACCGGTTTCGGTCCGCTTCAATTCCAGCCACAATTCCTAGCGTTCCCGAACTCGGTTCAGGACGGTAAGTCATCTGATGACAAGCTGACTTGGACTGCACGCTTGGCATATGAAATGAGCGACAATGTGAATGTTTATTTCAGTGCAGCAACTGGTTACAAGGCAACGTCTTGGAACCTGTCGCGCGACGCACGACCGTTTCCGTCTAACCAAGCTGCTCTTGAAGCTGCAGGCCTAACGCAAGTGAACCAAGCTTATGGTACGCTGTTCGCTGCGCCTGAGGAAGCAACGGTTTATGAAATTGGCTTGAAAGCCCGTATGGACCGCGGTGCGATCAATATTGCGATATTTGATCAGACGCTTAAAGGCTTCCAGTCAAACATCTTTATCGGCACGGGTTTTGTACTTGGTAATGCTGGTAAACAGTCAAGCAAGGGTGTTGAACTTGATGCGACCTGGACACCGGTTGACGAACTGACCTTGACATTCGCTGGTACCTATCTGGACCCAGAGTATGATGTGTTTACCAACAGTGTGAGCGGCGACATTTCGGGCACGCGCCCTGCTGGTATTCATGAGTTCAGCATTACGTCCTCCGCAACCTATAATCACCAGTTTGAAAACGGTGCATATGGTTATGTTCGGGCAGACTGGCTCTATGAAAGCAACGTGCAGGTCGTAGACAATATCGACGGTGTTGACCGGAAAGTGAACCAGTTCAATGCAAGCGCAGGCATTTCGTTTGAAAATGGTGTTGGCCTTTCGGTATTTGCCCGCAACATCTTCAACGATGAGTATTTTCTCAGTGCCTTCCCGGGTGTAATTCAAGCTGGTACGGTAAACGGTTATGCCAATGCGCCGCGTCTTTGGGGTGTGTCTCTGACATACGACTTCTAAGATACTGCGAAAAAAAGAGTAGAAAAAGGGTGGCTTTGGTCACCCTTTTTTAATGGTTGCGCCTTAGGTTCACCTCTTACAAAGCGCTTTTGGGGAAGAGCAACACTGTGCGCCCGGCTTCGGCCGGCGATACAGGAACAAACAGGTTATGTGATGCTCGAAGCTTTGGTCTATATCAGCGCCGCCGACCCCGAGATTGGTGACCGCGATATTCAAGATATCCTTGCCGCGGCTGAGCGTAACAATCCGGCAGAACAATTGACCGGCGCTTTAATTTTTACCGGCAGCATCTTCGTTCAGTTGCTTGAAGGTAGTCCGGTTTGCCTTGACGCCATGATGGGTCGAATTGTTTCAGATAGTCGAAATAGCGCGGTTATAGGCTTGGCGCGAGGCCCTATCGCACAGCGTCAATTTCCGTCATGGTCGATGGCGTACCAAGTTATGGACGGACTTGCTGCTGACCAGCTTCATGCTCAAGTAGGCTGGGATAACACAGTAAAAAAACTTCTTGATGCTATCCCGTACCAGCACTCAATAAATTCTCTAACGCCTATTTTTGCAGGTGTGCTTAGTGAGCTGCAATCCTAGTGGGCTTCTTCCCAGTTTTGGCCGGTACCACAATCCACAACCAACGGCACGCTTAGCTCCAGCGCGGGCATGCAGGCCTCTGCCATTACGCCGCGGATCACCGGAATTGCTCGTTCTTCCATGCCGGTAGGGCACTCAAAAACCAGCTCATCGTGAACCTGCAACAACATACGCACTTCTGACAGATCGTTTTCTACCAGCGCTGACGGCATGCGGATCATGGCGCGGCGAATAACGTCGGCAGCGGTGCCTTGAATGGGCGCGTTTATCGCTGCGCGTTCACCGAACCCGCGGTGCATAGGGTTCTTTTCTGTCAGGGCGCGGATATGGCATTTGCGGTTGAACAGGGTTTCCACATAGCCGTGTTCTTTGCCAAATTCGATGGTCTTGTCCATATAGGCCCGAATGCCGGGGAATTTTTCAAAGTAAGCTTCGATATAGCCTTGTGCTTCCTTGCGGCCAATGTCCAACTGCCGCGCCAAACCAAAAGCCGAGATACCGTATATAATGCCGAAGTTGATGGCTTTGGCTTGTCTGCGCACCATCGGGTCCATGCCCTCAATCGGCACACCGAACACCTCTGAGGCGGTCATGGCATGAATGTCTGTGCCGGCTGCGAAGGCGTCCTTTAGGGCACCGATGTCGGCGATATGGGCGAGGATGCGAAGTTCGATCTGGCTATAATCTGCCGCAACCAGGATATTGCCCTTTTCGGGCACAAAGGCACGGCGTATTTTGCGACCCTCTTTGGTGCGGATCGGAATATTTTGCAAATTGGGGTCATTGGACGATAGGCGTCCGGTTGTGGTCGACGCCATGTGAAAGCTGGTGTGTACCCGGCCAGTGCGCGGGTTAACTTGCGCCACCAGCGCGTCGGTGTAGGTGCTTTTCAACTTGGAAAACTGGCGGTATTCCATCACCTTTTGCGGCATGGTATGGCCTTCGCCTGCCAGCCGTTCCAGCACATCCACATTGGTTTGCCATGCACCGGTTTTTGATGATTTTTTGCCGCCGGGCAGCGCCATGTCGTCAAACAATATTTCACCGAGCTGTTTGGGCGAATTAACATTGAACGGCCTGCCTGCCAGCTCTTGAATTTCAGCGTCAAGCCGACTGATGCCCGCGGCAAACTCGTTGGAAAGCCGGGTCAGCACACCCACGTCCACTTTGATGCCCTCGCGTTCCATGCGGGACAATACCGGTGCCAGTGGGCGCTCCAGCGTCTCGTAAACAGTGGTCACTTTTTCAGTGGCCAAACGCGGCTTGAGCAGCGAGTGCAGCCGGAGGGTAATGTCGGCGTCTTCGGCGGCATACTCGGTGGCTTTGTCCAGCGGCACCTGATCGAACGTTATCTGGCTTTTGCCGGTACCCGCGATTTCCTTGAACGGTATGGGCGTTATATCCAGATGAATGCCGGACAGTTCGTCCATGCCGTGGTTATGCAAGCCCGCATCCAGCGCATAGGACATCAGCATGGTATCGTCAAACGGAGTTACGCTCACGCCTTGCCGCTCGAGTATGGACAGATCATATTTCAGATTTTGACCGACCTTCAAAATTGTTGGGTCCTCAAACAGCGGCTTAAGCGCACTGAGGACAAGGGCCTTGTCCAGCTGGTCAGGCGTTTCGGACAGCAGGTCGCCGCCAGCGCCGCCGTGGCCAACCGGAATGTAGCAAGCTTTGCCGGGTTCGGTGGCGATCGATATACCCACAAGGTCTGCTGCTGTAGCATCAAGCCCGGTGGTTTCTGTGTCTACGGCGATAATGCCCGCTGCGTAGGACCGTGTGATCCAATCACGCAGGGCCGCCTCGTTGGTTACACAGGCATAGTTCTTTTCAACTGTAACTGCCGCTTCGCTCACCGGGTCAGGCGGCAAATCTTCGCCCCAGGCATGGGCCGCTTTAACCTTCAGCGAGCGAAACTCCTGTTCCTCAAAAAAGGCGATCAGGGGTTTAGCGTCCGGAGGGGTTAGCTCAAATCCATCAATGGAATGCTCAACATCCACATGTTGGTCGAGGGTCACGAGCTCGAGGCTAACGCGGGCCAGGTCGGCATTCTCTATCAGTTTTTCCCGCCGTTTTGGTTGTTTGATCTCTTCTGCGCGCGCCAGCAGGCTCTCCAGATCACCGTAATGATTAATCAGCTCGGCGGCAGTTTTAATGCCGATTCCGGGAACGCCGGGCACGTTATCGGCGCTGTCACCGGCCAACGCCTGTACCTCGGTCACCTTGCCTGGCCCAACTCCAAACTTGGCAACAACGCCGGCTGGGTCGGTGCGCACATTCTTCATGGTGTCGAACATGTCGGTTTTGTCGTCGACCATCTGCATCAGGTCTTTGTCAGAACTAACGATGGTCACATGCCAGCCTTTTTCACGGGCTTGGCGCGTATAGGTTGCGATCAAATCGTCGGCCTCAAAGCCTACCATTTCAACGGAGGGTAGGCCGAAAGCGCGCACTGCGTCACGGATAATGGGAAACTGCGGCACCAGGTCTTCCGGCGCCGGCGGACGGTGGGCCTTGTAATCAGCATATATATTGTTACGAAACGTTTTACCCTTGGCGTCAAAAATGATCGCCAAGTGCGATGGTTGCTCGTCGTCTTCCAGATCCTGCAGCAGTTTCATCAGCATATTGGAGAAACCAAAAACTGCCCCCATCGGCGTACCGTCGCTGCGGCTGAGTGGTTTTCTAGCATGGGCCATCGCATGATAGGCACGAAAGATGTAACCGGACCCATCGATCAGATAAAGGTGCGGGGTATCAGCTGGTGCCGCTGGCATAGGGTGGTCTCCGGAAAAAGGTTCTGTCTCGGGGCTTACTGACGATTATTTGTCGCTTTTGCCGCCTTGCAAAATATACTGACGATCACAATATGGACATTCTACCTGCTCGTTATCATCCATGGTTAGATAGACACGCGGATGACCGAGCGCGCCCTCGTCACCGTCGCAGGCAACTTTATTTGTGGTTACGGTTATTTTCTCTGGTGCATCTATTGTCATCGGATACTCTCGTTCGGAAGTTGGGCCAGTGAAAAAAGGTCCACCGGAAAAAGGCTCGTTTGAGTAGGTATTTGATCTATATACTATGGCTGGTAGGCGGGACAAGCGGCAGGGTTCAATAAAGAGTAAAAGGGCTAAATAAATCGACCACAGGGCAGTTTCAGTGACCCGGCAGCGCCAATAAAGACTGGTTTCCAAAAGGACGGTACATGAGCAAAAACGCAATTGAGATAAAAGGGCTGAAAAAGGTTTACCGTGGCCGCGGCGGCGCGGAAGACAAAGTCGCGCTCAAGGGTATTGATCTTGAGATTCCGCGCGGGTCTTTGTTTGGTCTTTTGGGCCCCAACGGTGCTGGCAAGTCGACGGCGATTAACATACTCGCCGGGCTGGTGAATAAAACCGAGGGTACAGCCTCTATCTGGGGTTTTGACATTGACCAAAACCCGCGCAATGCCCGCGCCAACATTGGTGTTGTACCTCAAGAACTGATGTTTGATGCTTTTTTTACCCCGCGGGAAATGCTTGATGTGCAGGCCGGGCTTTACGGGGTGCCAAAGTCCGAGCGCCGCACCGATGAACTACTCAAGGCAGTGCATTTGTATGACAAGGCCGATGCCTATTCCCGCACGCTTTCAGGCGGCATGAAGCGGCGGTTACTGGTTGCCAAAGCGTTGGTTCATAACCCGCCGGTTCTGGTGCTGGACGAACCAACTGCCGGTGTTGATATTGAGCTGCGCCAACTTTTGTGGGATTATGTTCGCGGTCTGCACGCCATGGGCACCACCGTTGTTCTGACCACCCACTATCTGGAGGAAGCAGAAGAGCTGTGTGATACCATTGCCATCATCAACCACGGCGAAGTTGTATGCTGCGAGCCGACTGAACAACTGCTGAAGCGAATCGACGAGAAAGAAATAGTTATCACGGTAAGTGACACGCTTGATGCGGTTCCGCCGCCGCTGGCGAGGTTCAAAAGCAACCTTAGGAACCGCCACCAGCTGGCTATTAAAATCAGCCAAGCGGACGCCAATGTGGGCCAGGTTCTGGACGCTGTGCGCGACGCCGGGTTAACCATAACCGATATTTCCACCGACGAAACCGACCTCGAAGATATCTTTTTGCAGCTGACGTCCTCTGCCGGCAAGGCGGCCTGATATGCGCCGAACCTACGATGTGGTGATTGTTGGGTCTGGTGCGGCGGGCCTAACGGCTGCGCTTAAACTGGCGCCGCACTTGCGGGTTGCTGTGCTTTCGAAAGGACAGATGTCTGGTGGGTCAACCCGCTGGGCGCAGGGCGGTATCGCCGCTGTGCTCGAGGCATCGGATTCGATCCAGTCGCATATTGATGACACACTTGTGGCGGGCGCGGGCCTGTGCAGTGAAGACGCAGTGCGTTTCGTGGTTGAACAGGGCCGCGATGCCATTCAGGGCCTGATTGATCTGGGCGTCGAGTTTGATAAGACGGGTGATGAGCATCACGAGGATGGTTATGATTACCATCTGACACGCGAAGGCGGCCACAGCCACCGGCGCATTATCCATGCTGCTGATGCCACCGGTAAAGCGGTGCAAAAAACCCTCAATCAGTGCGTGCTCGACGAGCCCAATATCGATGTTTACGAACATCATGTGGCGATAGATGTTATCACCAACCGGCATCTGAAGAACAAAGCCTCTTATACCGATCAGGCGCATGGTGTTTATGTGCTGAATATGAAAGTTGGCCGAGTGGAAACATTTTCCGCCCGTTCCACCATTATTGCAACTGGTGGTGCCAGCCGAGTCTATCTTTATAGCTCCAACCCTGATGCCAGCACCGGTGACGGCATCGCGATGGCGTGGCGCTCCGGGTGCCGGGTGACCAACATGGAATTTAACCAGTTTCACCCCACCTGCCTGTATCATCCTGACGCCAAAACATTCCTGATCACCGAGGCCATGCGCGGTGAGGGCGCTTTCCTGCGCGGTGTTGATGACGAGCGTTTCATGCTGCGTTATGACGAGCGGGCCGAATTAGCCCCACGCGATATTGTTGCGCGCGCCATCGACAGCGAGATGAAGCGCACCGGTGTTGAGTATGTGTGGCTGGATATAACCCACAAAGACGCTGATTTTGTCATCTCTCATTTTCCCAATATTTACCGGCACTGCTTGGGGCTGGGCATTGATATCAC
>JAJFIU010000170.1 GCA_021774695.1 Alphaproteobacteria bacterium | reverse complement strand
AAGCACGGCACCAATGCAGATGAAGCTGTCCTGATGCAACAGGCAGGCATGTCGCCAGCTGATATTTTGAAGTCTGCGACCGTCAATGCCGCTGACCTGATCGATATGAGTGACAGCCTCGGCACGATCGAGGTTGGCAAGTTCGCTGATATCATTGCCATGGACACAAGCCCACTGGATGACATTTCAGCTCTTACTGATGTTGATTTTGTCATGAAGGGCGGCAAAGTCTATAAAGACTAATTGAAGTTGGGTTCAGGCGCTGTGTTTTCGGTGCCTGAACCACAATCATAGGCCTGCTGATGTTGCATCGAAAAATCAAGGATTACCGCGCGTTATATGGCGCTTTGGCACTAGCGCTAATCGGCCTCGTTTTATCGTTGCAAAGTATTCTATACATGCACGGGGACTATTTCGGCCGCGAAATTCTTGTCGCGCGCTGGCACTGGGAAATTGTACTCAACATACAAATTCTGTGTTTTGCTTTCATGTGGTTCAGCCATCATAACCGCATTCTTTTTTCGCATGGCCGTTGGCGCGCGCGGGCGATACTCAATTTTTTCATTGGCTTTGGCGCAGTTGGCATGCCGGCCTTCCTGATGCTCATGTCTGCAGTCCTTGACTGGTACCGAAATCCGCCAGGGATTGGAGTGCCCAAATATATCATTGGTATTGCCGCGACCATTTGGCTGGTCAGTAATTTTCTTGTTCCGGCGATACAAAAAATTATTCTCGAGCGTTGGAAAAAGCCAAAGAAAAACAACAACTCTGATGACGCTAGCTTGTTAAGCCGGTTGGTGTTTCGCCACTGGCCTGCTGCTCTGGCCGCGATTTTGCTGCTGTTCAACGATTTTATTGGCGCAGAGGTAGGTTTTATTATGGCACCGTTTTTGTGTTTACTGCATGGCGCCATTGTCTATTACATGAAAGCCTTCAAAGTGCCCCATTATGAAACCGAGGCGTGCGATGAGACCGAGGCGTGCGATGCTGGATGAAAATGAGCAACTGCAACAGCCTGGGACAAGGGAACCAACCACAAGCCCGGCTTTTTCACTGGTCGACCGTCGTTCCCTTTTAGGCGCAATCGCGCTCATCATTACCGGCTTCATTTTGTCAGACATGCTTTTGCAGTATCTGGCTGCGGCAAGTAGCTCTGGCGCGCTCAGCCGCTCTCGACTGTGGTGGGAAATTGTTTTGAATTTGCAAGTCCTCAGCGCTGCGATGGTTTGGTTTTGCTATAGCGATCGCATTGATGGCAGCGAAGGCCGGATCAAAAAACTGCAAATCGTGCGTCGCTGGTTCGCGATTATCACTGTGTTATTGCCCAGTATGCTCGGTTTGCTCGGCATTCAGCAAAACTGGTTCGTCGAACAGCCGCCAACCAGTTATGTCTGGACTTTCGCCTGCCTGGTAATGTTGTTTTGGCTGGCTGGTCTATTGGTCCATTATATGGTTCAGCGAACGCGCACCAACAAGCCAAAACCGGCCTCATTCATTTACCGGTTATTGTTTCTGCTGCCAGCCATATCACTGGTGATTATCACGCTGCTAGATGCGCCTTTTGGTGGCCAAATCTGGCTGCTGGCCATTCCCATCCTTATTTATATTCAAGGTGCGATGCCCTTCATCACCAAAGCATTTGGACTGCGATGATATGCAGATAATATTTGAAACTGCAGACTATACCGAAGCACTGATCAAAAAGGGCCTGTTAGAGCAAGCCGGTTTTTCGGTGCATATGGATAACGAGAATGCAGGCAGTGCCATGCCCTACCTTAGTATTGCTTTGGGGCACAGGTTGTGGGTGCCGGATGGTGAAGCATTTCAAGCCAAAACATTGGTTTCAGATCAAACACTGCCAGATGATTTACCTCAACAAGGAGATGCTATCGATGAATGCCCCGACTGCGGTGGTTGGCGGGTGGTTCGGTATCGATCAATGCTGTGGTTGCCGTTCTTTTTTGTAATCGACATTCTCATGGCGCCGGTTGGCGGACGGTATCGCACGTGTCTTGATTGCGGATGCAAGTATAAAACAATTCATTCCAATATTGGTTGGCCAATGAGGGTGCTAATGTCGGTGGCGATTGCATATTTGCTGTTAATTGCGTTTGTCTGGCTCGCCAACTAAATCGGCTAAATCAGAAGATTTTCATGAGGGTGGGCTGACACGACCAAACATTTAGTTTCTACTTTGAACATTCTTATTTTAATAATTTCGAAATACGTTTAACTGCATACTCTCCGTGAATTTTTGGGAAACTGATGTTGCCTAATATTGAGCAGGTAGAAAATAAGCGATGGAAACTGCGTGACCCGCGCGCGCTTCTAACCGCGATTGCGCTGATGACCACGGGTGTGATTGTTGCGCAAATGGTAGCGCAGTATGTGACCACAACCGAAATAGATCAGGGCTTCATCAGGTCGCGGCTTTGGTGGGAACTTGTCCTCAACTTGCAACTGCTTAGCATCGGCATGATCTGGTTCAGCTACAGCGATAGAATAAGTGACTCTTCGGGGCCGGTACGCCGAGTGCATATTATCAACTGTGGGTTTGTTTCACTGTCTGCAATCATGCCCACTACCCTGGGGGTGATATCTGCAGGCAGTGGCTGGTTTCAAATTCGACCCGGCCAAGATGTTTTTATTGGTTTCTTTTTGTTTGGCGTTTTGTTCTGGTTTATCGGGCTGCTGCTGCAAAGCCTGCTTATTCACTATAAAGGGAAAGCAAAAAAACAACGGTTGCAACGGCGCGGCATTGGCTTTTTTACCCCTTCGTTAGCGCTGGGGGTCGTAGCACTGATTGACGGGCCGGGCGGCGGCACGCTGTGGCTTATCCTCACGCCGATCATGCTTTATCTTCAGGGGGCCTTACCGTATTTTCTGAAGGCATTCGCTTTATCTGGCCGGGCAAGCCCGGCGGATGCCGATACGTGATCCAACTATTTCGCGGCTCATGATGACGGCCAGCCGTTCACGGGAAAGCTGACCAGTGTTCCTGTGCCGGCTGCGGTGCATTTGCTGGTCGTCGATGCATCTGGCGGCGGGAACACATGGCTTGTCGTGGCGCCGATGTTTCTGTTCATGCAGGGGTCCATGCCCTATATTATGGAAATTGCAGGCATTATTGAACCAGAACATTTTCTCTGACCGTGCCGCGTTTCGCAGGCGAAACTGGCTCATGATCAGCAGGTTTGCCCGATACTTGCAGCGTTGATTAGGCGGCTTTTGGGCGGCTTAGGTGGCGAAACGGAAATGCAGCACGTCGCCGTCTAGCACAATATATTCCTTGCCTTCCAGGCGCATTTTGCCAGCGTCCTTGGCTCCCTGTTCGCCGTTGTTGCCGACAAATTCATCGTAAGCGATTGTTTCAGCCCGGATAAACCCATGCTCAAAATCTGTGTGAATTACCCCGGCTGCGGCAGGCGCTTTGGTGCCTGCCGTGATGGTCCATGCGCGAGCTTCTTTGGGACCAACGGTGAAATAGGTTACCAGATGCAACAGGTCGTAGCCCGCGCGGATCACTCTTGCGAGGCCGGTTTGACCGAGACCCAGCGTTTCCAGAAACTCAACCTTTTCCTCTTCGTCGTCCAGCTGTGCAATTTCGCTTTCAACTGCCGCTGAAATAACCACACACCCGGCGCCTTGAGTTGCTGCCATTTCCTCTACGGCCTTTGAAAAATCATTGCCTTCGCTGGCGCTGTCTTCATCAACATTGCAAATATAAAGAACCGGTTTTGATGTCAGCAATTGCAGGTCTTTGAGCGCTCGTTCTTCATCTTCGCTGTCTACTTCAACCTTGCGCGCCGCAATGCCGTCTTTCAACAAGGGCAGTATCTTGTCGATCATTTTCATGGTCAGGATGGCTTCTTTATCGCCGCCACGCACTTTGCGGCCAAGGCCATGTATGCGGCCCTCTAGGCTGTCCTGATCGGCAAAAATTAGCTCCAGTTCGATTGTCTCGGCGTCCGATACCGGGTCAACCCGGCCGTCCACATGGGTGATGTCTCCGTCTTCAAAACAGCGCAACACATGGCAGATAGCGTCAGTTTCGCGGATGTTTGCCAGAAACTGGTTACCCAACCCTTCGCCCTTGGACGCACCGCGCACCAGCCCGGCAATATCGACAAACGAAAGCTGCGTCGGCAGGATCGCTTTGGATTTTGCAAGTTCTGCAAGTTTGAACAAGCGGTCGTCAGGCACAGGCACGTTGCCAACATTGGGTTCGATTGTGCAGAAAGGATAGTTTTCCGCTGCCGCACTGGCGGTGTTGGTCAGCGCGTTGAAAAGCGTTGATTTGCCCACATTCGGCAGCCCGACGATACCACATTTGAAACCCATTATTTCTCACCTTTTAATTTGTCAGCCAGTGCCTTGAGCGCACTTGCCATAACGCCGCCGACTGCATTGTTGTTACTCGCATTGCTGCCGCTTTGGGGTTTATCTTCAGTTTTCGCGGCCTTTGGGGCCGTTTTTTTATTGTCGCTATGCGCGCCGACTTTTGGGCCAACGCCGCTGCTTGGTCTCGGTGGATTTATTAGACTTGAGACCTCGGTCAAGAACCGCGCTCTGTCGCCGTCTGCCATCCAGGCAGCTGCCTCTGCAGCCGCGCCGACCATATCATCGCGCATTCCCAGTTCGGACTTGGCAAAGTCACCGAGCACATGGCCGTGGACACGAGCCTTGTCGCCGGGATGGCCGATACCAAGGCGAACACGCTCGAAATCTGGTCCAATGTGGGCTGCAATCGATTTGATGCCATTATGACCGGCGCTACCGCCGCCCAGTTTTGCTTTTACCTTGCCGAAAGCAAGATCAAGTTCGTCGTAAAAAACCACAACGTCGGCAGGGTTTAGCTTGAAAAACCGCATTGCCTCACCAACAGCCCGGCCACTTTCATTCATGAATGTTTGCGGCTTGATGATTACGATTTTTGTAGCGCCTAACCGACCTTCGTGGGTCAGCGATTGCCAGCGTTTTTTGCCGTCGCCAACATCAGGCAAAAAATTATGGCGACGGACAATCTCGTCCACCGCCATAAATCCGATATTGTGCCGGTTGTTTTCATATTTGCTGCCTGGATTGCCAAGACCAACAAAAAGTCGCATGAAAACCCCCTTTTGGGCCAAAACAAGAAGTAACAACGCTCACGGTCAGGCTGGGTTCTACCCCAGCCAGACTGTTTCGCTATTACTCTTCAGAGCCGCCTTCAGCTGCTTCGCCTTCAGCTGCTTCGCCTTCTTCGCCTTCGCCTTCGCCGTCTTCGTCGTCAGTACCCTCAGATTTGAGGATGCTTGGTGCAACGATTGCAAGGATGGTAAAGTCGCGGTCCGTAATGGTCGGTACAGCGCCCGCAGGAAGCTTGATGTCAGAAATCTTGACAGCGTCACCGATGTCAATGTTGGTTACATCAACCACAATCGCTTCAGGGATGGCGTCCGCAGGTACGTTCAGCTCAATGTCGTGACGGGTGTTATTGATCACACCGCCGCGCTTGAGGCCCACAGATTCTTCTTCACCAATAACATGAATAGGAACAGCCATGGTAACTGTTGACCCTTTGCCAAGGCGCAGGAAATCAATGTGCATAGGCACATCTGTTACCGGGTGAAGTTGCAAATCACGGGGCAGAACGGTGCTTGTTTTGCCGCCTGCGGTAATTTCGTAGGTGTGGGACATAAAGCCGCCACGGTTCAACAACCGTACAACTGCGTTCATCTTGATCTGAACTGCTTCAGGGTCTTTCTTGTCGCCGTAAATTACAGCGGGTACGAAGCCAGCGCGACGTGTTGCGCGGCTGGCTCCCTTGCCAAGCCGTTCACGTACGTCTGCTTCGATGGTGATGACGTTAGCCATTCACTTTCTCCAAACTAGAACCGGCCAAATGGACCATCCATTTGCCGACCGTCACTTCCTCCAGGGATGCAAGGACGGATTGCCCGAACGGGCGGTCCCGGACGAGTCGGCGCGGTTTAGCCTGTATCCCGCATAAATGCAAGAATTTTGCACATATTGAAACCCGCAATTTCACCTGCGGTCTGGCTACGGTTAAAAATTGAGTTTGGCCAGTTTGTCACCAGAAGAACTGTTGATGCATAGCACATCGTTCATCGTTGGTTCAGTATAGATCGACTATTGCGGTAATGGTGATACTTTATTAGTTGCCTTAACTTTGGAGGAGGCCTTCATGAGAATATTTAAAGTTGCCGCACTGACAGTGGCATTGGTTGGTTTTGCTTTGCCGCAAACGGCGAGCGCCACAGATGTTGAGGTAAAATTTTCGCCGCGTATCCAGGAAAATCTTGCCACTTTGGACAGGGTTGAGAAGAAACGCGAAGTTTTTTTCAGGAAATACCGCGAAGAGGGTGCAAACCGCATCCCGAATTCTACCCTCAACGTGACCAGATTTTCGCGAACCGAGTTTGGGACCGAACGATTGATCCCTGAAGTGGACAATTTTTCGGTGGCTGCACTTGCGGAAGCAATGGCAACCTACAGTCTTGCCCAGGTTAAAGGCCATGACGACGCCAACACACTGGTGGTGGAAATAGATGAATTTTTTGCCAGTAATTATTCGGTGGCAAAATTCAAGTCTTTCAATACCCGTATGAGCGGCCGCGTGAGCCTGGTCGATTCTGCAGGCAAGACAATTGCCAGCGAGAAAGTGTCCACTGCAATTGTTCCGCAATTTACCGGCACACTGTCTTACACCGGAAGTGAATATGCATTCCTTGACCAATCGAGGAATGTTCGCATGGCACCAGTGTTGGCCAGTTTCCTGAGAAAAGGCATCGAAAAGCTTTATCCAGATGCTGATGTCCCCGGGCCGATTTTCCTGCGCGAGTAATCGTTGCAACACTGAATTGAGTGAAAAGCTGAAAGCGCTGACCAAAATGGTTGGCGCTTTTTTTGTTTGTGTTTCCCCGCTATTGAAATTGTGGTCAGTCGTATCTAGATTAGGCCCACAATAAAGCCACACCCAACAAAGGGTGGGCAATGCGAGAAAATACAATGAGCCCCGAAAACAGCCCCGAAAACAATAGCGAACAAACTGGCAGCACAGGCTTGGCGTTAAATTGGTCAGCGCTAAATTGGTCGGCGCTTCTGGACGCTTTGATTATCATCGCCGTCTTGGTGGTGGTGAAGCAGTTTTTTCTGCTTTACACAATAAAATATGCAGGTCCCATTTCCACCTTTACCGCAATGGCAGTTGCCACCTGGAGGCTGCGGGCGCGGGGTATGGGATGGAAAGATCTGGGTTTTGTAAAGCCCGACAATATTCCGAAAATGCTGTTGCTATCCCTACTGGTGTTGGCCGCAATTTTTGCCGCTGCTGCCATAGGAACCGGTATCGCCAGTATCTTTTTTGACAAAGCTTATGTGGCAGACAGGTTCGGGGACATTGAAGGTGATGTGCCCATGTTTTTGCTGTGGATGGCTTTGATTTGGACCCATTCTGCCTTTTTTGAAGAGATGCTGTTCCGGGCGTTTATCATTAACCGGTTTGGCTCGTTTTTGGGCGGCTCTACTGCAGCTACCATTGTGTCAGTGGTTGTTGCTGCGATATTTTTTGGTTATCGCCACGCCTATTATCAGGGACCCTACGGTTTTGTCGTAACCGGTGTAATTGGGTTGGCGCTTGGCGGTATTTATGTCTGGATAGGCCGCAAAAACCTACTGCCGCAAATTCTGGCGCACGGCTATATGAACACTATCGGTTTCACCATGCGGTTTCTCGGCCTTAAAGGCTAAAACTACTGCAGGAAACGATGACATAAAAAAAGCCCGCATGGTCAGCGGGCTTTCAAAAAACTGATTTGCTAAAACCTAGTCAAACAAGCTGGAAACACTGGTTTCGTGTGCAATGCGGTTCATCGCTTCGGCCAGCAACGGCGCCACCGTAACCGGACGAATTTTCTTACTGGAGAGCACATTGGCAGTTGGGCGGATGCTGTCTGTGATCACCAGTTCATCCATCACGCTGGTGTTTATCCGGTCGTAGGCCGGGCCGGAGAGAACGCCGTGCGCCACATAAGCAGAAACTGATTTGGCACCAGCATCCATTAATGCCGACGCGGCGTTGCACAGGGTGCCGGC
>JAJFIU010000169.1 GCA_021774695.1 Alphaproteobacteria bacterium | reverse complement strand
ATAAGCTTGCTTTGGCTTATCATCGCCGCCAAACCAGCCACATGCCCCCAATGAGAGCGCTGCAAGTGTAGTTATGATCGCACGCGTTGCCGAGCTACCCGTATGTCCAATCATTGGTCAGCTCCTGAATCGCCAGAAGCGTCTACTTCTGGGGTATCCTCTGGGGCGACTTCCCCGCCGGGCGTCTCTGTGTCTTCGGCACCCGCGGTTGGGTCAGCATCTAGGCCAAGACCAGCCAGCGGATCTATTCCTAACTCTTTTTCCAGCGATGCCTTCAACTGCTGGGCTCGCGCGCTAATGCCTTGCGGCGTTTGCTGGTCATTGGCAAGTAAGGTAAACCCAGCCAGCGCCGCTTCTTTATCGCCCTTTTTGATGTCAACTAGGGCGAGTTGTTCAAGCCCAGAAAAATACCAAGGTTCGCCCTTGAGCGCGACCACTGACAACCGCGCTCGCGCATCATCAAGATCAACCCCCTCACGCGAAACCAACATCCCGGCAAACAATTGGGCCATACTGCGCAGACTTGGGTCTGCATCGGCGTCCGCAGCAATAGCATCATAACTTGAAATTGCTGTCGTAACATCACCGTTCGCCGCAGCAGCGGCTGCAAGACGCATCCGGCCTAGCGTAGCGTAGCCACCTTGCAGAGACGGCAGCGCTTGCTGCCATATATCCACAGCACTTGCACTATCATCTGCACTTGCCAATGTCGCCGCTTCAAATGCTGCTGAACTGGCCTCTTCCTTTGACTGTACATAACTGGTGTAGGCTTCGCGGCCACCAACCAGCAATACGATGCCAACCGCTAAACCAATCAGATACTTGCCGTACGCATTCCATAATTGATGCATACGCTCGCGGCGTACTTCATCATCTACTTCCTGAGTGATCAGATCCGAATTTATGTCTGACACACTATACTCCTCAGAAAAAACCGCCCAAACAGACCATTACGCACAGGCCGTTAGGCGGAAAAATATACATTTGCCTAGCCAGTACTGACTAAAGCTTTAAAAATCGCGGCCACCATAGCCAAAGCCACGCCGATAAGCAACGTCAACTCACCAGTTAATTGTGGTGATTCTTCGGCACGGTTTAAGAATTAGCACCGCGCATTTTGTAGGTATGTTCTTCTGCAGGAAAAGACCGCTCCCTGACTTCATTTGCATAGTCCTCTATAGCGGCTTCAATATCGTGTCCAATTTCAGCAAAACGCTTAACGAACTTTGGATTTATCGCAAACAATCCCAGCATATCTTCGGTCACAAGTATTTGCCCGTCGCAGCCACTGGATGCGCCGATGCCGATTACCGGGCACGAGACAGATTCAGTTACTTTTCTGCCCAAGGGTTCTGCAACCCCTTCTAAAACAACGGCAATAGCTCCAGCTTCGGCAATGGCAATAGCATCGTCAATGATAGGTTGCCACTCGTCGACCGAACGCCCTCTTGCCGCGTATCCACCGTGAACATGCACACTTTGTGGCATTAACCCTACGTGACCAAGAACCGGGATGCCGCGAGTAGACAAGAAGCGAACTGTTTCTGCCATTTCGATGCCGCCTTCAAGTTTAACGGCACCAGCCCCTGTTTCGGACAGCGCGCGAGCCGCATTCCTGAACGCCTGTTCTTTCGATTCTTCATAAGTGCCAAATGGCAAGTCGATCACCACAAGCGCCTGCTTCGCCCCCCGGCAAACTGCCCTGCCGTGGCGAATCATCATATCCAGGTCCACACCCAGCGTGCTGTCCATGCCGTAAAGCACCATGCCAACACTGTCACCTACCAAAAGTAGATCGCAGTGCTTATCCAGTCGCGCTGCCATTGGCGTAATATAAGCTGTTAGGCAGACGATTGGAGTTGTACCCTTCATCGCCGCAATATTCTTCGCGGTTGCTTGGCGTTTTGGACGAACGTCGATTACTGTCTTGTCTATAGTGGACACCGTGTTTCTCCTAACTGTCAGTCAGCCGTTTATTAGCTACATTCACCGTGATTACAACTCGCATTCGTGTTACCTGCAACTAATGTCTATCTGTATATAAGTGAATGAGCGGCATTACCCAGCATGTTCAGCTACCCATCCTTTACCCGATTTGCAAACTTTCAAAGTGCACGTTTTCTTTTTCAGTTATTTGCCCTATATTTCTAACAATCGCGGTTTTGTGGTATTTATTTTTAGGGGATTAAACATGCCAGAAATTAGTTTATTCGGATGGTTTCACACGATAATTGGTATTACAGCACTGCTTTCTGGCGTATATTCATTGGCTAAATACAAAGTGATCATGGCAAGGAACATGAGCGCAAAAATTTATCTTATCTGCACATTTATCGCCGCTGCAACTGCCCTTGGCATATACCACGCAACCGGCAGTTTTAACCCCGCTCACGGTCTCGCTATTTTAACTTTGCTGGCCCTTCTGGTTGGCCGAACTGCAGAAACAACAAAATTGTTTCGCGGGCTTTCGCCCTACGTGCAAGCAACCGCCTATTCCGCCACTTTCCTGTTTCATATGATTCCCGCCATTACCGACGGCCTGATGAGACTGCCGGTAGACGGCCCTGTTGTGACCAACAACGAAGACCCATTCCTGCGCAGTTTTTATCTCGCGTTTTTTATCATGTATGTGATTGGTCTGGGCCTGCAAGTTTTGTGGCTAAGGAAACAAAATTAACTGCTATCAAGCATAGCTCTATTGCCAATAAAGATAATTTCGTTTGCGGTAAATCGGCCCCCAAGGAGGGCAATATTATTCTGTTTGGCGCAGATGAGTTTAAGAATTCACCGCTTAAGCGACAAATATTTTTCTCCGTCGGCGGATATCACCCAGCGATCCTTCGAAAACTGATAAAAAGCTTCAGAACAACCGCTTACAATACGATCATGAAGTTCGGCAAAAACAATTGGAATATGCTTTAAAGCCTCACTTTCCTTCAGAAACAACTCTTTTTCAGCCCCCTCTATATCCAATTTAATCGCGCCGATCTCTTTATCCGGAAACATTTCTCTAATCCCTTCAAGGGTCAAAACTTCTACCTGCTCAATCACCGTGGCTTGCGCCAAGTCATCTGGCCGCTCTACAATCGTCAATCCCCATTGGCCGGTGCCGCGGTTACGTAAATTGACCTTCTCTACCCCTTTAGAAGAAAGCGCAGCATTCACCACCATAATATTTGGATACGGCGCAATATTCCTACTGAGTAGTTCACAGTTTTCCGAAGACGGTTCAATCGACAGAATTCTTGCTTGTGGATACATCAACGACATTTTTATCGCTGCGGTACCAATATACCCACCTGCATCAATTAACACCCCGCTGAAATCCTTTGGAAGCAATGCCTCAAGTAGTTCAAATTCTTTAGACAAGCTGGACAAGGCAACATAAAGGTCAGGTGTTTTTTTTCGAATCTCTATTTCAACACCCAACATTTTTATTTTAACAGCTTGCCGCCCCCATGGACTGTGATAACTGACATACTGTGAAACACCCAAAATTTTGAGACAACGGGCAAATTTTGCGAATCGCCAATACATTAGTGTAATAGACATTTCAGACCTATCTTAGTTAGGTTCTAATAGCGGATAATTCCGTCGAAATCAGCAATCTGTTATTATGCATTTGAATCCCAGCCTATTCCCTCGGCCATATGACCGTATCAGGTCGCAACCCATCAACTTCAGTAAACATCTCAATGAACTAACTCTTTTGCGTAATGTTCGTTCAATTTCGGATCACTACTCCCATTCGATGGTGCCGGGAGGTTTTGAAGTAATATCATATACCACACGGTTAATACCGCGCACTTCATTGATAATACGGGTGGCTACCCTGCCCAAAAAATCGTGCGGAAAAGGATAATAGTCCGCAGTCATCCCGTCTGTGGAGTTTACCGCGCGAATAGCACACACATGGTCGTAAGTGCGCGCGTCGCCCATCACGCCCACAGTTTTGACCGGGAGCAAAACGGCAAAGGCCTGCCAAATGCTATCGTATAGGCCCGCATTTCTGATCTCTTCCAAATAGATGCTGTCAGCCTTGCGCAGAATATCGGCTTTCTCGCGGGTAATTTCGCCGGGAATACGGATCGCAAGCCCCGGTCCCGGGAAGGGATGGCGGCTAACAAAATCCTCATGCAAACCCAGTTCGCGCCCCAGCAACCGAACCTCATCCTTAAATAGTTCGCGCAGTGGCTCAACCAGACCCATCTTCATGCGTTCCGGCAGTCCGCCCACGTTATGATGCGACTTAATGGTTACCGAAGGTCCGCCGACAAAAGATACAGATTCGATCACATCTGGATAGAGCGTACCCTGCGCCAGAAAATCAGCGCCGCCCACTTTCCGGGCCTCCTGGTCAAACACATCAATGAACAATTTGCCGATGATTTTGCGTTTCCGCTCAGGGTCGGTCACACCAGCCAGCTCGTCGAGGAACAGGTCAGAGGCGTCCCGGTGCACGAGATTGATATTGTAATGCTCGCGGAACAGGCTGACCACCTGATCGCTTTCCCCTGCCCGCATCAATCCGTGATCCACATAAACGCAAGTCAACTGATCACCGATGGCCTCGTGCAACAGAACCGCCACCACGGAGCTGTCCACGCCGCCCGAAAGGCCACAAATAACGCGCTTGTCGCCGATTTGCTCCCGAATTTCATTAATCTTGGTTTCTTTGAAGCTGGCCATCGTCCAATCACCGCTACAGCCACATATTTTCGAGACAAAATTATGCAGAAGTTGGGTGCCGTGAGGCGTGTGCACCACCTCGGGGTGAAATTGAACTCCATATAATCGTTTGGCATCATTTGCGATAGCCGCGAACGGTGCACCGTCACTGTTGGCAACAATGCTGAAACCTTCCGGCAATGCGTCCACATGGTCGCCGTGGCTCATCCAAACCTGTTCGCGGTCACCCACTGACCAAACGCCGTCAAACAAGGCGCAGTTTTCTTTCACATCAACAAAGGCGCGACCAAACTCCTGATGGTCCGACGCTGTAACGCTGCCGCCCATTTGTTCAACCATGGCCTGCTGGCCGTAACAGATACCCAGTATAGGCAAGCCCATGTCGTAAATGCGCTGCGGTGCACGCGGCGTGTCGGAGTGCGTCACGCTGGCTGGACCGCCGGACAGGATAATGCCTGCAGCACCGAACCCATCAAGCATTTGGTCAGCTAGGTTGAACGGCACAATTTCGCAGTAAACGCCAGCTTCACGAACGCGCCGGGCGATCAACTGTGTAACCTGAGAACCAAAATCAATGATGAGTATATTTTCGTTCATGAATGCCGTTTCCTGTGTTTTCGTTACTTATCTCAATTACTGCTGAGCCTAAAAGACAAAATGGAGCCAAAAGGCTCCATTTTACAACTGTTATTCGGTCTCTTATGGCTCTTCTTTTTTAGGCGGCTCGATCGAGCGAATATAAAGCTCTCGAAGCTGTTTGGGGTGCACCGTGCTTGGCGCGCCCATCATCAGATCTTCAGCCTTCTGGTTCATCGGGAACATGATAACCTCCCGGATATTGGGCTCGTCGGCCAAGAGCATCACCATGCGGTCAACACCAGGGGCCAGACCGCCGTGGGGCGGTGCACCGTATTTGAACGCGTTGAGCATGCCGCCGAACTCGGCTTCTACGGTTGCCTCGTCATACCCGGCCATACCAAACGCTTTGATCATAATGTCCGGGCGGTGGTTCCGGATCGCGCCTGACGACAATTCAATACCGTTGCAGATAATATCATACTGGTATGCGAGAATTTCGAGAGGATCCTCATTTTCCAAAGCTTCCATCCCGCCCTGCGGCATTGAGAATGGGTTGTGCGAGAAATCGATCTTCTTATTGTCATCGTCATATTCGAACATAGGGTAATCTACGACCCAGCAGAATTTAAACTCATCGTCCGAGATAAGATCAAGCATTTCACCTACACGTGTGCGAGCAACGCCAGCAAGACGCGCAGCGCCTGCTTCTTTATCACAAGCAAAGAAAACGCCGTCTTCAGGGCCAAGCCCCAATTCGCCGAGCAGCTTGTTGGTTGCGTCTTCGCCTAGCGCTTTGGCGATAGGGCCGCGGGCGACGCCTTCGCTTACATTGATGTAGCCGAGACCCGCAAAACCTTCTTTCTTCGCCCAGTCGTTAGTGGCGTCAAAGAATTTACGGCGCGATTTCGAGCCGGAGCCGGGTGCTGGGATCGCGCGCACAACCGAGCCAGACTCGATCATACCTGCAAAAATACTAAAACCCGAACCGCGGAATGATTCGGTTACATCCTGAATTTCGATAGGGTTGCGAAGGTCGGGCTTATCATTACCGTATTTCAACATCGACTCTTTGAAAGCGATGCGTGGGAACGGTGCCTCAGTTACTTTCTTGTCGGAGAACTTATTGAAGACATTCACCAGCACTGGCTCGATTGCTGCAAAAACGTCTTCCTGGGTAACAAAGCTCATTTCCACGTCGAGCTGGTAAAACTCGCCGGGGCTACGATCCGCACGGGCATCTTCATCGCGGAAACACGGCGCGATCTGAAAATAGCGGTCAAAACCCGACACCATAATCAACTGCTTAAATTGTTGAGGTGCCTGTGGCAGTGCATAGAACTTGCCCGGGTGCTGGCGTGCTGGAACCAGAAAATCACGTGCACCTTCCGGGCTAGACGCAGTTAGTATAGGCGTTTGAAACTCGTTGAAGCCCCGCCCTGTCATCTCAGACCGCAGCTCAGAAATCACGTTGGACCGCAACAAGATATTGTTGTGAATGCGCTCGCGCCTCAAATCAAGAAAGCGATATGTAAGGCGAATATCTTCAGGATATTCGGTATCACCGAACACCGGTAATGGCAGTTCGCCCGCCGCGGACAATATTTCCATTTCAGAAACATAAATCTCCACATCACCGGTCGCTAGGTCTTTGTTGATGGTTTCCGCACTGCGCGCCTTAACTCGTCCGTCAATACGAATAACACTTTCAGCACGGACAGCCTCAGCAGCTGCGAACGATGCACTATCCACATCAAATACAAGCTGGGTCATACCATAATTGTCGCGCAAATCTATGAACAACAGGCCACCGTGGTCGCGCTTGCGGTGCACCCAGCCAGACAGGCGAACGGTTTCGCCTTCGTGGGACAGGCTGAGTTCGGAACAGTTATGTGAACGATATTCGTGCATGATTTCCTACATATTTTAATCTAAATATTGTGAGAAAACCTCACAAATTTTGGCCGGAAAAACGCATGAATATCGCCGCTTGTCAAGGTTACAGCAAATTTAGCGAACAGAAAGGGTGACGCGCCGCTCCGAACTGTGTATTAGAAGCGCCAAACAATAACGGAATATGGCATGCAGCCGATAACAACTTCAAATGAACTGGCCGCCCTGTGCGACCGCTTAAAGTCCGCCGAATTTGTCACTGTCGATACCGAGTTTTTGCGAGATAGCAGCTACTATTCAAAGCTCTGCCTGATCCAAATTGCAGACGACGAAGGTGCAGCGGCGATTGACCCACTGGCCGAAGGCCTAGACCTTGCGCCGTTTTTCGATCTTATGGCCAATGAAAATGTAATCAAGGTGCTGCACGCTTGTCGGCAAGACCTGGAAATTTTCGTTAATATAGTCAATCAGCTTCCGACCCCCATATTCGATACCCAAGTTGCCGCAATGGTGTGCGGTTTTGGTGATTCGGTCGGCTATGAAACATTGGTCAACAAGATCACCGGCGGCCAACTGGATAAATCAGCCCGTTATACCGACTGGTCAAAACGTCCGCTTAGCGACGCGCAGCTAACCTATGCGCTCGGCGACGTAACCCACCTGCGCACCATTTACCGCAAACTCAAAGACGAGCTTGAGAAAACCGACCGGCAAAGCTGGGTCGATGAGGAAATGGCTCCTTACAAGGAAACCAGCCTCTATACAGTGGAACCCGAGGACGCGTGGAAGCGCCTGAAAGTTCGCACCAACAAGCCACGTTTCTTGGGAGTTCTGCAATGCCTTGCTGAATGGCGAGAAGTTGAGGCGCAACAACGCGACATTCCGCGTAACCGCGTAGCTAAAGACGAGACCCTCTTTGAAATTGCCGCGCATCCGCCCAAAGATGCCAGCCAATTAGACCGACTTCGCGGTGTACCAAATGGGTTCAGCCGGTCACGTGCAGGCAAAAGCTTAATGGACGCGCTGGAAAAAGGGCTTGAATTACCCGATTCTGAACTGCCACAACTTGCCCGGGCTAAGCCGCGTCCGGCGACTCCTCCGATGGCGGACCTTTTAAAAGTTCTGCTGAAGATAAAGTGCGAGCAGGCTCGTGTTGCATCGCGAATGGTGGCAAGCGCTCAAGAATTAGAGCAATGGGCCGCCGAGCCGCACAAGACCGATTTGCGGGCATTCCATGGTTGGCGAAATGATATTTTTGGTAAAGATGCCAAAAAACTCATGGCTGGTGATTTGGCACTAACAGCCAACAAAGGCAGCATTGAAGTAGTTGAGCTGGAAACCGAATAACCCGGGTTTATTTGGAAGCAACCTTTCGAGCATGTGATATAGTTGGCGCCTGCAGGGAGATAGCAAATGCCAAAAGTGGAAACCTTCACGCCTGAAAATACCATGACGCCGGTTGGCCCCTACAGCCACATTGCTAAAGTTGGCCAATTCATCACCATTGGCGCCACCGCCGGTGTTGATCCCGCGACCGGCGTGCTTGCCGGGCCAGATGTCGGCACGCAAACCAAACAGATTTTGGAGGCTTTTGCCCATATGCTGTCAACAGTAGGATCAAACTTGGATCATATCATTCATATCAACATATTCCTCAAGGACATGGCGGACTTTCACGCAATGAATGAAGCCTATATTGAGCGAATGGGGGCGCGCCGCCCGGCCCGCACTGCAATTTCCGTTATAGATGTGCCCAAACCCGGCGCACTGCTAACGATGAACTTGACTGCCGTCACCGCCGACTAATAGTAAACACGGCACCGCTTCTCAGTTCACACGCTTAACCACATCAATGGTTTCCAGTGCGGCCAGATAATCCGATACGTCAGAAGTCGCCACTGGTCCGTACACCAGCGTCATCCAATCATGAATGTCCTGCACCGTCCGGTCGCCGTTCACGAGGTTCAAAGCTTCGTAGGCTTGCTCGCCGTTAAGCTTCAACAACCCTCTATTTGCCGGATCAATTTTGTCATCCAGATAACTGTAACCAAATCCATTCATCGGGCCTTTTATGTTGCTATTACGTGTATAGATCACCGCCGCTGCGCCCTCTAATGCCTTTTCAGGCTGGCCTTGTGCACTTTGACCGCCGAGCAATGTCTCTAACCCGGTCAAAAACCGTTTAGCTTCCGATTGCTGGGAGGATTGTCCTCCAGTAAACTGATTAAGGCTATCAATTTTCGCCGCCTCGCTTTCCAAAAACATGCGCAACTTTGTTTGTTTTTCAGCTTCAGTTAATCCAGCAAACCCTACGCTGATCATAGCAGCGCGCTTCAAGGTGTCCTGTTTCAGAACCGCGAGTGCGGCTGGCATATCGTCTGCGGCCATATTCGCCAAATACCAAGCAGTGATAGCACCGATGTACGCGGCCCGCTTAAGCTTGGTCGGATCGATCATCGCAGCCGTATCGAAGTTGGTATGGATATAGCGATCAGGCCAATCATGCAGGTAAATGCCTGGAATGCCCCATGTTCCTTCAGAGAAAATCTGGTGATCGCTGCCCATGGAAAAAGGTTCCATCAGCGCCATCAGCGGTTCCTTGCCGCCGTCTTGTGCAACAAGCGGGAACTCGGTTTCATCCCCGCTGGCGTAGGCCAAACTATGGTGATTGACGAACTCGCCGAAATACTGGCCAACCACAGGCACAAAGCTGGGAATACTTGCCGGGGAGCCGGCAATACGAAACACAGCTTTGGTTTCCAGGCCGCCGCCGACCATATCCATATGGATATTTGCTTTTATCCGCGCTGCCATATCAGGCCGTGCGCTCAGGAAGATAATGCTACCTTCAATTTCTGCGGGCCAAATAAAGCGAATAGTGCGCTTGGGAGCAGGTAACACGCCCTCGTCGATCATTTTTTTTAATGTGCGCGCAGCCTCCAGGATCGCCACGCAACCAGATGCATTATCGTTGGCGCCGGGACGCGGATGATCCAGATGGCAAGTGAAAGCAATCTCTTGGCTAGCCAGTGCCGGATCAGCACCTTCGATGGCAGCAGTTATCAGCTGATAGGTACCGGGTTTATGGTAAGCCTCAATTTTGGCATCCAGCCTGACCGGTTGCCCGGTTTGCATACGAGCCATAAGCATCCGAGCTTCACCGAGCGAAATCATGAAGGCGAAAGTTTTGGATCGTTCGGCAGGAAACGAAGCCAGATGACCCCAACGAACAAGCCGGTCATCTTGCTTCCACCATGCTGTTTTTTGGTTAGGTGCATAGGAGACAATCCCGGCAGCACCGTATTTCGCCACCGCCAAATCGGCAATTGCGCCGGGCTGGCTGCCGGTTAACACCAACTTCCCTGCAATATCCCTACCCTTGTAATCGCTTTCGTCCAAGCCAGCGCCAACATCGACAAGTTCTGCGGTCACGGCCCCTGAAAGGCTATCCTGCGCCACACTCAGCGGCACAGCATCCCAGCTCGCCAATCGGCGTTCCCTGGTGCCCGTTTCGTCCAAAATCCATAACTCAGCAAAGTCTACATCCCAGGCCATACGGGATTTTTGAGTTCCAAACATGGTTTTGCCATCAGCGGGAAATTCCAACACCTCGGCATTGTCAAAGCCGTAAGCCCTCAACTGGGTAACCACATGGTCTACCGCTTCGGCGTATTGGCGGCTTGCTCGCGTACGGTGGTACAGGGTTATCTGGTCCAGATTGCGTTTCGCTTCGGTACCTGAGGTTTCCTCTGCGAATTGTTTCATTACCTGAACAGGTAGCAGTTCAGAGTCATTAGCGGAGGCCGCGCCGACAACCGATCCCGCCATACTCACGGCACAATACAGAAGTGCTATTGTTGTCGTACGATACGTCCGAAATGCTTTTGCAGTAGACACCATTTTAAAACCTTTAACTGATCAAACTGGAACGGTGGTTATGTCATAATCTTACGGAAACTTCATTCAACTCGGGCGGAAACTCAACCGCCGAGCTTCGTCCCATCAAACGAGCCAGATGAGATAGTCTTTTTTCAACCACTTCATTGGTGATATCTTTGTAATGAGATGGTACACCCAACCACAAATATTTTTTGGTTACACGCAACTGAGATACCATTAGTGCGGCAACAGCTCCGCCAGAAAGGCGCTGAGCTAACCGGAGCGCTGCCCCCATCATGCGAGCCTCAATAATTTCCTTAATATTCAACAGGGTGAGTATTTGGGAGATATGGGGAGCATCGACCGACGCACCGTAAGCTTGATTGAGGGCAACAGCGATAAAAGCCCGATCTGAGTGGCTAACACCGACGAAATTGCCGTGTAAGACAGTTTCCACGGCCTTTTCCGCCCGAAAATCCGGATGGCCACGCCATGCAATATCACCGAGCAAACAGATCGCCATATGGAGCTTGACCCGTCGCTTGCTATTTTCCGTGGCCCTAAAAAGCGGGCGCGACCAATCATAAATAACCTCGGCATGTTCGGCAAACCGGCACCGCTCCTCAGCCAATATTCGGCAAGTATGGAGAAACGGGTCCATCTGCTGTTCGGTTTTAGGCAATTTATCAAATATCAGGCCTTCGCGAAGGCCGTATGAAGAAATAATGGCGTTGCGGGCCTTCATCTCAGCTGACAATTCTTGAAGTATTATAGCAGCAACTGGCAATACCTCGCGGCGACGAAACGGTAGTTCACCGCCAAAGGGTATATTCTCGGCTCCCATCTGGCTGATGCGCCGACAATAACGTGTCATCTCGCTTCTGGTCGAGGAATAACCGTGCAAAATCGGTAGTGGATTTGATTTCTCACGCATCATTAGTTTCGCCAGATTGCGCCACGCGCCACCGACCATATATAAATCCTGTGGATTTGCGGCTTTCAGCCAGGGAATTGCGCTGAACTGCTCCCGTAAATATTTCCTGATGAGTGAATATCTGGTCCCGAACCGGCTCGTTAGTCGAAGCGGGCCAAGTGGAAGGCTAATAGTATTGGCAACCGCGCCATCTTTAACTTGCGCCAACTCCAAAGACCCGCCGCCCAGATCACCAACAACCCCGTTAGCCACGGGTTCACCTGACAAAACACCAAGCCCGGCCAAACGCCCTTCTTCTGTGCCCGGTATCACGTCAATTTCGAAACCAGTCTCCTCAAAAACACGTTCAACGAAGTACTGGCCATTGCCCGCATCCCGTACTGCCGCCGTAGCAACCACCAGCGTTTCCGACACCTGCATCTGATCGCACAGGGCCTTGAAGCGCTTCAAAGTCGACATTGCCGACTTCATAGCTTTCTCGCCCATCTGACCGGTGGCACCCACTTCGGCACCAAGGCCGCACAAGATTTTTTCATTAAAAACGGTCGAGGGCACACGCGTTCGGCCGGAAAAAACAACCAATCGGACGGAGTTGGAGCCAATATCAATAACCGCTACATATCCCGGTTTTTCGCCTGAATGGTCCTCAATCATGAATTTTCTAGTCCGTATGCCATGAGCGGCATAATCGGCGCATTCTCACCGATCGCCGAACCTCGCCCAGACAAGGACGAGTTATTCATGAAGTAATGGTGCGCACTGAAGGTTTCTTCATCTTCTTCAAGCTCATATTTCTCGAACGACCCATCCGAGTTCATCACCCAGGTCTGGTCATTGTCCTTCAGGTTGGCGGCCATCACCTGCCCCATAATCTGGTCGTGAACGGTCGGGTTTTCAATCGGCACAAGTGTTTCAACCCGTCGGTTCAAATTGCGCGGCATCCAATCAGCGGACGAGATAAATACCTTAGCTTGCCTTGATGGCAGGCCGTGACCGTTGCCAAAACAGCAAATACGCGCATGCTCCAGAAAACGTCCAACAATTGATCGCACGTGTATATTTTCGCTTAACCCCTTAATCCCGGGTCTTAAGGTACAAATACCGCGAATGATCAGTTCAATTTTTACGTTATTTTGTGACGCTTCATACAGCTTGTCGATTATCTTGCTATCAAGCAGCGAATTGAGTTTCACCCATATGGCTGCCGGTTTTCCAGCCTGCGCAAATTCGATTTCCCGGTCGATCAGCTCCATCAAACTGTCGCGCAAACTGAAAGGCGACAATACCAGTTTTTCAAGCCCCAACGGTTCTATGTAACCGGTCAGATAGTTAAACATTTTATTTGCATCACGCGCCAGCGCTTGGTCGGCGGTGAAAAAAGACAGATCGGTGTATATTTTAGCAGTAACCGGATGATAGTTGCCGGTGCCAAAATGCATATAGCTTAATAGCTTGCCCTTTTCGCGGCGCACCACCATCGACACTTTACCGTGGGTTTTCAGCTCGATGGAACCGAACACCACATGGACGCCTGCCCGCTCCAAATCACGCGCCCATTTGATATTTTGTTCTTCGTCAAAGCGGGCTTTTAACTCCACAACTGCTGTCACTGCTTTTCCGGCTTCTGACGCCTCTATCAGCGCGCCAATAATCATCGACTGAGCCCCAGCGCGGTACAGGGTTTGCTTTATTGCAACAACATCAGGATCGCGGGCGGCCTGACGCAGGAACAGATGGACCACCTCAAAAGACTCGTATGGGTGGTGAACAACAAAATCCTTGGCAGCAATCGCCTTGAATATGTCCCCACTAAAGTCACGAACCCGCTCAGGATAACGGGGGTGATAAGGCGTAAACAAAAGGTCAGGCCGGTCATCAACAATCAACTGCGTGGTCTCGTTAACGCCCAGAATACCGTCGACCATCACAACCACATCATCATCCGCTCCCAAGCGGGTAAAGATGTTCTTACGCAGGGCTTTTGACATGCCTTTTTCCACCTTCAAGCGGATCACGCGGCCGCGCTTTCGGCGTTTTAGGGCGCTCTCAAACACCCGCACCAGATCTTCGGCCTCTTCTTCAATTTCAATGTCGCTATCGCGAATAACCCGAAAAACCCCACTGCCTTTCACTTTATACCCAGGGAAAAGCTCGTCCAAGAACATAGTAAGCACACGTTCAAGCGAAATAAATCGGGTCTCGCCGCTGTCTGGCAACCGTAAAAATCGTTGCAAGTGATTCGGTACTGGCAGGAGTGCCACCATGGACTCGCCGTCGCGTTCGCGCTTCAGCGACATGCCCAGCGTGAAGCCAAGATTAGGGATAAACGGGAATGGATGGGCCGGGTCAACTGCTATGGGCGTCAAAACAGGCAATATATTGTCGTAGAAATAAGATCGTATCCACTCAAATTCTGACTGTGAAACCTCTGATGCCGTCAGCACCCAAATGCCCTCGTTGCGCAATTCAGAAGTCAAAGACGCCCAAACCTGCTGCTGCTTTTTCATCAGCTTTTCTGCCAGTATATTGACCTGCGTGAGCTGTTGGAGAGGAGTTAGGCCGTCATCTGAAAGTATCTCAACACCCGCATCACACTGGGCGCGCAAACCCGCGACCCTAACCATATAAAATTCGTCCAGATTATTGCCTGATATAGACAAAAAACGAAGTCGCTCTAACAGTGGATGACGTGGATTTTCCGCTTCTTCAAGAACTCGCAGGTTAAATTGCAGCCAGCTAAGCTCCCGGTTCAGGAAACGATCCCCGGCAGGAAAAGCCTTTATCGCCTGAACAACAGACAGTTTATCTGCCACTTCAGCAGTTGTCTCAATTGCATTGGTTTTGCCTCCGTCGGCCATTAACTAACTCCTGACAGGTAATTTTTCAGATACTGTGACCACGCTACAGGAAATTTAGGTCACTATAAAGTTCACTGACAGCCCATCTCAAGATGCCCATCAAAAATGGCTTCAAGTTCAGGTTTGACTACAATGTTTCCAGGCAGGCACGCACCAACGTTTTGGTTATTTTTTTCTTTTCTGCCAATGCTGTTTTATCGACCAATTCGACAAACAACCTCGCCGCCAAAAACGATCTCTCCATTCGGCTAACAATATAGTTTAACACATCAATATTAACCTGTAACTGCCTGTCAGAAAACAATTTAACTAGCAATACGAGAAGTAGCTCATCATCCGGTTGTTCGATTGTAGCGACCTGAATGGTGGCAAGCCTGGAGACCAAGTCCGGCAACTTACGTTCCCAGCGTGATGGTGCGCTGTCAGCGGTCACAACGACTGTCGCATTAATTTCCCTTACCCAATTGTAAAGGTGGAAAAGATAGTCATCAGAAAACGAAAATTCACCGCTTTTGTTCCGTTGATTGATATCATCGATAATATAAAGCCGACCTGTTATCAGCTTTGATAGATCATCCGAAGGGCCAATAGCAATTGCGCCCTGCTCTTTCCCCCATCCGAATAAAAGATGCGACTTACCGCATCCTGCAGGCCCAACCAAAGCGCCAAAATGAATACCACTTTCTGCAAAAGTCGTTAGAAATCGAAAAGCACTGTCATTGGAAGCCGAGACGATAAAGTCAGAAAGGTCAAAACTCACCGGATGTAGTAAATTCATGGGTATTTGACGGGTGTTGACCATCAGGTATCAATCTCTTTATTTTTGTTGGTGCTCGAGCTCTCTGTTGGCACGTTTTTCTGCAATGGCTCTTTGTTTGTGTCGGCCGTTGCGACGGCAGCCTCGCCCGCAACAACAGGCGCAGGCACCTGATAATGCTCCAGATAGTGGTCGATCCAGTAGCGCACAAGAACTGCAGCAGCGGCGGCAGCTGGAACCGCAATTAAAACGCCAACAAATCCCATTATTTCACCACCTGCAAAAACAGCGAATAATACCCAAACCGGGTGCAGGCCAACTCTTTCACCCACTAAGCGAGGCGTCAAAAACGCACTTTCAATGGTTTGAACGACAAAAAATACCGCTGCAACCATACCTACCTGCATAGGGTCAAAGCCCCATTGCCCGATGGCCATTGCAACAGCAACAATCGCGGCCAACAATGCGCCAACAAAAGGCACAAATGACATCACCCCCGCCAGCACGCCGAGCACGACACCAAAATTAAGCCCGGTCATGGACCAGCCAACTCCGTACAGAACGCCCATCGTGGTGCTCACCAACAGTTGACCGCGAACAAACCCGGCCAAAACTTCATCGATCTTTTTCATTTGTTCGCGAACGACGTTACCGCCAGACGATGGTAACCAGCTGTCCACTTTGGCAACAATCAGGTCCCAGTCACGGAGTAGATAAAAGGCAACTACCGGCGAAATTAGCAGCAAAGTCAGCAAGTTAAAGAACGCCAAGCCTCCTTTCAAAGCGCCAGCTGCAGCAGTTTTGGCTTGTGATAAAAGACCATCGGAAAATGTTGCGAGAAAACTGTCAACATCAGAACCAAGGTTGACACCGTAGTCATCTGTCAATGTGGCCAAGGTTTGGGTAAGCCATGGTCGGAAATTAGCCAGAGTCTGCGGCAGTTGTTCGGCCACAGCGGAAAGCTGAGTCTGCAAGATAGGCCAAAAGGCAAGCACAACACCAACAATGAAGAGGAAAAACAGCGTGATAACGATACCCGCCGCGATGCCACGCGGCACTTTCCAGGTCTCAAAACGGTCGGCAACCGGATCGAGGAAATACGCGATTGCCAGACCTGCCAAAAAAGGCAACAGCACGCCGCGTGTCATGTAAACAAACAAAGTGGCAATCAGGATACTGCCGATCCAAATCCATCTATTCATTGTGTCCCCCTTATAATACCGAGATATCCCATGCCGACTTATGAGGCGGCCATCCACCACCCACATTTGTCTGTTTCTTACAACTATTTTCGCAATTCTAACATAAATTCGTCGCCGTACGGTTTAAGATCGAGGCCTTCAAAACGCAAGGCAAGGGTCAACTGATCTTCTCGGCCAGTATAGCGAAGGAAAAGCCGGCTGAGTGGCACTCCGAGCTCCTTGACTTCATATGCTTGTACAAGCGTAACCGCTGCCAGGCGTCGTTCCAGTTCTGCCAACCCCGACAGGCTCAAGCTTGGCACCACAACGTCCAACTCACCTCTGGTTCCTGTATCAACCAAAAGCCGCTCGCGCCATGCGCCGTCAATAACCTCCAGAACGAGCTCGAACATTTCGGCCATCGCTTTTTGCTCGCCGCCGCTAACAAACGACACTGTGCCGTCGCCGGTAACGCCGCTATCGGTCGCAGTATACTCAAATGATAGCTCATTGTTGCCATCAGGTTTATTGACCACGTTTGAGACGATCAGAACAGCCGCGTCGAGCGAATTCAGCGCCCCTATTTTGAGCGCCGCTTCAACATCTTTGGCCTGAACCTCTGAGGCGCTGATCGCGAGGCGTTCTTTAATTTCACCGCGAGCGAATCGGTAGCCTCTGATGCGATTGACCCAGTCGACGTCGCTGCGCGCCCGGCTAACAATAAAGTCATCTTCCCACAAAAAGGTGGAAAGCCCTCTCTGGTGTGCATGCAATACAAGAATTGGCCTGCCGGTTCCGAGCACATGGGGAACGCCGTAACTTGCCAGAAAACTGCTCACGCGGCTGGGTTCAAAGCGCACATTCATGGTTGCAAGATAACGCCGCGACGACGATTGCTCCTCAACGATTTCGATACCGCTAATTAACGCCTGGCGTTCAGCAACGTTGAGCTCTGGTAGCAAAACCCTGTCATCGAGCTGGGTAATTTTGCGCAAAAGCTTGGTGTAGGCTTCGGCCTCGGCCTTCAGAAAAGCGGTTTGACGTGCCCGGTTTGCGCTTGAAGCTGTTTCGTCAAGCTTGATGTCCCTGATGGTAAAAAGCTGGTCCAACGGTGTCTCTTGCCGAGCTATTGCAGTTTGTTGTGGCAAAACAACTAGCGTCACCGCAAAGGCCAGCCAGCAAACGCGCGCGCAAACGATAATATTTTTAACTCGGGTATGCATAAGGACTTTCATATCATCTTGCGCGCCACTATAACGCCCTTACGGACAATTACGAGGCCAAATGGCGTACCGAAAAAACTGCATCAACATTCGATTACGAATATGCCATTATCATGGCAAAGCGAGCATTAGATGACCGATTTAAAACAGTCTTATACATACAAGCAGGCCGGTGTCGACATCGATGCAGGCGATGCTTTGGTCAACAACATCAAGCCCCTTGCTGCAAGCACAAAACGTAGCGGTTCTGACGCTGATTTAGGCGGCTTTGGCGGCTTGTTTGACTTGAAAGCCGCAGGATTTACCGATCCAATTTTGGTTGCAGCCAATGATGGTGTCGGCACCAAATTGAAAGTGGCAATCGACGCTGGCATCCACAACACCGTCGGCATCGACTTGGTTGCCATGTGTGTCAACGACCTTGTCGTACAAGGCGCAGAGCCCCTGCTATTTCTCGATTACATGGCAACAGGGCAGCTAAATGTCTCCCAAATGACCGATGTAGTTGCCGGCATTGCCGAAGGTTGCAGGCAGGCGGGTTGCGCACTTATTGGCGGCGAAACAGCTGAAATGCCAGGCATGTATCAAGGCGCTGACTATGATTTGGCAGGATTTAGTGTCGGCGCAGCAGAACGCGGGGCCCTTCTGGATGGCTCGACGATCACCGCGGGTGACGTGATTTTGGGGCTAACTTCCAGCGGTCCCCATTCTAATGGCTATTCTCTGATTCGGCGATTGGTTTCCGGCGAGGGCCACAGCTACAGCGATCCCGCACCTTTTGCCCAGACGTCCCTCGCGGACGCCTTGCTTGCACCAACAAAAATTTACGTGAGAAGCACGCTCGCTGCTATCAAGGGCGGCCTAGTCAAAGGCCTGTCACACATTACCGGCGGCGGTTTTCTCGAGAATATTCCCCGTGTAATGCCCGACGGATTAATCGCCCAGATTAATAGCGGAGCATGGGAATTGCCCGGCGTTTTCAAATGGCTTCAACAGGAAGGCAATATTAAAACACGAGAAATGGCGCGCACCTTTAACTGCGGCATCGGCATGGTGGTAATTGTTTCACCGGATAATTCTCAAGAAGCGCAAAAAATACTGCGCGCACACGGCGAAGACGTGATCATTATTGGTGAAATAACCGACGGCCAAGGATCGCCAAAATGTACCGTTCGTGGATTGGCCGACACCTGGGGCTCCGCGACAGACTGGTCTGCCACAACAGGCGGCGCATGATAATGCGGCAACTCAAACTAGGTGTAATGATCTCCGGTAGCGGCACTAACCTGCAGGCACTCATCGATGCGTGCAGTCAAAGTGACTATCCGGCCCAAATTTCAGTTGTTATAGCAAACCGCCCAAACGCCAAGGGACTTAAACGAGCAAAAGAAGCAGGCATCGACGCCGTATGCATTGACCACACCGGCTACGACGACCGTGCAAGCTTCGAAGACGCTATCCACGATTGCCTGAAGGAACATGAGGTCGAGCTAGTTTGCTTGGCCGGATTCATGAGAATTTTAAACGCAGAATTCGTCAACCGTTGGAAAGACAGGATGATCAACATTCACCCGTCGCTTCTACCCTCATACAAGGGCTTGCACACTCATGCGCGGGCAATCGAAGACGGCGTGCGTTTTGGCGGCTGCACTATTCATTTTGTCCGCCCCGAAATGGACAATGGCCCCATTTTGATGCAAACGGTCGTGCCTATTGCAGCGGGTGAAACCGAAGAAAGCCTGGCGGCAAAAATTCTCTTTTACGAACACCAAATGTACCCAGCCGCTGTGCGCCTTATTGCCGAAGGGAAGGTCCGCGTTTCAGGCAACAAGGTTGTTTATAGCGATACGGACCTTGGAACCAAAGGCATGATCTCCCCTTTGGTATAGTTGACGCCAAATATAGGGACCCGACTTTTATGCCCGGTTTTACACGCCCGGTTTTCACGCCATCAACCCAGGTTTTTACGCCATCAACCCAGATGATTTTGCTATAATGGTACGCATCATCTCGCTGGTGCCCGCCCCGATGGTAAATCCGTTACAATCGCGAGCAAGCCTCGCAACAGCGGTTTCTTCCATCAGCCCCATACCACCAAATATCTGTGTGCATTCGTGCGCAATTTCATGCGCCAGTTCGGTTGCAAATAACTTTGCCATCGATATTTCTGCATTGGCGTTTTCGCCACATACATACATGTTCAATGCTCGATAAGTTAATGTTTCTGCTGCGGTAATTTTGGTTAGCACATCCGCGAGCCGATGCTGCCAAACCTGATACCCCAACAGCTTTTGGCCAAAAGCTTCGCGTTCAATGCCTTGATTTTTTGCGGCTTCATAAAGCATCCGCATTTGGCTGCAAGCAATGATCGCAAGCACCAGTCGTTCGCCCTCAAACCCCTCCATAATCAAGCGAAAGCCCTCACCTTCCTGACCAAGCAAATTTTCTATTGGCACCCTCACATCATCAAAAAACAATTCCGCTGTGTCAGACGCATGGCACATGGTTTTCCTGAGGCGATTTTTGGTAATGCCGGGACCGTCCAGCGGTACCACGATCAGTGACACGCCGCCATGCCCCTCGCCGCCAGTGCGCACCGCCAGCGTGATAAAGTCGGCAATAGATCCGTTGGTGATGAAGCTTTTTGCACCGTTGATCACATAATCAGCCCCGTCGCGGACCGCTTTGGTGCGGATAGCTGCTACGTCACTGCCCGCACCCGGCTCCGTAACCCCCAGGGCACCGATCATATCGCCCGACGTTGCAGGCAGCACAAACCGCGCCTTCAAACTGTCAGAACCGGCCCGGTCGATGACTTTGGTGGCAAACTCTGCATGGGCCATGATGGACACCGCGACCCCGACCGAACCACAGCGAACCAGTTCTTCCAGCAAAACAGTTGTATAGAGGAAATTCTGCCCGCCACCGCCGTATTCCTCACTGAGGCGCACGCCGAGATAGCCTAATCCGCCGAGCAATTTGAATATCTCACGCGGGACTTGGCCATCGTCCTCAAGTTCAGTTACATAGGGCGTGATTTCTTGCCCAACAAATGCAGCGACTGAGTGACGAAAAATTGCATGATCTTCTGTGAATGTCGGTAACATCTACAGTCTGCCCCGATAAAGAGTTACTATTGCTGGTGACACTCTGTAAATTTAGATGGAACGTCACCGGAGTCAAGGCGGCAAAAATACTGACTACGAGCACAAAATGTACCCTACTGCTGTGCGCCTTATCGCAGAGGGCAAAGTTCGTGTATTGGTTCGCAAATGTGTGTTCAAAGACCTCGACCTGAACACTAACGAACCGATAAGCCCAGCCATTACCTAATGCAAATAGAGTAGCCTCGGCATAGCCCTTGCGAACCCAAGGGTTGTTCCCCTATGATATAAACTTCTGGGTCAATGAAGTGTGTTAGGACTTATGGAATATATCCATCCAGATATGGCACTATTTTTGGCAGCCGCTTTTGTATCCGCCCTATTTATCAGGCTGTACCGACAAACCGTTGTTGAAGTGCGTGGTTTCGGCTGGATATTCAGTGGACTAGCACTTTTCCTACTGGCAAGTTTATTTAACTATCTTGAAGAAACTCCCCTTGCCTATCTAATGCTTGAATTCACCGACGAACAAGGTTGGGACTTTATCGTTCCTGTTCTCGGCTACGCGCCCGGCGGTCTCATGTTCAGCATTGGCTTTACCGAATGGCTTCGCATGGCATTTCGGTTGAAGAACGAGATTCAGCAACGCGAAATAGCAGAAGACGAATTGAAAGTGGCGCTTGTAGAAGCCGGTCATGCCAACGCGGCAAAAGATCAGTTCCTATCGATTATGAGCCACGAGCTGAGAACGCCTCTCACTGCGATCATTGGGTTTTCAGAAATAATGTCGGACCCAAAATACCGTAAGCTATCGGTGGCTGAATACGCGGATTATAGTGACGTTATCCTGAGAAGCAGCAACCACTTGCTCGAAACTATCAACGACATTTTGCTGCTGTCACAAATGCAAGCCAAAGAATATCAGCTAAAGGAAGAAACTTTATGCGTTGAAGAAGTAATCAACGAATGCATGTTTGTCTTGTCCGGAGAAGCCAGCAAGGTGCACGTAAAGCTTTCCAAGCCATTGTATGGCAGCACAACAATGTTTGCGGACAAGCGACTAGTGAAACAGATTGTATTAAACCTCGTGTCCAACGGCATCAAATTCGCCCGTGACGGCGGAACCGTTACCTGCTCGTTGGATGTCAATCCTGTTCAGGGCATCACCATCTTGGTCAGCGACACAGGCGTTGGTATGACATCCGAAGAAGCCAAACGCGCGCTGGAGCCTTTCACACAGCTTTCGGACGCAAAATCACGCCAGAAAATGGGCGCTGGACTTGGCCTGACCCTGGTTAAACGCTTTACAGAATTGCACAACGGCGCCGTTGAAATTACGTCGCAGCGCGGCAAAGGTACGGATGTACGGATTATATTCCCGGCGTCGCGGTTGCGGCACACTCAAACAGAAAAAGGCGTGTCCGCTGTAGACACGCCTTCAATTTCTTCTGCCGTCGCCGGTTTGGCAGACTAGCCGACTATTTCGTTACCCGAAAAGAACTGAGCCATTTCGATGGCTGCATTTTCCAGACTATCGGAACCATGCACGGAGTTTTCGCCGATCGACAGTGCAAATTCTTTGCGAACTGTACCGTCTGCAGCCTCTGCCGGGTTTGTTGCCCCCATCACTTCGCGGTGCGCGAGAACAGCATTTTCGCCTTCCAGAACCTGAACAACAACAGGTGCAGAAGTCATAAATTCAACCAGCTCACCAAAAAACGGCCGCTCGCTATGAACGCCGTAGAAAGTTTCAGCCTGAGCTTGGGTCATTTGTACGCGCTTTTGCGCGATAATACGCAAGCCAGCCTTTTCGAAGATGGCATTAATAGCGCCTGTCAGGTTGCGTTTGGTTGCATCGGGTTTGATGATTGAAAATGTACGCTCGAGAGCCATGGGGACAGTCCCTTATTTGTTGGTGCAAAAAATTGCGTTAACGGATGATTCGCGCGCCTTATAACCACAATGTTCGTCGTTGCCAAGCTTTGCTTTGCAGCGCGCCGCAACATGTGATAGGTGCCGGGCCATGCTTCATATAAACGACATAACATTCCGTATCGCCGACCGCCTTTTGTTTGAAGGTGCGACCGTTGCCGTTCCGCCCGGACACAAAGTAGGCCTTGTGGGCCGGAACGGTGCTGGAAAATCCACCCTGCTTAAAATGATCTTGAAAGAATTGACCCCAGAGGCCGGTGATATCAATGTTCGGGCTACTGCCCGTGTGGGTCATGTGGGGCAGGAAGCCCCCGGCGGGCCACAAAGTTTGCTTAGGACAGTGCTCGATTCGAACCATGAACTTGCTGCACTAGAGGCCGAAGCGGATACTGCCACAGACCCACTCCGCATAGCGGAAATACACACACGGCTTGCCGACATCGGTGCACATTCCGCCGAACCGCGCGCTGCCACCATCCTTTCAGGTCTTGGATTCGACGAAGCAGCGCAGGCCCGACCCTGCAGCAGCTATTCAGGTGGTTGGCGAATGCGCGTCGCGCTCGCTTGTGTTTTGTTTAATGAGCCTGATCTGCTGCTCCTCGATGAGCCTACCAACTATCTCGACCTTGAAGGAGTGATGTGGCTGGAAAACTTCCTGCGTTCATACCCCTATACGGTGATTATCGTCAGCCACGACCGCGATTTGCTGAATAAGGCTGTTACCCACATAATTCACCTAGAGAACGGAAAACTGAATAGCTATACAGGCGGGTATGACCGCTTCGAACAACTACGGCGCCAGAAAATGGAACACCAGATGGCGCTGAAATCAAAGCAGGAAAACGAGCGCCGGCATATTCAGTCCTTCGTTGACCGGTTTCAAGCCAAAGCCAGCAAGGCCAAGCAGGCCCAAAGCCGCATGAAGGCGCTGGCCCGGATGAAGCCGATTGTGACGATGGTAGAAGCCCACACGGTGCCATTCAATTTCCCGAAACCAGAGCCGCTTTCGTCGCCTCTGATTGCGCTCGAAGAAGCCAGTGTTGGGTATGAAGATAATAATCCGATACTTAAGAAGCTGGACCTGCGTATCGACATGGATGACCGCATTGCCTTGTTGGGCGCTAACGGCAACGGCAAGTCCACCTTTGCCAAACTGTTGGCGAGCAAACTAGTCCCCATGGAAGGCAAGATGATCAAGTCTCGTGTGCTTGGGATTGGCTATTTTGCCCAGCACCAGCTGGACGAGCTTGTATCAACCGACACGCCGCTTAATCACATGACCAAATTAATGCCGGACGCCATCGAATCGAAAGTTCGTGCGCGGTTGGGTAGTTTCGGATTCGGTGCTGACAAAGCAACACGGCCAGTGGACAGCTTGTCGGGCGGAGAAAAAGCCCGACTGATGTTCGCGATCGCAACATTCAAAAAGCCACAGCTGCTAATTTTGGATGAGCCGACAAATCACCTGGATGTGGACAGCCGCGAAGCCCTTATCCATGCCATTAATGGTTATGATGGTGCTGTGCTTCTAATTAGCCATGACCGTCATCTTGTTGATGCCTGTGTAGACCGCCTTTGGATTGTAGAAGACAGCGACGTTAAAACTTTTGACGGCGATCTGGAGGACTATAGAAGACACCTGTTAGCGGCCCGTGCCGGAGACCGCGCGCAGAGGCGCGGTCCACGTCAGGGCATGAACAAAAAGGAAGCCCGCAAGCAGGCGGCGGAAAAGCGCAAACAACTGGCCCCTCTGAAACGCGCTGTTGAAGATGCGGAAAAGAAGGTCGAAAAACTAGAAGCGAACAAAGCTACAATTGACCTTGAACTTGCCAACCCTGAGTTATACGGTGACCAAGACGAAGAAGCAGCGCGCGCCGTGACCCGGCTTCAATTGAAATTGCGGACGATCAAAGAAGAAATCGCCGCCGCAGAGACCAAGTGGGTAAAAGCAGAGGAAATATACGCCGTAGCTAAATCAGAGGCTGGATAACCTGTTGCCCCCAACCTCTTGACCCTGCCCGAATATCAACGCACAGTTGGCCCGCAGGGAGGGAACAATGCAGGCACTCATTAATCGTATAATGCCGACAGCATCAACTACTCATATGTATGCAGTTTTGTCACTGTCCGGCATGTTTATCTGGTTCGGCCTAATGAACCTTATGGGACTTACAGGTTCCACCATCTCCCAGTGGGTCGATGCGCACCCTTTTTCATCTCAATTAAAGCCCCATAAAGCAGACATTGCATTTGCTCTCGGTATTCTCCAAGCTGGCACAGGGTTATTGATTGCTATCTATTCAATTCCGCAACGGTTCAAACGTATGAGCTTCGGGCTTATTGCACTATTATCCCTGGGCGCGCTGAGCTTGATGTTTACCAACCCTGTGTGGATAAAAAGCCTGGGCGGTTTCCCGGCGATTGGCAGCGGTCAGGGATTGATCAAATATATTGCCATCTTAGGCGTAGCCTTGTGGTTTCTGAACGTCAGAGGCGCCAAAGAGATAATGCTGATCGGTTTGATCATGGTGCTAGGCTGGATAGGCGCGATGAAGTTCACTGGTCCAGAAGCCGAGGGAGTTTGGCCGCTACTTACCTCCAGCCCTGTGTTTAATTGGTGGATCACTGACTTGGGCAAGCAAAATGCATCCAACGTCATCGGCGCTATTGAGTTGCTGACGGTTCTGCTGTTGACCGGGCACTGGTGGAACCGCAAAGCCTATGAATTTGGATTGTTACTGGCTGGCGGCACTTTTATCGTTACTCTTAGTTTTCTGATTAGTTTTACTGCCAGCTGGGGCGGCGGGTTTCCCAATCTAGCAAGTACCGGGCATTTTTTACTCAAAGATGCCATACTGTTGGCAGCCGTTTTCATCCTTTACCGTGACTGACAGGGCATACAAATGACTTCACTTTCCAGACGAAAATTTATCAATGGCGCTTTGGTGGCGGGGACGGCAAGCGTTGTCTCTGCTGGTGCTGGCGCATCCGTGCCTCCAATTCTAAAACCTGCTGGCTCTGCGGATTCCGTAGCAACAGACGAAAAATTCTGGCATGCCGTTGCCCAGAATTACGATGTAACGAACGACGTCACCAACTTGGAAAATGGTTATTGGGGGATTATGGCAACGCCTGTTCTTCAAGAATATCAACGCCTTACAGCATGGGTGAACCGCGAAAACACCCATTTTGCCCGTTGGGACCTGGGCAAAACATATGTGGGCTTGCGCGAACAAGTAGCTGGTTTTCTAAATGTTGGTGCGGATGAAATAGCCCTCACCCGGGGTGCAACCGAAGCCTTGCAAGCTCTGATTGGCGGCTATAATAAATTATCGCCCGGTGACACCGTTCTCTATGCGGATCTTGATTATTCCGAGATGAAAACCGCTATGCGTTGGCTGGCTGATCGGCGCGGAGCGGTACCCGTAAAAGTTAACTTCCCGGAACCCACCAAGAATAAGTCGCTGACCGAAAAAGATATCCTGTCATTTTACCAGCAATCGCTGGATGCGAATCCAAAGACGAAACTCTTGTTACTTACGCACCTGAATAATTGGACTGGTCTTATCATCCCGGTTGCCAAAATTGCTGCCATGGCCAAAGCCCGCGGCATTGATGTTATCCTGGATGCCGCCCATTCGGTCGGTCAAGTAGATTTCGACATCGAGCAGCTGGGCTGCGACTTTGTCGGCGTTAACTTGCACAAATGGGCTGGTGCTCCAATTGGATGCGGCGTTGTTTATATCAACAAGGAACACGTTCAAGATATCGACACCTACATGGCAAAAAGCCCCGGCTCCAATAAAGTAACTGCGCGCATTGATACCGGTACAGTCAATATGGCTGCACATATGGCAATTCCAAAGACGCTTGAGTTTCACAACCAGATTGGCACTGCAAACAAAGAAGCGAGACTTCGATATTTGCGCAGCTTATGGGTAGACAAAGCTCGCGGCATGAAGGGCTTAACCGTACTAACCCCCGACGATCCTGCCATGGTTGCTGGGCTGACGTCATTTCGGCTGGATGGTGTAACGACAACCGAAGCAAATAATGCGCTAATGAAACGACTGGCGACGGAATTCGGTGTTTTAACAACCCGCAGAACCGGACCTGCTACAGGCGACTGCATTCGGGTCACACCGTCATTTTACAATACACCGGATGATATGATGAAACTGGTGGATGCGCTGAAAATAATCACAAACGAATTGTAAGTTTTAACCGCGATAAGCGCCGTCGCCCAGCTTCTCCATCAAAATTTCAGGTTTACTAAGCGTGGTAAATCCAAATTTTTTGTATAGGCCGTGCATATCCGATGTCGCTAGCATTTGTCGCCTCAGACCCTGCAAGTTAGGATGCACCGTTACATGCTCCATTAGCATAGTCCCGAGCCCGCAACCGCGATGATCCGGTTGGATAAAGACATCCGCAAGATAAGCATAAGACGCTTGATCTGTGATCATGCGTGCGACTCCAACCTGTCCTTCGGTATTGTGAAGAAGGTGAAAAGCCAGTGAATTGGAAAATCCTCGCCTGACAAGGTCTTTGGATATGCCTTTCGACCAATAGGCATCTTCCGATAACCAGCGGTGCACCCGTTCAAGGTTAAAGTCAGTGCCATCATTCGAAACCCGATAAGCATCGTGTGAGCGCTTAGGCATCAGGCTTTCTGCTCCCAACCGCCCATTTCTTTTTGCTGCCAATAAGACATGGAATAATTGGCAGCCTCGTCGGCTTTCCAGGCTTTCCAGTCATTCCTGGCAGCGGCAACAACGTCTTCACTGCGACCATCAAACATATAAAGACACCGGTCATAATCATCGAAATCCACATGTTTTGCAGCGTCTATCAGAACCAATACCGTTGAGCCATTAGGGTTTTCATCGACTGTTGTCAGAAAAAATGTCTGCTGTTTCGGGTGGTCGCAACCGTCCTTATCGTGTGGCAGAAAGCTCTCCGGGTCAAACTCCCACAGGGCTTTATCCAACTTGTCGATGAGCGCCTTGTCTTCGCTTTTAATGATGGCATGTAGACCGGCTTCGCCGACTTTGACCATCAGTTTTGGTAGCGCTTCATCGAGCGACTGCCGTTGTAAGTGATAAAAGCGAATGTCCTTCAAAACCGCCCCCGTCAACCTTCGCAGTTATCAGCAACAAACCGGTCAAGTAGGCGTACGCCGAACCCAGTTCCACCTTTTTCAGACAAAGGCAGGTCTTTCTCGGACCATACAGTGCCGGCAATATCCAAATGGACCCACGGCACGTCATTGGCAAAGCGCTTGAGGAATTGAGCCGCCGTAATCGAACCCGCACCAGGACCGCCTAGATTTTTCATATCTGCGGTTGGGCAGTCAATCAGCTTGTCATAGTTGGCATGAATGGGCATCCGCCACACTTTATCGCCCGTGTCCGCACCCGCTTTGAAAATTTGTTCCGCAAGCTCATCACTATCACTGAACAATCCCGCGTGCTCATGACCAAGACTGGTGATGATCGCACCAGTTAGCGTAGCCAGGTCGATCATAAATTTGGGTTTAAAACGGTCCTGTGTATACCAAAGAGCATCAGCAAGAACTAACCGGCCTTCAGCGTCAGTATTCAGTATCTCGATGGTTTGGCCCGACATACTGGTGACAACATCCCCCGGTCGCTGCGCTGTACTGGACGGCATATTTTCAACCAAACCAACGGTTGCGACCACATTAACTTTAGCCTTGCGGCCCGCCAGTGCTTTCATCAAGCCAACAACTGTGCCCGCACCGCCCATGTCCCACTTCATTTGCTCCATGCCCGGCCCGGGTTTTAGTGAGATGCCGCCGGTATCAAAGGTAACGCCTTTGCCGACAAACGATATGGGCTGATCATCTTTGCCCGCACCGTTCCAACGCATAATAACCAGCTGGCTCTCGAACGCAGAACCTTGGCCCACACCAAGCAACGCCCCCATACCCAGCTTGGTCATTTCTGCCTCACCGAGCACTTCAACATCAACGCCTAGCGAAGACAGACCTCTTATCTCTTGGGCAAAACTTTCGGGGTGCAATATATTTGCTGGCTCGGAAACCAGATCGCGCGTCATAAACACGCCGTCAGACACCCGCTCGCGTGACGCAAAATTATCAACATTCCCTTGAGGATCGGATGTCAGAACTTTTACCTGTCTCAGCGTTGGTTTTTTTGCTTCTGGTTCTTTGGTGCGGTATTTGTCAAACCGATAACTTCTCAGCAACGCCCCCTCGGCAAGGCTAACTGCTTCAACACCGCCTGCATCTGCTACAATGGAGACAGACGCACTGCCCGACGATGCCAATGCTGACGTGATACTCGCGCCGATTTCGACCCAATCCACTTCGCTCAACTTGTCTCGTTCACCAATCCCAACCAGCAAAACTCGGTCAACATTCAAACCAGCAGGCGCGACAATGTCCTGTGTCTGGCCCGATGCACCGGTAAAGCGAGTGATATCCCTCGCTTTTGACAACGCGCCAGATACCGAGGCATCCGTCTCTGCCGCGAGGCCGGTAAAAGGCTTGTCTTTTTCAACTAAAAACGCAACTGCACCGTCATTTGGCAGTTCTAATGATGCAAAACTGATCTGCATAGGTCCCTCAATCATTTGTTATGTTATTTTTGCGGCCCATTTTGTCGGGGCGCCAGCCACTAAACTCATTGTCAAAGTAATGCCTTCTAATCGGCACCATGGCAAGCGCCTGCCCACTAAAATGACATATTTATCGGCAACAAACGAATTTCCTGATGGGATTAGGTGATCCGCAATTGCGATTGTGTTCAATCACGGCTATCAAGTCACAAATACTTTGGCCCAAGACTACGCCAAGACCGCGAATGGCCCAAGGATACTATAAGCGATGAGAAGCAGCCGTGCCCATAAACAATGATAAATTTTCAATGTCTGCTCACCGCATCGGGCGAACCTGTCTGTTGGCTGGTACCATACTAACGTCTGGATTGCTGATAACCGTTCCTGCCTTCGCGCAGAGCGAGAAAGCACCTGAACAAAAACAGGCACTCGATGCTGAGCGGGTCGAACTGGTTGCTGACCAGCTTACCTACGACCCAGACACCGGCGAGATTAGGGCAATGGGAAACGTCGAGCTAGCGCGCGAAGGCTACACACTGAAAGCTGGCGAGGTCTTTTACAATGAAACCACCGGAGAAGCCCGGGCCGTCGGCGCCGTGGAACTTACCACTCCGAGCGGGGACCGGATTATTGCACCTCAAATATTGCTGCAAAACCAGCTAAAAGACGCCTTTGTTGAAAATATTCGTCTGATCATGGCAGACGGCGCGCAGGCGGTTGCCGCAACTGGTGAGCGGATTGAGGAAACAGGTAGGACCGTCCTAAGGCGTGCGTCCTATAGCCCTTGTAAAATATGCGCAGACGGCAGCGGCAAAAAACCACTTTGGCAGCTAAAGGCCGTTAAGGTTGTTCATGACAAGGGCAAACGGCGACTTTACTATAAAGACGCAATTCTTGAGGTGCTCGGCGTACCGCTATTCTGGACACCCTACTTCTCACACCCGGATCCCACAGTTGACCGGGCCAGCGGCCTTCTACCGCTTGATATCCAAACCAGTCGAAATCTCGGATTTGTTGCAGGTATCCCCTATTACCATGTCTTCAGCGACAGTATCGATGCAACGTTCACTCCTGTTTACACTACAAGAGAAGGCTTTGTTTTAAAAGGCCAATACCGGCAACATGTCGGTATTGGCCAGTTTAGTTTCGACGGCAGCATTACGCGCGCAGACCAACGCGACTTCACAAATGCACGCACTGGAACAAAAGAAACACGCGGCCATATTTCGTCTCAAGGCCGTTTTCACCACAGCGAACGCTGGCGCTCCACTTACCAAGTCAACTATGCCTCCGATGATACTTATCTTGGCCGCTACGAAATATCCAACGCCGACACCCTGGTCAGCGAATATCTGCTGGAAGGGTTTTTCGACGCGTCTTATATTTCTTCTCGTGCCATCGCCTTTCAGGGTTTGCGGCTTGAGGATGATTCTGGAAAGGCGGCATTTGCGCTGCCTCTGATAGATGCTGAGTTCATACCCAATTATAAGCCTCTAGGCGGAACCATTAGCTTACGCGGCAACGCCCTTGCCTTGCACCGTACAGACGGTCTGGATACCCGGCGACTTTCGTTAATTGCAAACTGGCAGCGACGCTGGATTACGCCGAATGGTTTCGTTTTGGATGTGGACGCGCTTGCGCGCAGTGACCTTTATAATCTCGACGCAGCAGATCAGCCGGACGACCCGGCATTTGCTGGTTCCTTTGGTGGCACCTCTGGCAGCGAATGGCGCAGACTGGCCCGCCTAACGACTACTGTAAGTTGGCCTTTAGTGAAATACGGCACTAGCGGCACTCATACCGTAGAACCTATCACCGAAATCAGCCTTTCACCGCGTCGCGGTACGCCGGATAGCATCGTAAACGAAGATAGCCGGGCTTTTGAACTATCAGACCTCAACCTGTTTTCTGCCGACCGAACGAGCGGGTTTGACCTATGGGAAGAAGGCAGCCGAGCAACTTTCGGCGTTCGCTGGCGCTTTGAAGGCGAGAAGCTAACAACCGATGTTCTCGTTGGCCAATCGTGGCGGATTACCGGCCAGGACATCGTACTTGCGGACGGCATCGGCCTGGAGGGCAGCTCATCGGATATCGTCGGGCGAACCCATGTAAGTTATGATGGTTGGATCGATTTTGAGCATCGTTACCGTCTTGACGATAAAAGTCTAAAAATGCGAAGGAACGACATTGATGTCACCTTCGGCGACAGCAAAAAAAGCCTGCGCGCCGGCTATACACGCCTAAACCGAAATCTGCCTTTTATAAATCGGGAAGACCGGGAAGAAATCAGAGTAAGCGGATTTTATAAATTCGACGAAAACTGGAAATTGACCGGAACCTGGACCCGTCGCTTGGAGGGCGCTGAACTACTAACGACAATTGAGGATTCAGGCCCTGTACAATATAGTGTTGGCATCGAATATCAGAACGAATGTATTGAACTGGGCCTGCGCCTGAGAGAGACATTTACCCGTGACCGTGACGTTGAACCCGGCACTTCCATCATGTTCAGGCTAAAATTGACGAATTTGGGGTAGTTAATCACCTCGAAAACCGCTAAAAGGCTAGCTGAACTGCCTCTATTGAGAAGAAATTTGTCGACCATGTTGAGTAACCCTAGAATGAGCAAACCCATTAGACTGATAAAAGATCTATTGGTCTGTGGTGGCTTTGCCGCCGTTTCCCTCTCCGTTTCTGTGACAGCGCAGCAGCAAACTCAGTCGCAACCGTTAAATGCAATTGAAGTTTTGGTGAATGATGAACCAATTTCATCATTCGACATTAACCAACGACTAAGACTGGTGATAGCTATCTCTGGCGGCGTAACATCGCAGGAAGAATTTCTCCAGGTTCGCGAACAGGTAATACGCTCGATGGTTGACGAACGATTGCAGCTTCAAGAAGCAGCAGAAGTTGAACTGGTTATTGAAGATGCGCAGCTTGAGCAGTTTTTTGCCCGTCGCGCGGAAGGCTCTGGCCAGGAACCGGAACAATTTGCCCAAGCGCTGGCCCAAATTGGCTCCAGCAAGAATACCATGAAACGACAGATGGAGGCCGAAATTTCATGGTCCCAGCTGGTCCAGGGTCGTCTAGGTGCTTTTGTTAGTGTTTCTGACGAAGAGGTCGAAGCTTTCATCCAACGCATATATGATAACCGCGGCAAATTTGAGTATCGTCTTAGTGAAATTGTTTTGCTGAGTGAAACGCCCGAGCAATCAGCTGCGGTGGAAACGAATGCCAATCAACTGGTAGAGCAAATCAAAGGCGGCGCGACCTTCGCGCAAATTGCACAGCAGTTGTCAGCTTCATCCTCCGCTGCAGTCGGCGGAGATCTGGGTTGGGTAACTGTAGATGACCTCGATCCACTATACAGTGAAGCGGTGCAAAACGGGTCTGTTGGAAACACACTGGATCCAATCCGCTCACCGGGCGGTTTTTTGATTTTGGCAGTAGCAGACCGAAGACGGGTTCTAACGGTTGATCCGCTGGATACGCAGCTTGTGCTCAATCAGCTGCATTTGCCTTTGGCCGACGTTGAAGCCGGTTTAGACACATACTTAAGTGTGGTAGAGCCGCTTAAAGACCAAACAACCAACTGCGAAGATGTAGCAGGGCTAGCAGCAGCAGCGGGCATAACTGGACGTACGGACATCGCACCGCTACGCCTACGTGACCTGACCAATGAATTCCGTGTAGCTATCGAAAATTTGCAGGTTGGCCAGGCAACGGACGTTCTGGATGCTCAGGACGGTAAGCGCGTTCTTATCGTATGTGACATGCAGGAGCCTGTGGTTCAGGAGCCGGATTTTGACGCGGTTTTCAATCAACTAGAACAGCAGCGCCTTTCCATGATGGCCCGGCGTTATCTGCGCGACATTCGCCGCGACGCGATTGTCGATTACCGCTAAACCTATGGCCTCTTACGCTGGTCAACTTCCACTCGCAGTTACGATGGGCGAACCCGCAGGCATTGGCCCGGAGCTGATCGCCAGAATTTGGCGCAGACGGCACGAGTTGACCTTGCCCCCTATCGCCTATGTTGGCGCTGCAGATGCGCTCTGCGCATACGACAAAGACCTACCGATCCGCTTGATCACGGACCCCGCACAACTGTCTGCGGGCAACGACAGCACCCTGCCTGTGTTTGATATCCCTACTAAAACGACAATCATTCCCGGCACACTTAACCCAGACAACGGCAATGCCGTTATTAAATCGATCGACGCAGCAGTGCAGCTTGCCTCAAACGGCCAAGTTGCTGGAATAGTTACCGCGCCCATTCACAAGGCTGGCTTATACAGGGCTGGCTTCGGCGCCCCGGGGCATACGGAATATCTGGCGCGCCTGTGCGGACTAGACGACGATCAATCTGTCATGATGTTGGCAACAACGGGGCTGCGGGTTATCCCTATTACTACCCATGTGCCGCTTAAGGACGTTGCCCGCGTGCTTACTGCAGACAAAATAATACATGCAGGCGTCGTTACTGCGCACGACTTGCGCGCGCGTTTCGGCATCGAAAACCCGAGACTAGCTGTTGCGGGGCTTAACCCCCATGCTGGTGAAGATGGCACTATCGGTATGGAAGAAGCCACCCACATCAAACCAGCCATTTGGGCCCTTAGAGACCACGGTATTGATGTAGTTGGTCCCGCTCCCGCCGACACACTTTTTCACGCGGAGGCGCGCGAGAAATATGATGCGGTTTTGTGCATGTATCATGATCAAGCCCTTATTCCACTGAAAACATTGGACTTTTGGGGCGGCGTCAATATCACGTTGGGCCTACCGATCATTCGCACCTCACCTGATCATGGCACCGCGTTGACACTGTCAGGTAAGGGCATATGCAGGCTAGACAGCATGATTGCAGCGATCATGACTGCCGATGACATAGCGCGACGCGTCCGCTCGGGCTGCCGCAATGAGACTACCGATGACGGATAAATTACCGCCGCTGCGAGAGGTTATCAAATCCCACGATTTGCAGGCAAAGAAGTCATTTGGTCAAAACTTCCTGCTCGACCTGAATTTAACCGGCAAAATTGCCCGCATTGCCGGCGACTTGAGCAAAAGCGTAGTTTACGAGGTTGGCCCCGGACCAGGTGGCTTAACTCGGGGTTTGCTGGAAAACGGTGCCAAACGTGTAGTCGCTGTTGAAATGGATCACCGGTGCATTCCAGCGCTGGAAGAAGTATCCTCTGCATACGGCGGTGCACTTAGGGTGCACCGGGGTGATGCGCTGGACATTGACGAGCCAGATTTACTTGGAATACAGGCCGACGAAGACGCCAGAATTGCTTCCAATCTTCCCTACAACGTCGGGACAATGCTGTTTGTTAAATGGTTGACCCTCGACAAGTGGCTGCCTTGGTATAAGTCGCTCACATTGATGTTCCAGCAAGAAGTTGCGGAACGCATTGTCGCAGCCCCTGGAAGCAAGGCATATGGTCGCCTGTCTGTGCTCGCGCAGTGGCGAGGCCGGGTTCGCATAGCTATGCGGGTGCCGGCGGCCGCCTTCACGCCGCCGCCAAAAGTATCCAGTGCGATCATTCATTTTGTACCCACGGAACCGCTTGACAGTCGTGTCGCCCTTGCAGATCTTGAAAAAGTGGTAGCGCAGGCGTTTGGCCAACGACGAAAAATGCTGCGAGCGAGCTTAAAAGCACTGGACGTACCTGCGCTCGAACTGCTGGAAGCGGCGGGTCTTGAGCCAACGCTGCGCGCAGAAAACATCAGCGTCGAAGGTTTTGTTGAACTGGCCCGTCAGTACGGGCTGAAGCGCGCCGAGAATAAGCGATAAGTTCCTTAGTGTTGGCGTTCTTCCATTAGCTGGCGTACAAAATCAGACATGCCCGGCCTTCTTTCCCTGCGGAAACGTTCAGCCCTCACAATTGCCTTCAGGTCTTCATACGTTCTCTCAAGGTCATCATTTACCAGCACATAGTCGTATTCGGCCCAGTGACTGATTTCACTTTCTGCCTGTTCCATCCTGTGTTGAACTGTTTCATCACTGTCTTGCCCGCGTTTGCGCAACCGCTCTTCCAGCGTTTTTACACTGGGGGGAAGAATGAAAATTCTAACCAGATCAATCGCGCTGGCGCTGGACATCATTTGCTGGGTGCCTTGCCAGTCAATGTCAAATATCACGTCTTTACCGCTCTTCAGTGCCTCGGCAACGGGGCCTGTTGGTGTTCCGTATCGATTTTCAAACACAATCGCATGCTCCAGCAGCTCCCCCTGGTCGATCATGTCGCGAAATCTCTCGTGGCTAACAAAGAAATAATCCGTGCCGTCTTGTTCTCCCGGGCGAGGCTCGCGTGTTGTCGCAGAAACCGACATAACCACATCATCATCTTCCTCAAGAAGCCGACGGGTTAGCGTGGTTTTACCGGCACCAGATGGGGAAGACATCACCAGCATCAAGCCGCGCCGTGAATCGATAGGGTCTAAAGACATACATTAACCTATAATCTTAATATTTTGATATATATCACTTTATTCTATATTTTGCACTTGTTCTCTAAACTGATCAATCAGAACTTTAAGGTCTACACCTATTTTCGTCAGCTGGGTATCCCCCGATTTTGAGCAGAGCGTATTTGCTTCCCTGTTAAACTCCTGGCACAGGAAATCCAACCGTCTCCCCACAGGCTTTTCAGCTCCCAGCAACGTAGTTGCTTCCACGAAGTGGCTTTCCAGCCGATCAAATTCTTCCTGAATATCTGCCTTCACAGCCATCACCGCAATCTCTTGCGCGAGCCGCTCGTCACTTACAGGCTTGTCTGACTGCTCAAGTTTCCTCACCTGCGAGGTAAATCGTTCACGCATCGCAATACTACGGTCGCCAACTGCGAGCTTCGCCGCAACCATCAAGTCCTGCATTTCATTGAGTTGTTTGGTCAGGAATGTCTCCATTCGCTGGCCTTCAGTCTGCCGCGCAGCAATGAGGTCTGCCACCAGCAGCTTTAGATCGGCCAGCAAAGCCACCATCAAAGATGTTTGTTCCTCGTCAGATGGTTCGTCACTGACCAATTCAACTACGCCTTTAACCGACAGCAAACCATCAATACTGGCTGGCACAACACCTGGTTGGTCGCTATAGCGTGCAGCAACGTCTATGAGATCAGCAAGCCGGGCCTCATTTACAACAAACCGCTCACTATCGGCGGCCCTATCCACTTGCAAATTTAAAAAAACCGACCCTCGCGTTAAAGCGGAAGAAATAATCTTTTTGATTTCAATATCAAAGCCGTCAAGGAAGCCGGGAATTTTGGTGCGAACCTCCAAGCCTTTATTGTTGACGCTTTTGATCTCCCAGTTCCAACGAAACGGCCCCGCTTCGCCGCCGCGCCGGGTAAATCCTGTCATACTTGCTAGCGTCATAAAGCGTCCTAATCGCTGTTTAATTGGTTGCCTACTATAGTAAATTTAGCTCGGAAAGGCACAATAATAGTGTGCAAAATTCGGCTAGGGTGCGTTTTTCTGGATTAGGCGCCAACGAGCAACATTTTTATTGTGTTCGGCAAGCGTAGTGGCAAAAGCGTGGCCACCAGTGCCATCGGCAACAAAATATAGATAGGGAACATTTGCCGGATTAAGCACAGCAGCAATAGAAGCCTTACCCGGGTTCGCAATCGGTGTTGGCGGCAACCCGCCGCGCCGATAACTGTTAAACGGCGTATCAGTTCGCAGATCACGCCGTGTAAGAGCCCGCCCCAAAGGTGCACCGCCGCTGATCCCGTATATCACAGTTGGGTCTGACTGCAGGCGCATGCTTTTCTTTAATCGATTGACGAATACGGCCGCCACCAAAGGCCGTTCCGACGCAACACCTGTTTCTTTTTCAACGATTGATGCCAAAATAATCGCCTGCTGTTTGTCCGTAAACGGCAAGTCGCCGGCGCGGCTGCGCCACAACTGGTCAAACACATCCTTCATTGCCGTTTGCATGCGGTCGATCAGGGCCGCTGCACTGTCACCGCGCTCATAATAATATGTTTCCGGAAGCAAACTGCCTTCCGGCGGCAGCGCATACACCGCCAAGTTTAAACCAAATGCACCGCTGAGCAGCAGGTCCATATCCTGCACCGAAGCTCCTTCCGGCACAACAAACCGGCGCTTATAAGTGTCCTGTAATTTTATCTTGGTAAGAACATCATAAGGAGTTGAATTTGGCGGTATTTCATACTCACCCGCATATAGCGACCGGTCTAATCCACGCCACCGGGTTACCAATTTGAAATGCCAAGCGTTTCTGACAAAACCTAAATTGACGGCCTGTTGTGCCACGCCGTTAACGCTCGTTCCTGCTTCAAAAAACAAATATTCAGTTTCACCATGCCCCCCAGGCGAATAAGCAATGTGGCGCACTAAGCCGTGACCCACCCCAAACAGCAGCAATACCGCTGCAAACACCACTGCTATAATATAAAAAAACCGGCTTTGCATCATGGACTTACCTTATCAGGCTTTTTCCACCAGCAAAACCGGTCTTTGAGGTGTTTTAGATTCGCAAACGCGTTTAGCCGGTGAATTCCTGAACCACAAGCGAAGCGTTAGTGCCGCCAAATCCAAAGGAATTGGAAAGTGCCGCTTTTACTTCGCGTTCCTGCGCCTCCAGTGCCACCAGATCAATACCATCACACCCTTCGGCACGCTCATGCAAATTCAAGGTAGGAGGCACGATGTTATCCTGGATGGACTTAATACAAAAAATCGCCTCAACAGCCCCCGCTGCACCGAGCAAATGACCGATCGAGGACTTGGTAGACGACATGGCCACTTTTTCGGCATGGTTTCCCATCAAACGTTTCACTGCGCCAAATTCGATGGGGTCTCCAATAGGTGTCGACGTTCCATGTGCATTTATGTAGTCGATATCCTCAACATTTAGCCCTGCCCGCTTGATAGCGGCGGCCATAGAGCGGAAACCACCGTTACCGTCTGGCGCAGGCGCCGTCACATGATAAGCATCGCCTGACATACCGTAACCGGTTACTTCACAGTAGATTTTCGCACCGCGCGCTTTAGCGTGTTCCAGCTCCTCCAGAACAACAATACCGGCACCTTCGCCCATAACAAAACCATCGTGGCCAACGTCCCATGGGCGCGACGCTTCTTCAGGTGTGTCATTATATTTCGTCGAGAGCGCACGTGCTTGACAAAATCCGGCAAAGGCGACGCCGCACACTGAAGCCTCTGCTCCGCCCGCAATCATCACGTCAGCATCATCAAGCGCAATCAGCCGGGCGGCATCCCCGATAGCATGTGCGCCGGTTGAACATGCGGTTACAACGGCATGATTTGGCCCTTTAAAGCCATATTTAATCGACACGTTGCCGGAAACAAGATTGATGATCGAGCCGGCAATAAAATGCGGACTAACCTTGCGGATACCCCTCGTATGGAGGGTTACAGCTGTGTCGGCAATCCAACGAAGGCCGCCAATGCCGGAACCAATCATCACGCCAGTGCGGTAGCTTTCTTCCTCGCCCGGTTCGGTCCAGCCCGCATCTTCAACTGCCTGCTGAGCGGCAGCAACGCCGAAAACAATGAAATTATCTACCCGGCGCTGATCTTTAGGCGACATGTAGCTGTCGGCATGAAACGTACCGTTTGAGCCATCACCCAGCGGCACTTC
>JAJFIU010000168.1 GCA_021774695.1 Alphaproteobacteria bacterium | reverse complement strand
AGTGTACTTTTGACTCTACTTAGTGTGCTATTGACTCCATCTATTGGTGTACTATGATGACGGCAGATAGAATAATGTCCTGCGTAGTCTACTTTAGGAGGTAATTTGGCGACTATCAGGCGATTAAGCGAGACCCCACGTCGATGGTTTGGGGTGCGACGGTGATGCGTGAGGACGGTATTGCCGTCGGATATTAATAGTTTATTTAGGTTAATACTCTACTTATTAGTGTAACAATGGATGTATACTGCTGATTCTATAGATCCATATTTGTTTTAAGCGCAATTTGGGGGCGTTATGGATTGGACAAAGCTTAATATTGGCACACTAAGAGGCTATTTTAACAGCAGGATACCCAATTTCAGACGTCGCAACCGAGCGGGTAACGAGTATATGACCAGCGAAACAACCTTAGATCAAATTCCTTTCCCCTTTGGAATGCTCGATTCCGATGGAAGTATTCTGGCGTGCAACGAAAACTTTGTGCGACAGGTAGGGTTGCCAAAGGATGTCGGTTCAAGTGCTGTGTTGGTAGATTATTATGTCTGCGAACAAGCTGACAACGACCTGGGTGATCAAATAGCCGCCTGTATCGAGCGGCTGGAAGTTGTTCAGGTTGCTGTGCTTGAGAAAAACGGCGACCAAAACAAACAGACACTTCTGCTGACGCCTGACCTTCAGCGCGCGCAGTGTTCGGTTCAAATCATCCCGGGTTCGGTTACACAAATCAGTGCTGCGTCTGGTCAGCCGACAACTGGCGGGGAAGCGCCGCCCTCGAGGCAAACCATCGATTTCTTGTCGGGGTTAAATCATCATCTCAGAACGCCGGTGAACGGTGTTTTAGGGATCGCAGATTTGCTTGCTGAAACCACTTTGTCGGAACAGCAAGCCTCTTATGTGGATATTTTATCGCGGTCCTGCAATGCGCTTATCCATTTGGTGGACGAAATACAGTCGATCACCTTATTGGAGCAAGGCGTGCTGGGGCTAGATCGAGGCAACGTGGATATACGCACGTTGGCCCAGAATGCGCTGGATTTGTTCGTGGTGATCGGCCAGCAAAAGGAAATAACAAGCAAAATCAACTTTGATGGTCCCGTCCCTGATTTATTGTGGGGCGACAATAAAAAACTCAGTCAAATATTGTTCATACTGCTCGACAATGCGTTTCGCTACACCGATCAGGGTGCGATCAGCATCACCGTTGCTTATGATACCAGCCCGGCGTACCCCATATTACAGTTATCGGTAAAAGACACCGGTATTGGCATTGCAAATGATCGGCTACCGTCTCTATTTAGTGAAAACTCTGAAAGCACTGGCCTAAGTGATAAAAACTACGGCAACACCGGCCTTGGCCTGATACTTTGCCACAAGCTGGTTACTTTGATGGGCGGCACAATCAGTGTCGATAGCAAGTTTGGCCACGGCGCCCGCTTTACGGTAAATCTGCCCGTGGCAGAGGCCAGAGTGTCTGATGAAGATGAGCAAGGTGCTGCAGCCGAAGACGGCAATGACACTGCGTCAGACCCGCTGATTGCCGATGTTAGCTGGAACATCCTTGTCGCTGAAGATAATCCGGTAAATCAGATGCTGTTCCGCACAGTTTTAGAACGCTTCGGTCACCGGGTTACAGTTGTTGGGAATGGTCAAGAGGCCGTTGCCAAAGTGCAGTTCGGCCAGCCCTTCGATATTATCCTGATGGACATTTCCATGCCGGTAATGGACGGCCTCGATGCCACTGCAATGATCAGATCCTTATTTGGCGAGGTTGGCTCGACCCCCATATTGGCGCTGACAGCTCACGCGATGGACGGCGACCGGGAAAAATTCATCAATGCGGGCATGGATGGGTATCAAAGCAAACCCGTTGACCCAATGACCCTGCAAAAAGCAATCGCCGAGGTAATCGCAAACCACGGCGAAAATATGTTGAATGGTTCCAGCCAAGGTTCCAGTGCTTCTAAGGCACCAGAACAATCGGAACACCCAGAGAGTGAGCCAAAGAATTAGCCACGCTACCCAGGATAAGATCACTTATCCTTGAACGCCCACGACGGCCGACAAATACCATGTTGGCATGTTCGTTCTTTGCGATGTCACGAAGGATTTGCACTGGGTCACCCCAATCGAAATGGGTGCTGATATCAACATCATTGTCGCTAAATTTGCCCTTCAGTGGTTCCAGAATGTCGCCTTTGGCATGTTGTTCCTCTTCGTGGCGGGCAACTGGCCGGTGGGCAAGTTCTTCAATGGAAATAGGCTGATAGCCCGACCAGGGAATAACAGTAACCAATTTCACACTTGCCCCGGTTTCCGACGCCAGACTAACCGCACGTTCTGCTGCGCGCTCACCCCATTCACTGCCGTCAACGGCGACCAGATACATTTTTTGCTTCGTCATGTCAGACCCCTTTTGTTGCTGATAGTTCATCTTGGCAGCAGGGAGATTTTGTTTCCTTGATCAAAATCAACCTATTGCGTGAATCCGTACAATAGCATTTGGCGGCCCGGATCGCACGCTAAACTGCGGCATGATGTTTCTTGATCAGATCCGCGCATTTTTCAGCAATCATGATTGTCGGTGCGTTGGTATTGCCGCCAATAAGGCGCGGCATCACAGACGCATCAGCGACTCGCAGCCCTGTCATGCCAACAACCTTCAGCTCAGGGTCAACCACGCTGCTGGCATTGTTGCTCGGGCCCATGGAGCAGGTGCCAACCGGGTGATATATTGTTTCGCCTTTCGCGCTGATGATGGCGTTTACCGCGTCGTCGTCATCAAGGTCGGTGCCGGCGAACGGCTCTCGCTCTCGGTCGATAAAATCCGCAAAGGCAGGTTGGCGCATCATCCGCCGCGCAATTTTGATGCCTTCGCGTAAAACCCGGGTGTCCTCAGGATCTGCCAAATAATTGGGGTCAATTTTGGCGGCGGCTAAAGGGTCAGCACTGGCAAGCGAAATTGTTCCCGTACTGCGTGGGCGCAGCTGGCAAATATGTATACCAAAACCATGCTCATGGGCTTTGGCGAAACCGTGCGGCTCATCGGCCATGCCTAGCAAAATATGAAGCTGAATATCTGGCCGTTCTAGAGCCGGATCCGTTTTCAAGAACGCGCCGACTGGCAAAACAATATCTGAAAGCACGCCGGGCTTTTTAAGGAACCACTTGACCAACTCCATAACGCCTCTGTGCGGCGCTTGGTACCGTACAAGCGAGACCGGTTGCTTCAGGTAGGCAGCAACCAGAATGTCCAGATGGTCTTGCATGTTTCGGCCAACTCCAGGCAGTTCGTGCAGAACCGGCAAGCCAACAGCTTGAATGTCGTCAGGGTGCCCAATGCCGGAAAGCTGTAGTAACTGTGGGCTGTTGATCGCACCGCCGCTCAGGATCACCTCTCTGGCGGCATGGAGAATACTAATTTTGCCCTTGCGGTTGACCTCAACGCCAGTGACCTGTTTTCCCTCTAAGATAACGCGCTGAACCTGCGTGTCAGCAATGATTTTCAGGTTTGGCCGGTGCTCGGCTTCAGCCAAATAAGTCTTGGCGGTTGATTGGCGTCTGCCGCCTCGAATGGTTTGGTCGAACCAACCAAGCCCTTCCTGGGTTTCGCCGTTGAAATCTTCGGTATAGGGAAGCCCCGCCTCATTGCCGGCTTCCAGGAATGCTTCGTTTAACGGGTTGACTGACGTGCGTTGGCTTACCTTTAAGGGGCCATCACCTTTGTGGTAAGCGTTGTCTGGTCGGTCGGTGCCTTCAGATTTCTTAAAGTAGGGCAACACATCATCGTATGACCATCCGCTGCAGCCCATCTGGGCCCATTCGTCATAGTCCCGCGCATGGCCGCGGATGTAAATCATGCCGTTTATTGCACTGGATCCGCCCATAACCTTGCCGCGCGGCCAATAGAGCTTTCGACCGTTCAGCTGTTTTTGCGGCTCGGTCCAATAATTCCAGTTCATTGGGTTTGGCGGCACAACTTTGCTGAGTAGCCCCGGCACGTCCACATTAAGGCCACCGCTCTTGCGCCCCGCTTCGACCAAGGCAACGCGAAAGCCGGAGTTTTCACTCAGACGGGCTGCAAGCGCGCATCCGGCGGAGCCGCCGCCAACAACAATAAAGTCAAACTCTTGCGCGGGCATTTAGGCGCGCGCTTTCAAGGTTATTGGCAAACCGTCAACCGGTTTAATGATCGGCATAATCTGGAATTCCGTTTGGTAATTTTTTGGTAGTTCAATGTCATAGTGTGGCAATAAATGCGCCATGATAACTTTGGTTTGCATATAGGCGAAATGCAGCCCCAGACACATGTGCGCACCGCCGCCAAACGGAATCCAGGCAAACCTATGCCGGGTTTTGGCGCCGCCTTCTGGCGAGAAACGCATCGGATCGAACTTGTCTGGGTCATCCCAAACGTCTGGGTCCCGGTGCGATGCGACTGCGCTGACGCCGACAATGGTACCTTTGGGCAAGGTGTGGCCCATAAATTCCACATCACGCACTGTCATGCGCGGTGTTGCCGGAACCGGCGGATTTTTTCTCAAAGACTCTTTGAAGGCGTATTCGGTTAGAACCAAATCATTGATTTTTTCATATGGAAGACTGTCGCTATTGAGACCAAGGGCTTTGATCTCGCCGCGAAGTTTTTCTTGCCACTCGGGGCTTTTACCCAATTCGTACACCAGCGTGGTTACCGAACTTGTCACCGTGTCATGGGCTGCCATCCATAGGAAAATCATATGATCGACAATTTCCTGATCAGAAAAACTGTTACCGTCGTCGTCCTCGGCGTTGCAAAGCTGGCTGAAAATGTCTGATTGTTCAATGCCGCGCCGTTTCGGGATTTCCTGCATCAGGAAATTCACCATGAATTTCCGCCCCTTGACGCCGCGCGCCATGATTGTGCCAGGTAGGGGCACACGAACAATGCCCATGCTCGCAGATACCATATCAGTAAGTGCTTTATTGATTTTCGAACTATCAGTGTCTGGGTCCAAGCCAAGGAAAACGGTGGTTGCCATGTCCAGCGACAGTTTTTTGATTGCTGCATAAAATTGGAATGAGCCGGTCTTTCCCCATTCGGCAATCCGCTTTGGCATTTCCGCATTTAGCCGTTCAAGGTACCCCTTCATCGGGCCTGTCTTGAAAGCAGTTGCCATAATATGCCGGTGTCCCTTGTGTTCATTGAAGTCCAGCAACATCAGTCCGCGGGGAAATAGCCGACCCAGATAAGGATTCCAGCCCATTTCACTGGAAAAATTCTTCTCCCGGTCCATCAACAAAAACTCATTCGCTTCAGGCCCGTGCATTGATACGCTGTGGCGAAAAAAACTGTATGACCGGTACACATCGCCGTATTTTCGGCGCATATAGGCCCCTAAACTGACCGGGTCTTTGAGCATTTTAAAAGTATGCCCAAACAGTGGCATGCCGGTTTCACCGGGAATATCAAATACGCTGGGAGCACGGACTGATTTCTTGTCTTTTGTTACGGTGCTGACTGACATTTTTATACTCTCATATACTGCGGTTGCTGTTCGTTTTCATTACCATACTAGTAAGTCCAGTAAATCAATATAGGCGGCATTCTCCAGCGGTCAAGCCGTTACACTGGGCAAAAAACTATAGCAGCTAGTCTTCTGGCCTCGATATTCCGTATCCGCCGCCGCCGGGAGTTTGAAGGATGATTTTGTCACCGGGCTCGACAGTTGTGCTATCGGCATATTTAAACGAAAGCGTATCACCGCTCGTGCGAACAACAACAGCATTGCCAGCCTGACCATTTTCACCGCCGCCCAGCCCGGGTGGGCCGCTGGCATAGTGATTAGCAAGCAGAGATACTTCCATTTTCTCCAGGAATTCAAACTCGCGGATTATGCCATTGCCGCCTGCGTATTGTCCCTGCCCACCGCTGCCCGCGCGAACGCCAAAGCGGTTAACTCTCACCGGATAACGCCACTCCAAAATCTCAACGTCTGTCATGCGGCTGTTAGTCATGTGGGACTGGATAGCATCTGTGCCGGAGAAGCCATTTCCCGCGCCGGTGCCGCCCGCGATGGTTTCATAATATTGGTACTGGTCATTGCCGAAGGTCAGGTTATTCATGGTACCTTGCGCCGCCGCCATTGTGCCCGTTGCCAAGAACAATGCATTGGTTATGGCTTGGCTTGTCTCAACGTTACCAGCCACAACAGCGGCAGTTGGGCCTGGCCGTAACATCGAGCCTTCCGGCACGATAATATCAATCGGTTCCAGACAGCCGTCATTCAGCGGTATGTCGCCGCCCGCAAGGACGCGAAAAACATAAAGTACGGCCGCTTTCACGACCGCATAGGGCGCGTTGTAGTTGTTCGGCATCTGCGCACTCGTACCGGTGAAATCAATCGTCAAGCGGCCCATTTGCGCGGAGGGTTTAATGCTCACCGCGATTGTCGCACCGCAATCCATTGCATAACGAAACTGCCCCGGCTTTATCCGTGACACCACTGCTCGCACAGCATCGGCAGCATTTTGCCGAACGAATGTCATATAGGCGGAAACTGTGTTGATCCCGTAATAGGAAATCAAATTTTGCACCAGCGCGGCACCGCGTGCATTGGCGGCAACCTGGGCTTTCAGATCGGCAATATTCTGCGCCGAGTTTCGGGCAGGGTATCGGTGCTCGCCCAACCGCTTTTGAACAGCGGATGTTTGAAATGCGCCGTCTTTAACCAGATGGAAATTAGTAAAGCAAATGCCTTCATCTTCCAGTGTGACCGAGTCTGGCGGCATGGAGCCCGGTGTGGTGCCGCCGATGTCAGCATGGTGGCCGCGCGAGGCAACGTAAAAGGTTGGCGTTGTGCCCGCGTTAAGGAAAATGGGTGTTACAATAGTTATGTCGGGCAAGTGGGTACCGCCGGCGGACGGATCGTTGATCATAAAGACGTCGCCGTTTCTCATGGTACCATCGCGGGCGTTGATGATCGCGGTTACGCTTTCTCCCATGCTGCCTAGGTGAACCGGCATGTGGGGTGCGTTGGCAATTAACCGCCCTTGCTCGTCAAATACGGCGCAGGAAAAGTCCAATCGTTCTTTTACGTTGACCGAGTGCGCGGTTTTGGCCAGCACAGCACCCATTTCTTCAGCCACCGACATGAAAAGGTTATTGAATATTTCAAGAAGTATCGGGTCGGCTTTTTGGGTGTCGGCGTCGGCGACCGCGCGGGCCTGTGTGCGGACCAGTATCAGGCTACCGTTTTCGGTGGCGGACGCTTGCCACTGCGGTTCAACCACCGTTGTGCTGTCATTTTCGACGATGATGGCAGGGCCATTAACGATGTCTCCCGGCTTGATTGCGTCTCGGTGTACAGTGTGCGCAGTAGCGGATTCGCTGTTCATGAACACGTTTGAAACTGGATATGAAATGATGGCTTCGGATGCCGTTGAAACCGAAATTTTATCGTTGCCGATTGCCGCAATCGCTTCGGCTTCAATGGCTTCGACAATCAGGCCAATGTCGCTTTCTGTGAAGCCAAATTGTTGTTGGTGCAGTGTTTCAAAGTCTGCCCGAAGCGACGAGAACCCCCTGAACGCAATCGGCAGCGCGGTGTCGGTTCCGGCATATTTTAGTCTCAACGAAACTTCGGTTTTGTGATCGCCGGACACAACCCCTTGTTTTTCCAGTGATTTTTGCGCCTGGATTGAAACAGTCTTTATCGCTGCGTTGATGGAAGCCTCGTCTGCTATAGGTGCCTCAACTGCACTTTCCGCCAAACTACGTTGATCAGCGAGACCCATGCCGAGGGCTGACAAAACACCGGCGAACGGCGGCACCAAAACGCGTTCGATACCAAGGGCATCGGCCACAAGACAGGCGTGCTGCCCGCCTGCACCGCCGAATGTCAGCAGTGCATGATCTTTGATGTTATGGCCGCGTTCAACCGACACTCGTTTGATCGCACGCGCCATATGTTCAACCGCGACGGCGAGGAAACCTTCGGCAATTGTCTCAACCGTCATCTTGGTTCCGGTAGCACAGTGAATGTCATTAGCTATGGCTTGAAAACCGGCTTGGCTGGCTTTCGCATTCAGCGGGTCCGTGCCGTTTTTGCCGAACACAGACGGAAACAAATGCGGCTGGATTTTGCCGAGCACCAAATTGCAATCGGTAACGGTGATGGGGCCACCGCGTCCATAACAGGCCGGGCCGGGCAGGGCACCCGCTGACTGCGGGCCCACCTGAAAGCGGCCTGCGTCAAACCGGCAAACCGAGCCGCCGCCTGCGGCCACAGTGTGGATGTCCATCATTGGTACGGTCATGCGAACGCCAGCAACGGCGGTGTCCAACACCCGTTCATAGTGGCCGGCATAGTGGCTGACATCGGTTGATGTGCCGCCCATGTCGAAGGCGATGACCTGGCTGAAGCCTTCCCGCGTCGCGGATTTGGCAGCACCGACAATGCCGCCCGCCGGGCCAGAGAGTACAGCGTCTTTGCCGTGGAAACTGTCGGCTGCGGCAAGCCCGCCGCTTGATTGCATAAAATACAGCGGTGTCGCGCCAGTAGCAGCGCGCACATCACCCACATAGTCCCGCAGGATCGGAGACAGATAGGCATCGGCAACGGTGGTGTCTCCGCGCGGCACCAGCTTCATCAAAGGACTGACTTTGTGGCTGACCGATACCTGTTCAAACCCAGCTTCTCTTGCTAGTTTTGCAGCGATTTTTTCGTGCGCGCTGTGGCGGTAACTGTGGACAAAGGCGATAGCAACGCTTTGATACCCTTCATCTTTTGCGTGTTTGAGATCGCCGCGAAGCGTCTGTGTGTCTATGGGCGTAAGGACAGCGCCGTCCTTATCAAGCCGCTCAATCACTTCAACCGCGCGGGTGTACAACGGTTGCGGGCGGGTCGGTTTGAGGGCGAACAGGTCTTGTCGGTGTTGCTGGCCGATCAGCAAGGCGTCGGCGAATCCCTTTGTGATCAACAGCAGGGTCTTTGCACCCTCGCGTTCCAGCAGGGCATTAGTGGCAACCGTGGTGCCCATTTTTACCGAGCTGACCCGGCCTTCCGGGAACGGCGCGCCAGCAGGCACTGCCATAATATCGCGCATGGCAAAAACCGCGGCATCGCTGTAATGCTCTGGGTTTACTGACAGATATTTGTGGCTTGAAAGCGTGCCGTCAGGGCGGCGTGCGACAACGTCAGTGAAGGTGCCACCGCGGTCGATCCAGAATTGCCATTTTGTGTCAGGTGTCATGTTTTCAGGTACCCGGTGGCCAAAGTTTTCGCTGTTTCTTTTAAGGCTCGTGGGACAGGTTGCCAATCACTCAATTGATCGCTCTTGCGAGTAAACAAGCCGAAATTGGCAAATTGATGCAAAAAATAGCCGTGGACCGACCCAAAAAAAGAGGTAAAGTCGCCAAAATTAGAGCCAAACTACGGAAAATCAGAATTTAATCCGTGGAATTAATATGGAAATCTTGTGACGTGTATCTTTCTCGACAGCGATGCCTGTCCGGTCAGGATACCGCCTGAAATAAATGTTGCCCGGCCATTGGAATTTCTAATTTCGGCGATTAGACTTAATGCGCTGAATAAAGTATCTAGCGCCTGTGAAGATGACTCGTTTCCTTAAATTTATTTGAAGTGCCGCTGCATGACACAATTTGCCAAAACTCTCTTGGACGCCCTGCGGGACCTATTACCCATCATCGCCGTTATTCTATTCTTTCAGCTAATTGTATTACAGCAGCCATTTCCTGAGCCAGCGCGTGTCGCATTCGGGCTTCTAGCGGTATTAATTGGTCTAACATTGTTTATTCAGGGCTTGGAGCTAAGCCTTTTTCCGGTGGGAGAAAACCTTGCCGGCGCCTTTGTCAGACACGGTAGCGTATTCTGGCTATTGCTTTTTGCCTTCTCGCTTGGATTCGGAACCACTGTCGCGGAACCGGCGCTTATTGCAGTATCCAAGGAAGCTGCGAGAATCAGTGCCGCCGCGGGCATGATCGAAACAAGCGAAGAGGCACAAAGCTCCTATGCGCTTGGCCTGCGGGCCACTGTCGCGTTGTCGGTAGGCCTTGCTCTTGTCGTAGGCGTGATCCGCATTTTGAAGGGGTGGCCCATTCATTATGTCATTGTTGGCGGCTATCTGGTTATCGTCGCACTTACCCAGTTTGCACCACCGGAAATCATCGGCATTGCCTATGATAGTGGCGGCGTTACCACGTCAACTATTACCGTGCCGCTTGTCACAGCGCTGGGTATAGGCTTGTCTACCGTCATCAAGGGGCGAAATCCGATGGTGGACGGTTTTGGGCTGATCGCCTTTGCCAGCCTGTTTCCTGTGGCTTTTGTTCTTCTATATGGGATGACAGTTTAGCTGATGCAGGAAGTTCTTTTACATATAGCGAACACTTTTTTTCTGACCATTAGAGACGTATTGCCGATCGGCTTGCTTCTGGTGTTTTTTCAGGTCGTAGTCCTTCGGGAGGCTATCCCGAACTTAAAGCGAACAATCGTCGGGTTTTTATATATCATCGCAGGACTAGCTTTATTTCTAATTGGTCTTGAGGAAGCCCTGTTTCCACTGGGCGAAATTATGGCGAGCCAACTGACAGACCCTGCCTTCCTTGCGCCAGCTGATGATCCTGGCGTAAAGTTGGAGTGGTGGCACTATTACTGGGTTTACATTTTTGCAGCGGCGATCGGTTTCTCGACGACCGTGGCTGAACCCGCATTGATTGCAGTTGCCTTGAAGGCAAGCGAAGTTTCCGGTGGTGCCTTGAGCCCCTGGGGCCTTAGAATTGCCGTTGCAATCGGCGTGGCTATCAGTATCGCCCTTGGGGCATTCCGCATTGTTACGGGAACCTCCCTCGCTTATTATATGATCGCGGGATACCTGCTTGTGGTTATCCAAACCATGTTTGCACCGAAAATGATTGTGCCGCTTGCCTATGATAGCGGCGGCGTAACCACATCAACAGTCACCGTGCCGCTGGTTACGGCCCTTGGGCTAGGGTTGGCAACCACCGTGCCGGGGCGCAGCGCCCTTATTGATGGCTTTGGCCTTATTGCCCTTGCCAGCCTGTTTCCAATGATAACGGTGATGGGATACGCCCAGCTCTCACAGCTACGCGCCAGAAAAAGAAATGATGACACGGATGAATAGGAAGCTATCTTTTGCCAGAAAGGGATCGACATGAAATTCAAACTGATTATTGCACTTGTTGCAGATGAGCGAACCGAAAAGGTTATTGAGGCTGCACGCGATATGGGCGCAACCGGGGCAACCATAATCAAGAGCGCTCGCGGTGAAGGCCTGTTGCCTGCCAAAACCTTTCTCGGCCTAACCCTTGAAGGGCAGGTTGATGTCATACTTTTCATCGTGGAACAGCATTTGAGCCGGCCGGTTCTGGAACGAATTGCCGATGTTGGCAGGTTTGGCAAGAAAAGTGGCGCGGGCGTGGCGTTTCAAGTGCCAATCGAAGATGCAATCGGGCTTGGTTCACAGATTGCTGCGATAACAGAAGAAATTGAGGAACAGTTATGACCAGAGAAAAATATGTTCCCGTACGGGATGTGATGACGACGAACATCGAAATGATTGACGGCCTGACGACGGTTGCCGATGCGTTGGATAAAATGCGGGCAAAACAGATCAGTTCCCTGATCATTAAACGGCGCGATGAGTTTGATGAGTACGGCGTGCTGACCGTTCAGGATATCGCCCAGGAAGTTCTTGTGGCGGATCTGGCACCGGAACGGGTGAATGCCTATGAAATCATGAAGAAACCAATGGTCACCGTCGATGCAAACATGAACATTCGCTATACGATCAGGCTTTTGTCTCGATTTTCGCTTTCGCGCGTGCTGGTGGTTGAAAACGGTGAAGCGGTAGGCCTTGTCACCTTGCGCGATCTGGTTTTGCGTTTCTCTGGCTTTCAGTGATAACGCGGGTTTAATTGATACAATATTAGCTTGGCAACTGCGCCTCAACGTCTGGACTCCCAAGGCGAATATCCGGGGGCGGCTGGTTTATCCGGGTACAGGCGAGCAGCTTGTCAAATCTGGTTGAATATGGTCAAACCTCGACTGGAACAGACGAGCGCGAAGGAAAACCTGTGACCCGTATCTTTGTCGACGGTGATGCCTGCCCGGTCAAAAATGAAATTTTAAAAGTTGCGGCCTGGTTTGATGTGTAAATTGTTTCGGCGTCGAAATAATGGCTCAGAATGCCGACCGGAAGCTGCAAAAGCAGACCATGACAAATTAGGTTTTTCCTGGAGCATTCCCATTCGGTTCGTGATTGCGGTTATTGGCCTGCGCTTCTACCACCTCTGAACCCGTATGCCCGGTGCAGACCGTTACCGGACCAGCTGCCAAAGGTCCGGTAACTGACTGGGCTGTGGGGGTTGAATTCATTATAGAGCCGACGACCGCCATAGTTGGCGCCGCCGCGATAGCCAAAGCCGGTTCCGTCGCCGTCAACAGATACACGTGTTGGCCAGTCGCTGTTGGTGGCAAAGCCATTGGTATCCAACAGGCCGTCACCGTGCGAGCCAGCAAAAGCGCGCCCGTCGGCGTCGCCGATAGTGACGGTGCGTTCCCACAAGCCACCGGCAAGATCAAAAACCCAGTAAGGCGAGACACCGTAGCGCTCCAAATTGGCATGCGTGAGAGCTTCAGGCCCCGCGCCGCCGTCAAGCATGCCCCATTGCCTGTTTTCGGCCGGGCCCCACATCAGCTTGGCTTTGCTGGCGGTGCCCCACGGAAAGGCCCGCGCAATGGGCTCGTCGGTGCCGCGGGCAGCTTTTTCATATTCAAGCTCGGTGACAGGGCGAAGCGCGGCCCAGTCAAGCCAGGCGAGGCCGTCTGACCAGCGGATAAAATTTGCCGATCGCGTTGGTGTTGCGCTTGTTACTTTGTCATTCTTGATTTCCAGCCCACCAAAAGCATCCGCATAACCGGGGTCGAGAAACCCAGAATGCAAGGCGCGGGCGATGGGCTCCAGGTCATTCAGGAACGCCGCATATTGGCCCTCATTGAGCTCGTATTTCATGATTGTAAAGGCATTGTAGCCTTTGGGGAAAGCGGCGGGAATGACGCCGGTTTGGTCGCCGCGCCGCGCTGCCGCGTTGGCCACTTGATAATAAAGCGCGCCGTCGTTGGGGTTAACTTCGATGGTTTGGCTCTCGGAATGTATCGGGTAGGGCCCCTTGAACGCACCGTTGTGGTCGGACTGGTAAAATCCGGCGAAGCGCATGTCCAGTTCGCTCACCAGCCCTGCTTTAAAGCTTCCTTCGGGTATATGGACCATTTCAACACCGTGAATTTCGGCGAACCGGTTGAAACGTCGGAATTCCGCCAGCGAAGCAAAATCATACTCAACCTCAATGGTCCACCCGACCGGGCCTTGATACTTATCGGCGGTATGGACAAAAAAGCCGCCTTTGTCGTCGGCAACGATGAACCGGGCGTCCGGCCCACCCTTGACCAGATTATCGACAACTTTCGGTGTGCCGATCACACGGCCGTGAACGGACCGGGTTGCGGACTGAATGTCCGCGTCGGCTCGGCGGCCCCATACCTTTGCAAATATCCATGCCGAATCGTGATTTACATCATTATTCCACGCGTTATCCCAACGCACCGAAAATCGATAAAGAAACCGCGGCGTTTGCAGTGTTCCGTCCTCGTGAGCTCCGTCCGTTAATGCAGGGCGCGTTTCTTCAACAGGCTCCTGATTGAAGATTTTGAAATCAGATGCGTGGCTTGCGCCGGTGGCGGCAATCACTGGCCAGAGTATAGATAATAAAACGATTATATGTCTCATCACCAATTTCCCTATGAGAAGTTCATTGCGCTTAATATCACCATGTAACTGTTGAAAATCATGTGAGATATAACCGCTATCCAGACGTTTCGTGTCATGTAGGTGACAACCCCCCATATGAAAGTATACACTAGGAAGTGCGCCCAAAACCAAGGCGACGACAAATGATAAACACTGAAAAGCACGCAATTAATTGCCATCGTCCACCAGCCGATTTGAGGCATTCGCGGCAAAATAAATCCACGAAAATAAAGGGTTTGCATACCCGAAGCTGCAACTATTGTAAGTGTTCCCGCTAAGGCGAACAGGGAGAGCTTCCAGCCGCCGAGGCTGTCTCCGAGTGCATTGTTATCCGGGAAAGTTGCCCACGAAGGAGGCCACCAGTCGATTTTGGAGCGCACTGCAGATGCCAGCCCGTTCAATAGTTCAGATTGGAAAAAATCCCGGAAGAAAATAGCGATCGCCGTTGAAATGACCAGTAACGATAGAAATAACAACAGCCCGACATGTTGTTGATACGGCACCAGAGATTTAAGGCTGACATTTCCTTCGCGTCTGCCTATTACCCACATGAAGCCCACTAAAATAAGGGCTTCCGCACCAAAATAGAACATCCACACCAGTTCGTAACCATATTCATGCAAGGGGCCCAGCAGGCCGCGAGCACCGATACGGGCCAAGCCGGGCAGAAGTGACAGGGCGACAATCCAGCCCCATGAATAGGCCGGCAAATCAACTGGCTGCTCGGTGTGTCTGTTGATGGGTGCAGGAAGGCTCATCATGGTCTGGTAGTCTATTGCTCCCTTGCGTTTTTGCTAATCAACTATGCTCAACTATTTGTGACAGGCCACGCTTTCCCGACCCGGCGTTATTTTCTTGCCGGTGGCACATTGCGATCTGGCATCATTTGTTGGTCTTCTCAGCAGTTCCCGCGGTGGTTGCTGCTAGTTGCTCTACAGCTTGTCAAACTGGATTGAATATGGTCAAACCTCGATGGAACAGACGAGTGCAAAGGAAAACCTGTGACCCGTATCTTTGTCGACGGCGATGCTTGCCCGGTCAAAAATGAAATCTTAAAAGTTGCCGCCCGGTTTGATATCGAAGTTTATCTGGTCTCGAATCAGTGGCTGAGAATGCCGGTTGGGCCGAAGGTGCACAAACAGGTTGTGGCCGAGGGTGCAGATGCTGCCGACGACTGGATTGTTGAAAACATCGCGCCCGGCGATTTGGCGATCACCAGCGACATCCCGTTGGCGTCGCGCTGCCTGGAAAAAGGCGCTGATGCACTGGGGCCAACCGGCAAGGCTTTCACCCGGGAAAATATCGGCATGGCGTTGGCGATGCGGGACCTAAAATCGCAGCTGCGCGAAACCGGGGTTGATCGCGGTTTTAACGCCTCTTTTACCGCGCGCGACAAGTCCGGCTTTCTGAACACCATCGATAAGATGCTGGTGCAATTGATAAAAAAGCACTGACCTTGCCACCCGCAGCCGCTGCATTACACCATAGGGTACCCGAAACCATAGCTTGCGGCACCGAAAGGCACTGAAATATCATGAATATTGTATCGAAAATACTGGCGAAAATACTGGTCGGCATCGTTGCCGCACTGCGCACGTGGTTTCTTATTCTGGAGATGTTTCTTTGGACCAAACCCATTGGCCTGAAAACATTTTCCATGACGGCTGAAGCCGCAGAGGCCACCGCAACGCTTGCCGCCAACCAAGGTCTTTATAATGGCTTTCTGGTAGCGGGCTTGTTATGGGGGTTGTTTGCGAAAAAGCGCGATGTAACAGTATTTTTCTTGGCTTGCGTCATTGTCGCCGGAGTATACGGCGCAACAACCGCCAAGTTCTCAATCTTGTTTATACAAGCGCTGCCAGCCGCCCTAGCGCTTGGCTTAACGCTTATGAGTTCGGGTAAGCAGGATAAGGCAGGATCAGAGCCATCATGAAACCAACTTTCCATGTATTTAGTGTTTATCTTCTTTTGGGGTAGCTGTGCCTTTTGCTCCTGCTTTAGCCAAATTCTACGGTGAAATGCAGGTGCAATATGCGGGTGTTGGACAGCGAAGAATTGTCTTTGAAGTCTAGACTCATGTCTCCGCTCCGGCACAAAGAGCACTCTTTGAGCCGCCGCTGGATACAGCTTGATGGAAGAAAGTCTCATCTCATAGCAAATGCGGCTCCGCCCGTCCAAATTTGACCGATGGCGGGGTCCACGTGTATTGTAGGGATATGCTGTGCAGACGCATTTTTGTAGGAGACGGCACAGGACGGGAAAATTAGGCCATGGCTTTTTTTGAGGGCAGTGACACCGACGATCTGATTACAGGCGGTGACGGCGATGACACGATCCGCGGTTACCGCGGCGACGACACGTTGCAGGGCGGGTTCGGCAACGACACCCTGATCGGCGGGCGCGACGACGATTATGTGGATGGTGGCTGCGGTGATGATTACATTCGCATCGACCGCGGCGACGACACCATAGACGGCGGGCTGGGGTTCGATACCCTTGATTATAGCTGGTGGGTGCAAAGCGGCAAACCCGACGGGCTAAATATCAATCTGGATGGCGGATTTGTACTCGACTTCACCGAAGGCGAGGACTTCATCAGCAATATCGAGCATGTGATCGGCCCGGACGGCGACGACACCATCACTGGTAGCGACGAGGATGAGAGCCTGGAGGGCGGCGGCGGAGACGACACTATCACGGGCGGTGGCGGCACCGACACACTCGAAGGCGACGGCGGCGCGGACACTTTCCGCATCAGCGCTGGCTCTTCCGACATTATCACCGATTTCAGCAGTTCGGAACAAGATGTGATCGACCTGCGCGAGTGGCCGGGCTTTGAAAGCTTTGCCGAGATTGAGGCCGCGGCAACGCAGTCCGGCGACAATCTGGTGATCGACCTCGGGCAGGGCAATGAGCTGACGCTGAGGGACATAACCATCTCGGGCTTGGACGCAGACGACTTCGTCTTTGCCGGTGTCGAGGGCGCCGACACCATCCGGGGCAGCGACGCTGAGCAGTTTCTTCGTGGCTCCGGCGGTGCCGAGCATTTCCGCGTCGGCGCCGGCAATGACAAGGTGTTTGCCGGTGGCGGCCACGATATCACGCACGGCGGCAAAGGCCGGGACACCATCGGCGGCGGGTCCGGTAATGACACGATCTACGGCGGTGAC
>JAJFIU010000167.1 GCA_021774695.1 Alphaproteobacteria bacterium | reverse complement strand
GCAAGCCGCCAAAGACGCTGAAGCAACAACCCAGGAATAACGGCACGTGGACTTATATTCTATCGTAAAAACCCTGCATATTATCAGCTCTACCGTGCTGTTTGGCACCGGTATGGGCATTGCGTTTTTTATGTTCCGGTCGCATTTCACAAAGGATGTGCACGAAAAATTATATGCTGCCCGAAACACGGTGCTGGCTGATTATTGTTTCACCCTGCCGGCGGTTATTATCCAGCCACTGACAGGCTTTTGGCTTATCTCGCAGGGTGGTTTTAATTGGTTTGATAGCTGGTTGGTTACCACTTATGGGTTGTACTTGCTAGCGGGCGCTTGTTGGGTGCCAGTTGTCTGGATACAAATCGAGCTAAAGAAGATGCTGCAGATTGCCGCAGCCGACGGCACGCAGCTGCCTGCACGCTATGATCGGTTATTCAAACTATGGTTCATGCTCGGATGGCCCGCTTTTCTGAGCTTGATTGCGGTGTTTTACCTGATGGTGATCAAACCTTTATGATTGACGTTACCGAGTTAACCGGCGTTTGGTTCGTCTATGACGGCAACTGCCCAATTTGCAAACGGGCCGCTGAAGCAACACAAATCAAACAATCGCTGGGTGATCTACATTTGCTCGACGCTCGAACAGCCGATTATCACCCATTGTTGGTTGAGGTAAACAATCGCTGTCTCAACCTTGACGACGGCATGATTATCTACCACGAAGGTTGCTACTTCCATGGTGCGGTCGCGCTCGAATTTATGGCGGTGCACGGCGCGCCGAACGGCCTATTCAACCACATCAATCGCCTGCTATTTCGTTCAAAATTCTTCACAAAGAGTTTATACCCTTTGATGCGCGGTGGGCGAAACTTGCTGCTGAAACTTCGCGGAAAACCACCACTGTTCAACCTTGAAAATAAAAACACGCCCATTTTCCAGTCAATCTTCGGAGATGATTGGCACCGCATGCCACCGGTGATGCACATGCATTATGCTAACCGGCCATACGGCTGCGATATGTCGGTGGCGAGGGGAACCATGAGCATAAAGGCCGCACCTTTGCTGCGCTTGATGGCACCAATTTTAAAGTTGGTCGGCGGTGTGCCAACTTATAACCAGACCGATATCCCCGTTGAAGTACGGTTCGAAAGTAGTCCACATCATGCGAGACTTACTTTCAATCGCCTGTTTCATTTTAAGGGCCGCAAGCCATACAGGTTCCGGTCCACTATGATGCCTGAGGGTGCCAACAATATGACAGAGCGGATGAAATTCGGCCTTGGCTGGCAGGTTAAATTTGTGTGGCAAGACGGCAAAGTTCAACTGTTGCACAGGGGTTATGCGCTTTGCCTGTTTAGCTGGACTATTCCACTTCCGCTGGATTGGCTACTGGGCGCGGTAACTGCCGAAGAGGAAGCTACTGGAGAAACGACATTCAACATGATATCCGAGATCCATCACCCGTGGTGGGGCAAGATATATGAATACCGAGGTTCGTTTGAAATGACCAGTCATGACTAAACGCATTCTCGTTATCGGGGGGTACGGCAATTTCGGCAGCTTCATTTCGCAGAAGCTTGCTAAAAACCCCGACATGCAGGTGATTGTCGCAGGACGTTCACAGGAGAAGGCTGAGGCCTTCCGCGGCCAGCTCAATGCCGTCAACCCGCCCATCGCGGCGGCGCTTGATGTAACTAATAATCTCTCGTGCCAACTAGAACGGCTTGACCCGTACGTGGTTGTTCATACGGTTGGGCCCTTTCAGGGCCAATCCTACGATGTGGCGCAGACGTGTATTGAGCAGGGCTGTCATTATATCGACTTGGCCGATGGTCGCGATTTCGTGAGCGGTATTGACGAACTTGACGCGCCAGCGGTTGCAGCCAATGTATCGGTCATCAGTGGTGCCAGTTCGGTCCCGTGCCTGTCCTCGGTTGTGGTGGACCATTTTCTGCCCGAATTCGAAAGTCTAACGTCGTTGGACTACGGCATTTCCACAGCCCAGCACACCACGCGCGGCCTAGCGACCACCGCAGCGGTTCTGTCCTACGCGGGAAAATCTTTTCAAACACTGGTGAATGGACGCCAACAAACAATCACCGGCTGGCAAGGCATGCGGTCGCATCGGTTCCGAGAGCTGGGTAGGCGGTATCTGGCTAACTGCGACATACCTGACTTAACGCTGTTTCCTGAACGATACCCGACGCTCAAAACTGTGCGGTTTTATGCCGGTCTCGAACTAGCGTTCATGCAAATAGGCCTCTGGGCCCTGAGTTGGCTTGTACGACTGCGGCTTATTAAAAATTTAGCTAGCTGGGCAGGATTGCTATTGAAAGCATCATTTTTGTTTGACCGGATAGGAGGCGATGAAAGCGGTTTCTTCATGAAACTAAGTGGACAGGACAAAAAAGGGCTCGCAAAATCCATCGCATTCGAGCTGACTGCAAAATCCGGCCACGGCCCGCTTATCCCCTGTATTCCGGCGATACTGCTCGCTGAAAAATTGGCAAAAGGTGGTGGCCCAAAGGCCAGCGCCACCGCGTGCATAGGGCTGTTAACGCTTGAAGAATATCTCACTGCACTGAAGCAACTCGACATCACATGGACATCAATTTGATTTTGCTAGTTTTAACTTGCCTAAAGCAGCTTTTCGATAGAACGGCGGATGGCGCTTGGGGTATCGGTGGGCGCGAAACGCCTCACCACTTTGCCTTCGCGGTTCACCAGAAATTTAGTGAAGTTCCATTTGATACGGCGCGAGCCCATCAGGCCGGGTTTTTCAGCCTTCAGGTACTTGTAAAGCGGGTCGGCCGATGGGCCGTTAACGTCAATTTTCGAGAACATCGGAAAGCTGACGCCGTAATTGATCTGGCAAAATTCACCGATCTGGTCATCGCTGCCGGGGTCTTGCGCGCCGAACTGGTTGCAGGGAAAGCCCGCAATCACTAAGCCCTTATCCTTCAAGTCACCGTATAATTTCTCAAGCCCTTCAAACTGCGGGGTGAAGCCACACTTCGATGCGGTGTTAACAACAAGCAAAACCTTGCCTTCATAGTCTGAAAGCGGTTGTTCTTTGCCGTTTAAAAGGTTGGCGCTGAAGTCATATATGGCGGTCATGGCATGCTCAATTCAACAAAAGAAGTTTCATTCCTCTGACAAGATAGGCTTTTTATCCCTGATAGCAAGTTCAAGCCGGGAAATCGCCCGCATGGTCGAAGCGCGGTTGATCTCCATCCATGCCCATAATTCGAAGCTCAGCATGGTAACGCCGTCCAACACCGACCACACACCCCAGAAAATTTGGTCCTCCACCGAGGCCGCAACGAGAAACTCCCAAATGCAATAAACCGCGATCAGGAAAAACAGCGTGGTCAACCCAATGATAACCTTTACAACGCCGCCGGTGCTGCCCTTCAGCGCGGCCCGAAACATCTCGTTCAAATCTCCGGTTTCGCCGATGATTTTATCCACATCAAGGCTTTCTGCCTCCAGTTCACGTTTGATACGCTCGTCAATACTATTCATTTAACTATCTCCAGTTTTATGCTGTCGTTTCTCGGGTTATGTCTCGGGTCGCCCTTGGGGCTGTCTGTTGAGGCCTCACCCGTATCGTTTGGGGGTTCTATTTGTTGCTTGAGGCGGCTGCGCGCTCGCGCCAAACGGGACTTTACAGTGCCTGATGGTACGTCTTGAATTGCGGCTATCTCGGCGACACTCAAGTCTTCCAGATAAAAAAGATACAATGCTTCTCCTTCACTGGAAGGCAGTGCCTTGATCAAGCGCCTTAACTGATCACCTGTTGCCCAGGCCTCCGGGTTTTCATCAGCAATTGTTTCTTCAAACAGTTCGTCGCCAGCGTTTTTTCCGCGTCGCCGGATTTGATCAAACGTGCGCCAGCGCACGGCCTTGAAAACCCTTGCCCGGAAAGTATGCGGCGGAAACTCCTGTTTCATCGACCGAAGCGTCAGCATCCAGGCATCCTGCACAGCATCCCGCGCCAAGGTATCATCGTTGCACAAACGATATGAAAACCGTAGCAGGGACGGCTGGTACAGCCGGTAAAGCGCTTCAAAGGCGCGCTCGTTGCCTGCCAGCGCAGCCAGCACCAGCTTTTCTTCTTTTGCCCGGGTATCTATAGTTGTCCGGCTGGCGTCCATTACTGCCTGCTATCCTCGCTAGCGTTCATATCGTTTGACACCTGTCTGACCCTAATAACGCCAAACAGCCAAGACAGGTTCGCGAGGATAGCTGATTTTTTTTGCCTATGCCATTTCGGGGCTATTTCGGTGTTATTTACCGCGCGCGGCAAGAGCGGTAACTGCAAGTTCCAGCCGTTTGATCTCGCGCATCAGGTTGGCGCGGTTCATCTCCATCCATTGCCATTGCTTCAGGGCAATCTGCGGCATCGCAGCGGCCAGCATGCAGACGCCCCAAAAAATGCGGTCATCGCTGCCGGTGGCGGTAAAAAACTCATACCCGCACCAGAACATCAACGCGGTGAAAATCAGCGTGAACAGGCCAGTCAGCCAAATCCAGCGGCGCATACTGCCCTTAAGCGCGGCGGCAACCATATCGGGCATGCCGCCTTCTTTAGTCAATAGTTCGTCGATGGCCGCGGTTTCTTCGGCCAATTCATTCTTAATGCGTTCATCTATATCGGACATTTACTGTCTCCTTAAAATTACTGTCGTGATCGGGTATTTGTCGCCGTGACCGGGCTGGCTTTTTCCCGCAAGTGGGCTCTCGCCTTGTTTAGCCGCGACTTGACGGTTCCAAGCGGAATATCAAGCACGCCGGCAATCTCGATCATTTTCAATTCTTCCAGGTAAAAAAGCGCGAGTAATTGCCGTTCTTCACCGGGAAGGCTTTTCATCAGCGCCGAAAGCTGGTCGCTGGTGGCATCCGGCTCAACCGTTGCTGCAGCCGCCGCGCCTTCAGGCATGTTGTCTAACGATTGACTGGCGGGCGGCAGTTTGCGCGCCATATCGGTTACCCGCCAACGCACAGTCTTGTATGCCCAGATGCGAAATCCGCGAGGGTCTTTCAGGTGCCGCAGTGTTTTTGATAGGGTAATCCAAGCTTCTTGCACTGCATCAACGGCAAGTTGCTCATCGCCGCAAATCCGGTAGCCAAAACGCTTTAGGGCTGGGTTATAAGCTGTAAACAAACACTCAAAGGCTCGGATGTCACCGTTTTGGGCAGCCATCACCAGCAGATCCTCTTTCGCTTTGTTTATGTCAGCTTCAGCCATAGGAGTTACCCTCTCAATAGCTATAAAGACGGCCGCACGGCAAAAAAGGTTCAGATATTTTTACTATTTACTATGGCAAAGCCATTGTTCCGTGCATCACCTCAACCGCTTGTCCCGATATCAGCATTCGGTCGCCCTGAAGTTCCAACCATAAATCGCCGCTGCGCGCAGATATCTGCTGTGCAAACAGTGCAACCTTGCCCAGCTGGTTAGCCCAGTATGGCCCGGAGACACAGTGCGCTGACCCGGTGACCGGGTCTTCACCGATACCGTGATTGGGGAAAAAACAACGCGAGACAAAATCAGTGCCGCCCTCGCCCGCTGCTGTAGCGATAAAGCCAAATGGCGCAAACGCCTTTAGCGCATTCAGGTCAGGTTCCAAGGCCGCAACAACTGCCGCCGTTGGATAGACCAACAACAAGTCGCGGTCACCCTGCTCGCTTTTCAGCACTGATAACGGCTCAGCACCCATTGCGGCACCCAACCCAGTGGGTGTTTGGTATGGAAAAGGACGATAGCAGGGGAAGTCCATTTGATAGCGCTCACCGTCCCGCTTTACAGTCAGCATGCCGGAAAGCGTTTGGAAGCTCACCACATTCAACTCAGGCCGCAAGTGCGTAAAAACAACATGCGCCGTAGCCAATGTAGCGTGGCCGCACAGCGCAACCTCAACCCCCGGCGTAAACCAGCGCAGGTGATAGTTCGCGTCACCGCCGTTGTCCAACGGCACAATGAAGGCGGTCTCTGACAGATTGTTCTCCAGCGCGATCAACTGAAGCGTCTTATCATCAAGAAATGCCCCCAGCGGACACACAGCCGCCGGGTTCCCGCCAAAAGCGCGGCTAGTGAAAGCATCAACCTGATAGATAGGGATTTCAATCATGGTTTGGTTCATCTGTGTATGGAAGCCCACACCAATTTTCGTCCCTTTCGACTTCAGGGACGGCGGCACAATAAGCATCGAATGTAGTTTCGACAAGTTGCCGATACGGTTCATCATACATAAGTGTAGACAACGTGAGGTGGCCATACCCAATTCGTTCGTTTATCCATGACAAGAGCCTGTAAGGCCACGATCTGTTGTCTGCAGCATGCCACGCATTATTCAGCTGAAAACATAGGTAGCGCGGCTTGAATTGGGACCATCTGCCTGACTGGCATATGATGTAAACCTCTTCAACATCATGCCACCCTACTGGTCCCGACCATGCGCTAATTGTAAAACCATTACGGTCCAATTTCAGCTCCTCCCTGCCGGCCAGCAGAACATAGAGACCACGTAGTGCGAGTAAACAAATTAGAGCAATAAGGAATGAGACGAGACCTAGTTCGACAGGACCACTTGTTGAGTCAATCCATAAAAGACCGAGCCCAATAAAGCTCAATGAGGCCGCAATCATTAGAACGAGCCTAATAGGCGATGCTCGAAAAACTTTCTGGTCCGGAGCGCGATCTAGGTCCTCAGCCATCAAGCGCCCAGGCTTTGATCTCATCAGCGTCTTTGGTGGCAAAACCAAGCCGGTACTCACCGTCTTTCTGCCAAACCGGGCGCTTTACCAGTGCGTCGCTCGCTACCATCAACGCGATGGCTTTGGCTTCGTCAACGTCTTGCCTGTCAGCCTCGTCCAGCTTGCGCCATGTGGTGCTGCGTGTGTTGAGCAAGCTCTCCCAACTGAGTGGGTCAGCAAAGCCCGAAATTAACTCGCCGTCGATGCCGTCCGCGCGGTAATCATGGAAACGATAGTCAATGCCTGCGTCCTCCAGCCACTTGCGCGCTTTTTTGACCGTGTCACAGTTTTTGATGCCGTATAATGTCAGCATAAGTCAGTCCTTTTGATTGGGTAGCTCGGCGTGGGTCAGGTCATTCGATTGCTCGCTCGGTGGGTCCACATGAATGAGTATTTCGGCGTCGGGGAACAATTCGCCCAGCGTGGCTTCTACCTCGTCGGCGATAAAGTGGGCTTTCCTTACCGTCAACTCACCGTCTACCTCGATATGCATCTGGATGAATTTATCCCGACCCGAGGCGCGGGTTCGAAGGTCGTGCAGGCCGCGCACACCGGGGCTTTCCATCACCAGATTAAATATCTGCTCGCGCTCATCGTCTGAAAATTCGCGGTCCATCAACATGTCTGTTGCCGGTTTTGCCACACCGAGCGCGGACCATAGAATGTAGGCGCCAATGGCAAGACCAATGAAACCATCGGCCAGGAACATCTCACGTTGCGCGAACAAGGCAGCTGCAACCACGCTGAGGTTCAGCAGAATATCACCTTTGTAATGCAGGTGATCTCCGGCCACAGCGATGGAGCCAGTTTTTTTGATCACATAAGACTGAAAGCCGACAAGAATGAGCGAGACCACGATCGCAAACAGCGAAACACCAATCATGCTGTCAGTTGCGGTAACTGCACTCGGCGCCCAAAGCCTGCCAAGCGAATTAAGCGTCAGGAACACGGCCGCAGTTGCCATTAACGCCGCCTGAAACAAGCCTGAAATTGCCTCCGCCTTGCCGTGGCCAAACCGATGCGCTTCATCTGCCGGCGCGATAGCAGCACGAACCGCTATGAGCGTGATCAGCGAAGCCGCAAAGTCCAGCCCGGAATCAGTTAGCGACCCGAGCATAGCAACCGAATCAGACTGCCACCAACTAACGGCTTTAACCACCACCAACGTGATCGCAACCGATACCGAGGCATAAGTGGCCAGCTTCATCAGCCGGTCAGATTGCTGGCGCTGGTTCATGGGGTAAGTGTCTCGCTTTTCATTGTGCCACTGTCGCGGAACGCCGCTGATTTGTCACTCTCATTTTTGCATGTTCGCCACAAAAAAAGCGCCCGAAACCGGACGCTTTCCCAATAACTTCAACTGCAGTGCGCTCAGGCTAGTGCAGCTTTTTATCAACTTCGGCGATGGCATCATCCACCAGCGCAGTACCCGCTTTGCCCTTCATCGCACCGGCGAGAACGGCGGTCGCAGCTTCAACGGCAACATTAACCGCAGCGGCCTTAACCTCTTTAATCGCGTTGGCCTCAGCCTGTGCAATTTTTTCCTCGGCGCTGCGTTCGCGGCGGCGCATCAGGTCAGCTAGGTCGACCTTAGCGGCTTCTGCCATAATTGCGGCGTCTTCCTTGGCCTGCGTCACCATCAATGCGGCTTCTTGCTCGGCATCGCGCTGTTTGCGCTGATAGTCGATGACCATGTTTTCAGCTTCAGCCCGCAAGGCTTTAGCCTCGTCGATCTGCGCCCTGATAGCGTCCAGCTTTTCGTCCAGGCTCTCCGCAATTTTCTTGTGGATGCCCTTATAGAGAAGACCGCCAACAAAAACCACAAAGGACCCTGCCACCCAAAAGGTGGGGTCTGTATAAAATGGTCCGCCGCTCGCCATGCTATACTCCTCTTGCGCTCAGAGCAGTTTTCACTGCATCCGAGATATCGCTGTCACTGGTAGGCGCATTTGCAAGCCGCTTGACAATGTCAGAGGCAACATCAACTGCAATCACCTCCAGCTCGGCCAGAGACTGGTTTTTGGCATCGTTAATGCGGCTTTCAGCAGCAGTCGCAGCTTTAGCCAGCCTGTCGTCAAGCTTGGCCTGCTCTTCGGCAATATCCAGCTGCGCTTGATCTTTGGCAGCCTGAATGGTCTTTTGCGCCTGAGCCCTGGCATCAGCTACAGCTTTTTCGTACGAGGTGCGAACTTCCGCAGCCTCGCCCCGCAACCGTTCTGCCGCATCCAGATCGTCCGCAATCTTTTCTTCTCGTCCTTCCAGCGCTGTGGTTACACGCGGCAACACCAGCTTGGAGACGACAAAATAAAGAAAGGCAAAGGTTACAACCAACCAGACAATCTGGTTAGTAAAACTGCCGTCCATGATCACATTCAGCTGCGGAATACCGGCTGCCTGCTGTGGAACTTCTGTAGTGGCCTGGAGCATCGGGTGCCTCTATGCCTTTGTGCTATCGATAGTATCTGAAACCATCAGAGCTGCGTTAGCACAGCGAAAAACCGCTACGCCGGTAACCCTGAAAGCAACTATTAACCGAACAGAATCAAGAAAGCGATCAACAGAGCAAACAGGCCTGTTGCTTCAACCAGCGCGAACGCGAGCATCATTGTTGGGCGTTGCTTGTCAGCAGCTGCCGGGTTGCGCATAGCACCAGTAAGGTAGCTACCGAATACGTTACCAAGACCAGCGCCAATGCCAGCCAAAGCGATAGTTGCAAGACCAGCACCGATCATTTTTGCAGCTTCTAGTTCCATGTTACGTTCCTTTTTTAGAATAAAATTTAACAGTTATAATATTTAAGACCTATACCTAGTGCGAAGGATGCATCGCATCGTTCAAATAGATACAGGTTAAAATGGCGAATACATAAGCCTGCAAGAAGGCTATCAAAATCTCTAGTCCAGTCAGCAATACATTAATGGTAAACGGCGCAATCGCAGCAACCGCGCCAACAACACCGGCTGCGCCCATACTGATGATAAAACCAGCGAACACTTTCATCATAATGTGGCCCGCCATCATGTTTGCAAACAAACGAACCGACAGGCTAATTGGCCTGATGAAGTAAGAAATAATTTCAATAACTACAACCAGTGGCATCATCCAACCCGGCACGCCGGACGGTAGAAATAATTTCAGATAGCCGAACCCGTGCTTGACAAACCCAATCACGGTTACACCGAGAAAAACAAACATCGCAATGGCCAAATTGAAGGCCAAGTGGCTGGTTACAGTAAAGCTGTAAGGTATCATACCGGCCAGATTCAGGCCGAGAATGAAGAAAAACAGGGTGAAGACAAAAGGAAAATAGCTTTTCCCTTCGCGGCCCACGTTCTCTTTCACCAGATTGGCGATGAAGGTATAGGACATCTCCACCACCAGCTGCCACCGGCTTGGCACCAACTGGCTTTTGCGCGTGCCGCCAAGGAAAAAGACTGTCAGCGCCAGCGTCACCAATACCATCAACATCGAAAGAATGGTGAAGGAAACATCAACGCCCGCGACTTCAAGCTCAATGTATTTATCAACGTTGAATTGTTCAATAGGACTTGCCACGGCAGCAATCTCTTCATCTTAATGACGCTCCGAAAAGCGCGCGTTTAAAACTCAGTCAGTATTAAATTCGTCGTCTTTAACATCGTCACCGGACTTAGTTTCACTGGATACAGCGTTCATTCGCTCTGCATCCCGAAATATATTCCGAATTCCGCCTGCAAACCCGAGAACCAGCAGCGTTACCATGAATAATGGTGCCATTCCGGACCATTTATCGAACCAAAATCCGATAAAGGCCCCAAGGCCGCTGCCAACTACGAGCTCAACTCCCATTTTGAAGGCGATTCCCATCGGTGAAGCCGGTTTGTCACCCGCTGCTTCAAACGATGTATCACTTTGCACCTTCACCTGGGCCTGACGCAAACGCTCCTCAAAAGACTGTTCTTCCGGGCTTTTTTTGTCGTTACCCATCAAAATCACCTCATTTTGGTGCGCTCTAGTCAGAGTATTCCAAGCTGAATCAAAACTCTGCCAAAGGCACGCGCAACATAGTGAAGCCTTTATCTAGTGTCAAGAAACAATAAAAATATATTAAGTCTTTGTTATAACTGAAGTAAACTCTATTTTTACCTTAGCTGGCATCGCGCAATGCTTCTGCCCGCTCAAGGTCGACAGAGACAAGGGTGGAGATTCCTCTTTCCGCCATTGTAACACCGAACAAACGGCGCATCCGCGCCATACTGACCGCATTGTGGGTCACAATAAGAAAGCGTGTGTCAGTGCGACCCATCATTTCATCAAGCAAATTACAGAATCGTTCCACATTGGCGTCGTCGAGCGGGGCGTCCACCTCGTCCAAAACGCAGATAGGCGCCGGGTTGGTAATAAACACAGCAAAAATGAGCGAAAGTGCGGTCAATGCCTGCTCACCGCCCGACAGAAGCGACATGGCCTGAAGGCGTTTGCCGGGCGGACTTGCAAAAATCTCAAGGCCCGCATCCAACGGGTCATCAGATTCGGTGAGTTTCAAATGTGCTTCACCGCCACCAAACAAAGATTTAAACAGTTCGCCGAAATGATTATTTACGATGTCAAACGCTGCTAGCAGCCGTTCGCGCCCCTCGCGGTTCAAGCCTCCAATTGCTTGCCTCAGCCGGGCAATTGCCTCTTCCAGATCGATGCGTTCGCGAATCAAATGGTTCATCTGTTCGTCTATTTCGTTCAGCTCCTCGTCGGCACGCAAATTAACAGCGCCCATATTGTCACGCTCGCGCTTCAGTTTCTCCAATTTGCTCTCGAGAACGCTCATGTCCGGCAAATTATCGGAACTTTCAATCTCCACTTTCTCTAGCAAATCGGTTGGTGCGCACTCAAAACGCTCGCCGACTTGTGCAGCCAGGTCCTTCCGGCGACTAACAGCATTTTCAACTGCTGCGTCCGCACGTATTTGACGTTCGCGCGCGTTTGCCTGCGCCTCCTGAATGTCTTTTAGCGCTTTATCTTGTTCTGCCAGTTTGGCTTCTGCCGACATCAAGGCGTCGCTGCTTTCCCTGCGCGCCGCCTCAGCAATGCCTATCTGCTCCAACAGGGCATCACGCTGGCGCACCAGATCATCGGGGCCAGCCTCGATTGCCTCAAGCTGCTCTTTGGCCGACGTCTCACGCTCATCAAGCGAGGTCAACTGCTTCTCAGCGCTGGTTACTCTGAGCGTCCATGCACCACTTTCGGTATTGATCGCGATTAGTCTATCGTTGCGGGCTTCGGCCTCGCGGCGCAGGCTGTCATATGCGGCACGGGCCGAGCTCAATTCCGCCCGCAGCGCTTCAACTGACTTGCGCACAGTGGCAAGCTCTACTTCCAACTGGTCGATTTTCGGCAACACGCTGATTTTCTCGTCAATGCCAGCCAACCGCGCACTGGTATCGCGTTCCTCGCCGATAATTCTGTCTTTGGTTTCCTTGAGCAGGCTTACCTTGCTGGCGCGAGTGCTGGCTTGCTGCTCCGCGCTCAGGAACGAGCGACGGGCTTCAGCCAGCGCTTTTTCAGCGTCTTGGCGTACTTGCCGCTGCGCCTGCTCGGCAGCTCTGGTACCCTCATGGGCCTGAACCGCAGCATCAGCCGCTGTTTCGGCGTCAGCAACCCGGCTGCTGGTTTTCTCCAATTCAACTGACAGCTCGTTCAGGCGATTTTTCTGCTCGAGCTTTAGGGCAGCCTGGCTCGGCGCATCAGCGCGTGCGGTCAGTCCGTCCCACCGCCAAATTGAACCTGCAGTGCTCACCAGGCGCTGTCCGGGCAACAGCGACGGTGCAAGTTTGTCGCCCACCGCGTCGCTCTCAACAACCGCCGTGGCGGCAAATAAACGCGCTAGTTCATTGGGGCCATCCACATAATGAGACAAAGCCGTTGCATCCTCGGCCCAATCAAACTTCGGCGTGGTGCCCAGCGATTGCCAATAGCGAGTAGCGGCCGCATCGGTACCTGCGTCAGCGTCATCGCCGAGCGCTGCACCCACGGCTTTCTCGTAGCCGGGTTTGGCAGACAACAGGTCGGCAACTGGCGCGCCTGTATCGCTATCGTCAGACTGCAACAGCCTGGTTAGGCTCTCAACTTCAGCGGAAAGTGCCTTCACGTGACCCGATAGCTCAGCGCGCGCACTGTCCGCATCTTGCCTGCGCGCCCGGGCGTCAACTGTTGCCTTCTCGGCGGCTTCCAGCGATGACGTGGCCGTAGTTAAGCGCTTTTCCTCGGCAGTTATGGCGTCCTCAGCATCTTTAAGCGCTGACAGGCTTTCGTCAGACTGCATCAAAGCGGAAAGTTCGCTATCGAGGCGAACCGTCTCCGACGCCAACTGTTCAGCGCGCCGCGCTACGGCAAGTTTATCACTTTCAAGGCTGGATCGCTGCGCCCTTGCCCCTGCAGCTTGCTCGCTGATGCGGTCAAATGCGGCTTCTGCTTCGCCTGCCGCTTGAACCGCTTTCTCCAGCGCTTCACGCGCCTCTATCTCATCTGATTTCTCTGCATCACGCGCTGCTTCCAGCCGCGCTTTTTCGGTGTTTAAACGCTCAAGCGCTGCGCCTGCATCGTTTGCAATTTCCTGCTCTCGAACCCGATCACCGGTTATCTGCTCCAGTGTAGCCCTGAGCGAAATCGCGGTTTGCTTGCGGCGTTCGGCCTCAGCCTCCATATTCTCGCGCGCAATTGACAAGCGCTGCAGCGCCGCGGCAGCCGCAGCATCCCTGTCACGCAGTGGCGGCAGTGCGGCGGCAATCTCAACCTGCGCTTTGCTGATAGACGCAACCCGCCCGGTGATATCAGCCACAGCGGCTTCGGCTTCACGGAGTTTGCGCTCCAAATCCAGCACTTCTTCTGACGCATGTTTCCAGCGCAGAAACATCAGGCTGGCGTCAGCGCGGCGAATGTCGCCTGAAATATTACGGTAACGCACGGCCTGCCGGGCTTGGCGCTTCAGGCTGTTGATCTGGCTTTCCATCGCCTGGACCACATCGTGGACGCGCACCAAATTACCCTCTGCGCCGCGCAGGCGGCTTTCCGCGTCTTTGCGCCGCGAATGTAAGCCCGAGATACCCGCAGCTTCTTCGAGAATGGCGCGCCGGTCCTGTGGTTTGGCGTTGATCAAACTACCGATGCGCCCCTGGCTTACCAGCGCAGGTGAGTGCGCGCCTGTTGCAGCATCAGCGAACAGAAGCTGTACGTCTTTTTGGCGTACATCATTGCCGTTAATGCGGTACGCAGAGCCGCTTTCGCGCTCGATACGGCGGGTTACTTCGATGATGTCCTGATCGTTATAATCAGCGGGTGCAGACCGGTCTTGGTTGTCGATAACCAGCGTTACTTCGGCCATATTGCGTGCCGGGCGGCGGTCGGTTCCGGCGAAAATAACATCGTCCATGCCCGAACCACGAAGGGATTTGGCACGGTTCTCACCCATCACCCAGCGGATGGCCTCTAAAAGATTGGATTTACCGCAGCCATTGGGCCCAACCACGCCGGTCAGGCCGGGCTCGATCAAAAGCTCGGTCGGGTCAACAAATGACTTAAAGCCTGATACTCGCAATCGCGAAAATCGCATTGGCTTTGGTTACTCCCCTTCCGTCGGCTCACCTAATCGTGCCGCAGCTTTATCCCCATAAAACCGCAGCGGTGGTCCGATTTGTTACCCCTTGTTAGGCAGCGCCATACTCAAAAGCTTTTAAAACTCAGCTTCGATAGCTGCCTTTACTGCTTCCCAATCATTGGTCTGCTGCACTTTATTGCCGTCCACGAGCAACGTCGGCGTAGCGTTCACGTTATAGCGAACCGCCCCGTCCGATGTCATTTTCACCAGATGCTTCTGCATATCTTGGTTAGCAACACAGCGATCAAATTCGGTGCGACTTATGCCGCCAGCGCGGCGTGCCAAATTTGCCAAAGCACCTACTCTGTCTTCTGTACCAAGCCAAACTGCCTGACGAGCGAAAAATACGCTCATTAATTTCTTACTCACTTCTGGATTTTTGCACCGTGCGACGGCTGATGCGGCCATATCATATTTGTTCATCACATAATTGCGGTAGATGAATTTAACCTTGCCAGCGTCGATGTAGTTTTCCTTGATTTTCGGGAAAATATCGGCAGCAAATCTCGCGCAGTGCGGACAGGTAAGCGAGGCATACTCGATGATTTCCACCGGTGCGTCGGGATCGCCGTATACAATGTCGCCCCACACGCCTTGGCCATTCGCCGCTGTGGCAAGCTTTTGTGCATCCGTCAGCGCTTCTGCTTCTTGTGCCTTGACAACTTCAGGGTCCAACGACGGTCCGCTACTATCCCCGCTATCGCTGCAGGCGCTAACCGCCAGCATCAACAGACCAGCGGCAATAACTTTAGAAAATTTAATACAAGTTTGGTAGTTCATAGAAACCTCACATACTAGATATTGTGTTTAACCCGAATATTTTTGTGTTACGAGTCATTTTTTGTCTTTGATTTGAACTTCACTTACTGCAGCAGAACTAGCGGTCAAACGTCCCGGCTGGCAGCGGCTGTTTTATCCCCACAAAACTGTGTAACGGGTCGGTTTATTACCCCTTGGCGGTTATGCCTTACCGGCAAGCCTACAATTTCGCGTCGATTGCCGCTTTGATATTCTCCCATGTGGCAACAGCCACCTTGGAACCATCTACGATTATTGTTGGCGTTGCGGATGCATTGTATCTTGTAGCGGCCCCCTGCGTCATTTTGACTAAATGCTGTTGCATGTCAGAATTGGCGATACAACGATCAACTTGTATGCGGCTCATTCCACCTGCCCGTCGTGCAAGTGCGGCCAAACCAGCTACTTTATCTTCTGCACCTGCCCAATCACGCTGACGTTCAAAGAAAACTTCACCCAAACGCTTTGCTACATCAGGGGTTCCGCAGCGCGCAATCGACGACGCTGCCATATCATATTGGTCCCTTACTAGGTTCCTGTATACGAACTTTATCTTACCAGCATCGATATAATTTTCTTTAATTTTCGGAAATATGTTGATTGCAAAATTTGCACATGCAGGACAAGTGAACGATGCATATTCAATGACTTCAATTGGTGCGTTCGGGGCGCCGTAGATAATGTCACCCCAGGTGCCTATACCACCCGCCGCCTTGGCAAGTTTTATAGCCTCAGAGATATCCGCCGCTTCCTGAGCTTTGATAAACTCTGGGTCGACCGACGGCCCTGTGTTGTCGCCACTTTCGCTGCAAGCAGCTACGGCCAGCATAAGGACACCGGCGGCGATGGATTTTGAAACTTGGATATAAGTTTGGTAGTTCATGGAAACATCACCTACTGGATATCGTGTTTAATCCGAGTGTTTTTACGTTACGAGTCATTTTTTGTCTTTGATTTGATCTTGGCGTACTGGCCGGAAATTAATGGCCTACCATCAAATGTTGCATAACCTTATTTTGCGTTTAGATAGTCGCTGCCCAATTGAGCTTCAATCCTCAGCTTCAGGCTATCATAGCCTGGAAAACTCATGGGAACTCCGTTCAGCACCAAGGTAGGCGTGGAATTCACCTTGTGATTTTTGACCCCCAACTGGGTCATCTCAACAACATGGACACGCACCTGTTGGTCCTGCAAACACTCTTGAAAGCCTTGTTGATCCAGTCCTTCTCTGCCAACGATTTCGCCGAGGGCTGCCAGCTGATTTTCGTTTTGCAACCATGCTGACTGTTCAGCAAATAAAGCTGCAATGGTACGCTTAGTCGCGTCCACGTCTGCCATACACCTGCTGGCGGCAGCGGCCGCCAGATCAAGCCGGTTAAGAACAAAATTGCGAAACACCAAACGCACCTTTCCGTCGTTGATGAAATCCTGCATCAGCCGGGGCTGCACATTGCGCGCAAAATTAGCACAGTGCGAGCAGGTGAGTGAGGCATATTCGATCAGTTCGACCGGCGCATCCGCGGAGCCATAAACAATATCGCCCCATACACCGGCACGGTCCGGGATAGTCGGCGATGCTGGTAAGACTGGGGCCGCTTGGGGTGCCGACGCCTGGGCATTTGCCGACTGGGCGTTTACGCCAGTTCCAACCGCAAAAAATGCTATGGTTGCAAAGGCAATCGCTGTGATAATATTCGCGTTCAAAGTCATATGTCCTCGCTTTACTGGATAGTTTATTGGTTTTCTTTTGGTTTTTCAGACAAGACAAATTCGCCCAGGCTTTTAACGGCCGCTTGCAGTGGACTTAGTTCATCAACACCGCTATCGCCTATCAACTCATCAAGCTGTTGCTTGTGCGCCGCATCTAGCGGTTGTTTTTCCATTGGCGCGACGCTCTTGGCTACCGTTATCGGGCCGTGGCGCACCTCGAGCCGGGTGACCGCAGCGTAGCCCAAATAGCGGTTAACCAGTTCGATAACCACACCCGATCGCTGCTGCAACACCGGCGCAAAGGCAGACTCTGCCCGCACATGCAAGGTTGCGCCGCGCCGCTCGCCGCGCGGAAACACCAACCGCACCGGCACCGTTGAACGCGCCAGATCTGGCCCGACTATGCGCCCCCAACGGGTTACAATCTCTGCTTCGGCAAATCCTTTGGCCCGAACTGCCTTGGATACCAGACCAGATGCGGTGCGTGATAATTTTGCCAACCTGCCACGCCGAGGCACAGGCTTAGCGCCACCAGCAACTCTGGCGCCCGCTGCTTTACCAGACGGTGGCGGCGTTGATGATGATTTTTTTGGGGCCATATGGCCAACTCTCCCACCGCATCAGGCGACAAACTTTGCTATCAGGTGCCTTGCCCGCCCGCAAGCACATTCCCCGGCGATCAAATGCTTGTGATAATTTACCTCTATAAAGGTGCCGCTTTCAAACATCCAAAGGCTGCGCTGACCCAAATAATAGTTTCAACTGAGAGGAAGAGTAAATATGAAGAGGGCATCGCAGGCACAACCGACGTAACAACAAGGACGGCCAAGTGACGAAATCAACGCGAGCCGCCTCAAACGCTTTGCTTACCTGGTATGACCGGGAACGCCGCAGCCTGCCGTGGCGTGCTGAACCCGGCCAGCCGCCAGATCCCTACCATGTGTGGCTATCGGAGATCATGCTTCAGCAAACTACTGTTGCAACGGTAAAGGCCTATTTCGTCAAATTCCTTGGCCGCTGGCCCACTGTGGGCGCACTGGCAGCTGCTCCGCAAGAGCAGGTTCTCAAGGAATGGGCAGGGCTTGGTTATTATGCCCGAGCCAGAAATCTACATAAATGCGCCGGGGTCGTGGCGCGCAACCACGGCGGCAATTTCCCGCAAACCGAGCAGGCCCTGCGTACCCTGCCCGGTATCGGCGATTATACTGCAGCCGCGATCGCTGCCATTGCATACGGCGTGCCCGCTGTGGTGGTGGACAGCAACATTGAGCGCGTTGTCTCGCGCCTGTTTCGCATCAGCGACATGTTACCCGCCGCCAAAAAACCAATTAAAGCTGCAACCGCAACGATAACGCCGCCTGAGCGCCCCGGTGATTTTGCGCAGGCGATGATGGACTTGGGGGCCAGTGTTTGCACACCGCGTGCGCCGAAATGCTCGTTGTGTCCACTCAAGCCCTACTGCGCTGCGACTAAAGCGGGCGACATGGAAACCTATCCGGTTAAACAACCCAAAAAACTTCGCCCAACCCGGCGAGCCATTAGTTTTTGGTTGATCCACGGCGACCATATTTTGTTGGAACGGCGCGCGGACAAAGGCTTGTTGGGCGGTATGCCCGGCCTGTTTTCCACGCCCTGGGTGGAACGGGCAGATTTTCCCGCTCCTATTGAATGGGGCAGCGCCGCCCCAGCGCGGTTTGATTGGGAAATGGCAGGAGGTGTCGCCAAACATACCTTCACTCACTTTCACCTTGAGACCCGGTTGGTTATTGCAAAGGCGCCGTCGCGCCTGAATGTGGAAAATGGATTTTGGATTCCCCTCGAGGAAGTCGCTGAAATTGGCCTACCAACTGCCTTCACAAAAATCGTACAGCTAGCCCCATACAGCCACAGCATTGACTGACCGCCGCTGTTCGAAAACGAACAATTTGTCACCTACAACGCGTTCGCTTCCGCACACTTGTTGTCGAGCCGTTCGACAGCAGAACAATAAGGCAATGATGTTAAAGGATTTTAATTACATATAACAGTTGGCCCGCGATTTGCTGATTAGCATCAAGACAGCAAACCCGAGCCACTTGAGCGAGGAAAAGAGAGGCACAATTAATGCTAAAAAACTACCTGACAATCGCTCTTCGAAACCTTCTTCGGCACAAGCTTTACAGCTTTATCAACATAGGCGGTCTTGCCATAGGCCTTGCCGCCTGCCTGATGATTGCCCTGTTTGTCCGCAACGAAATTTCTTATGATAGTTGGTTGGCTGATGCTGACCGACTGTTCCGGCTTGAATCAATCAAACACGAGGCTGGGAAACCCATACGCCAGTCGGCGATGACCCCGGGACCAATCAAAGCAGTATTGGCGCGCGAAAACGAAGATATTGTAGAAGCATCCACCAGAATGTTACGGAGGCAATTTTGGGTAGGCCGAGGCGAACTGAAACTGGAAGAGACACTTAATCTGGTCGATCAGGAGTTTTTTGACGTCTTTGACCTGCCTGTTGTTTCAGGCAACCGCGACCAACTTTTTGATGATTTTCAGTCGCTGGTACTGAGTGAATCTGCGGCTCGGAAATATTTTGGCACAGAATCACCAATCGGTCGCACACTCGAACTGGAAAACGGCGACATTTTGGCGAAAGTTGTGGCAGTGATAAAAGACCTGCCTACCAACAGTCACCTTGATGTAGATTTCCTGCTCAACCTCAACGAGGCGCGTTACGATGAGCAGCCCTATCTTCTGCGGTGGTGGATGTCCTCCAACTTATACACTTATGTAAAACTATTTGACGCTGCACGACAGGCATCTCTCACCGCGACAATGCCAGCAATGCTGGACCGGCATGCGCTCAGTTCGCCGGGTTTAGGCTATACCGAGGGCGTGGCACCTAGTGTGCAACTCACTATTGGCCTGATGCCGGTGCAGGATATTCATCTGTACTCGAAGGGGCGTAGCCAACAAAAGGCCACGGGCGACATCGTTATCGTATACAGCTTTTCCGCCATTGCCCTGCTGATATTGGCAATCGCGGTCATCAATTTTGCCAATCTTTCAACCGCGAGTTCATCGCTCCGCGCGCGCGAAATTGCTCTGCGAAAAACGGTCGGCGCATCACGATTTCAAATTATCGTTCAGTTTTTGGGAGAAAGCCTCCTGACCACAACAATCGCTTTGTTTCTGGCGCTCGTGATTGTGGAAATTCTACTGCCCCGGTTCAATGAGCTTGTACTCAAATTGCTGAGTATGGAGAGTTTCACGGATCCGACTGCTCAGCTTGGCCTAGTGGCGTTGGCGCTTGTTCTGGCTATAGGCGCGGGTGCGCATCCGGCATTGAATATGTCGGCCTATCGGCCTGCGATGGTTCTACACTCAAATAGTTCGGCTCTCAGCCGATCATCAAAGGCCCGCGCCTTCCTCACGACACTGCAATTCACCATCTCGATCGGCCTGATGATTTCAACGGCTGTCATTTACAGCCAAATTAACTACATGCAGACAATGGACCTGGGCATAGACAAGGCAGGCAAACTGTCCCTGTTCCATATGACTTATAAGGAGACAGCACAGGCTGCGAGCGCTGTGCAAAAGGAGATTGAAGCACTTTCCGAGGTGGAGGGCACCTCCTTCACCAGTCGGAGTTTTCCTATCCGTGGACGCTGGGATTTACCCGCGGCAGTCCCCGGAGGAAACCCCGGATCACCTGGTATGCGTCTTGAGCATATTCACGGCGACCATAGCATGCTGGAATTCTTTAACGCCGAGCTGATAGCGGGACGTTTCTTTTCAGAAAAATATAGCACTGACCTACCGCAAACGGCTCAGCAATCAGGCATAAAAGCAACACAAGGCGGTATTCTTAATAAAACGGCTGTTGCCGCACTTGGCTTCAAGTCTGCGGAAGATGCATTGGGCCAAATCGTGGACATTACGCAAACTGACGACAGCATTTTGGCAACCAAGATCGTTGGCGTCGTTGCTGACATTCAACTTCGTTCTGCACGGGACACCATTGACCCCATGGTGTTCGTTGTGCGTGAGGCGCCACTTTGGATATTAAATGCCCAAATTATGCCCGGGGCAGAGCAACAAACGCTTAGAAGCATTGATGCCATATGGGCGCGACTGGTACCTGATGTGCCGATCGACCGCGGCTTCACGGAAGACCGTTTCAGCGAACACTACCGTGCGGACGCGCAGCGAGGCCGGATATTCGCCTATTTTTCACTACTTGCAATCCTGATCTCTTGCCTTGGTCTTTACGGCCTAGCATCCTTTACAGCAGAGCGACGGGTTAAAGAAATTGGTATCCGGAAAGTGATGGGTGCATCTGTTACAGATATTATTGGGCTGCTGACATTCCAATTCTCCAGGCCTGTGCTGTTTGCCAATCTGGCCGCATGGCCCGTCGCCTGGTATTTCACCAATCAGTGGCTCCTGGGTTTCCAGTATCGGATCGACCTCAGCATGGCCTACTTTTTTGCCGCTGGCGGCGTCGCTTTATTAATTGCTGCTCTCACTGTCGCAGGCCATGCTTACAAAACCGCTCAGGCGAACCCAGTGTTGGCGCTTAAGCACGAATAACCGTTAGCGTAGTGGCAACCACCCGCCACTGTTCGAAAACGAACAATTGCATGATGGGCTAGCGTTCGAAAACGAACACTAATACCAAGACATGAATTCGAATTGGTCTTAACTATATGTTTTTATGTCATTAATTTTCAATCCTCAACTGGCCTGACGCTTGCAATTCAGATGATGACAGCAATGCCCGACACGACATGGTGAGGACAAAATGATAAAAAAATACGCAAAGCTTACGCTTGAAACCTTGTTACTTAACCGGCTCCACAGCTATGCCAACATGGCAGGCGTGAGCATGGGACTATACAGTCGCGCTCATTTCAGTGCCGCGCAAAAAGTGACAATGGCCAGGAAATAGTAGCGATCCAGAATATAACAGCGAACGAGACTATAACTGCGAAGAAGGCAGTGACAGAACGGCGGATTAGGCGGCTCGCAACGCCCGTTTTCCGTATCACTGGAGCCAGTGAACAACCTCGGTTGTTTGCTGGCTTTTTTTTACCCTTTTTATAGCTACTCCTCAGGTTCTTTCAGCAATTCATAGTGCGCGGCGTGGCTATTCCAGCGTTTTAAATAACGCTGTGCTGCATCCGGTACATGAGCCCGCGTATAGTCTTCCCCCTGAAAATCGATGATACTATCCAGACTATCGAACGTCATAATCGTGGCGAATTCTATTTCTGTATGCTCGTCGTCTCCAGTATTTTGCGTGTTTCTTAACAGTTCAAGGCCGCGATATCCCTCAATGCCCAGCGCTTCGATCGCGGGTATAACCTCACCGCGGACAACCGCTTCATAACCATCGGCATTCTCGCGCGTTGTCCAGCCGTGCCATATTCGTTTGATCGCCATAACGTTGTTCCATTTTTCGACGCTGATTTTGGTGGTGTAGCAGCATGGGTCTAGCCATTTGGTTCAGGCACTTTACCAAACAACATGCCCTCATTCAGACGATTGGCCGCTTCCATGTGGCCCTGCGCCGACGCCATTTTCAGATAATAATATGCCAGTGTTACGTCGCGGGTCTGACCGCGTCCTTCCCCCAGCATCATTGCCAGCCGGTATTGCGCGTCTGCGTTTCCCGGCAGGGTCTGCATGCCGGCTTGGATCGGCATTGTATAACCCACTACTTTGCCCGCCCCCGGCACATATATGTATGTATTTTTTGGTACTGTCATCGGCATGGAAACGGCGCGGTAAAGCTCAATCGCCAACCGTTCATCACGGTCAACCAAAGTGCCAAGCTCGTATGCTTCAGCAAGTCTTATGTATGCACGGGCATTACCCCCACAGGCTTTTCGAGCAGTTTTTGCCAACTCTGGGTCGGCAGGCTTGATACTGCAGGCAAGTGCGGTTTGGCTCATCCGCGCGCAGCCGGACATGAAAACTAAAGAAGTAGCGGCCAATGCAATCACAATGTTTGACTTATTCAAGCCAGTCCCCATTCTATATTGGCCCTGTGCCACAAACTATTTAGGGAAAGTTTAAAAAAAAAGCCCCCCTTCGGCAAGGGCGGCGTTTTTTAATTGGCTACAGTATCGGAAACTAATTAGACCTGTCTCAAACTCCGATACAATTCAGTTCCTTCCTGCGCATATTCGTTGGCGCTCACGACAGCTTCTGAAATCGACCCTAAACTGGTATTGATTTCGTCAACCGCCGTAGCAGCGGCCTGCATGCTGGAGGTAATTTCCTGCGTTGTTGCAGACTGTTCCTCAACCGCGCCAGCGACAGACGTAACACTGGACTCTACCGCTACAACCGCATTTTTGATACTGGACAGCCGCTCAACAACGTCACTACTAATGGATTGCATGCCAGTAATCTCAGTGGAAATTTGCGTTGTTGCACTGGCGACCTGATTTGCCAGTGATTTAACTTCGCTTGCCACAACGGCGAAACCCCGTCCAGCATCCCCGGCCCGGGCAGCTTCAATTGTTGCGTTCAGCGCCAGCAGATTAATCTGCGCCGCAATGTCATTGATCACTTCGACGATACTATTCATCGCCATTGCCCCGTCTGTCAGCTGCTTGGTCGACTGGTCAGCGCTAGTCGCCTCGTCCATGGCAGTTGTCACCTCAGACCGTGACAATTCCATGCTACGCGCAATTTCCTGCGCCGAAGACTGGAACTCCTCTGTTGCTGACGCGACCGACTGAACCGTCGCTGACGTCTGGCCGGATGCTGCGGACGCAGTGGTAGCCTGGTCACTGGCATTACCAACTGCGCCAAGAATTTTCTCCAGGTTCTCATCCACAAGCGCACCGATGCGCTGTTCCTCTACGCGGGATTCGACCTGTCCGGTAATATCGGTGGCATATTTTACCACTTTGAACGGCTTGCCATCGGGGTCAAGAATTGGGTTGTAAGATGCCTGAATCCACACTTCCTTGCCGCCTTTGCCGATGCGTTTATATTCTCCTGCATCGAATTCACCGCGCGCTAGCTTCGCCCAGAAAGCAGTGTATTCAATACTTTTCGACTCTTCTGGATCGACAAAAATACGGTGGTGCTTGCCCTCAATTTCATGTTGCGAATAACCTACAGTGGACAGAAAGTTTTCGTTGGCGCTTAGAATTTTTCCCGTGAGGTCAAATTCAATCACCGCCTGAGCTTTGTGAACCGCATCTATCTGGCCGCTATAGTCAGCATTTTGCATTGTTTGCGCGGTTATGTCGGTGGCATATTTCACGACTTTTAACGGTTTGCCGTCAGGGTCCATAATCGGATTGTATGATGCCTGAATCCAAATTTCCTTACCGCCCTTGCCGATACGTTTATATTGCCCCGCCTGAAAGTTACCCGCTGCCAGATCAGCCCAAAACTGGCTATAGTCCCGGCTTTTGGCATAATCAGACTGCACAAACATACTGTGATGTTTGCCTTTTATTTCGCCGAGATCATATCCGATTGCACCGAGAAAATTTTCGTTGGCATCAATAATCGTGCCGTCCAGTTCAAACTGGATGACGGCCTGCACTTTATTAACCGCGTCAATCTGGCCACTATAGTCCGCGTTTTTTATAACCTGATCGGTAATGTCAGTCGCATATTTCACAACTTTAACCACTTCGCCGTTTTTGTCGACAATGGGGTTGTAGGAGGCCTGAATCCATATCTCCTTACCGCCTTTGCCGATACGCTTGTACTCGGCGGCCTGAAAAGTACCCTGCCTCAGGCTGTCCCAAAACTCTTGATACTCGGCGGTTTCAGCGAAACCAGGCGCCGCAAACATGCTATGGTGCTTGCCCTGTATTTCATTCAGGCTATAGCCCATCGCGGCGAGAAAGTTCTCGTTTGCTGTCAAAATATTACCGCTAGGATCAAATTGTATCACCGCTTGCGAGCGGTCGAGTGCACTTAGAATGAATTCCATTTCTGTCGCGGCGAACTTGCTGCTGGCTGCAGACGCATTTGAAATTTGACTTACAGCGGACGGTGCGTCGCTTGTCTTATTAGAGAAGTCCTCAAACATTTCTTTTTCCCTGCTGAAACCCCCTACGTGTCTTACAGGTTTCCAGTTTAATCATCCTGATTGGCGACCGGATTGCGCCAGATGTGTGCGAAGTCACTCAAAGATAGGGGAGAAATGTTAATATAACATTAGTGATAACAACATATTATTAGAGTGCTAAACACAATAAAAGAGAGTGGCCTACAGCGCCAAATTACTCTCGCTCAGGTCAGCAGATGCCACGCCCTCGAGGAACAGACTGTTGCCGCCGCCGGTATCGATCAGCAGGCCAGTGATACCGCCAACTGTGGCCTCGGTTGCTGCTGCTTGTACCGAGGCAACATCGGTGAAGTCTGTCACCGCATTGGCCAGGAACAACGTGTCCTCGCTTACATCAAAGTCTGTAACCACATCCGTGCCGTGGTTATTTGCGAAGAAGAAGAAATCCGCGCCTGCACCGCCGGTGATCAGGTCATCGCCGCCGCCGCCAAACAGGCTGTCATTGCCGGAGCCACCGTTGAGCGTGTCAGCACCGCCGCCACCAAACAGCTGGTCCGCGCCGGAACTGGCATCCACCAGATCATCGCCTGCACCTGCCAAAAGCGTATCGTTACCGCCGCCGCCCAAAAGCGTGTCGTCGCCAGCATCTTTGCCGCCGAAAATGATATCGGCGCTGCCACGGCCTGAAAGGTTATCGTTTCCTAAACCGCCGCCGATCTGATCAGCGCCGCCGCCGCCAACAACCAAGTCATCGCCGTCACCGCCAAACAGCGCATTCTGGCTTGTGCTGGTGATCAGTTCTTCGCCAACGTCGTAAACACCATTGGGATTTGCTTCGCTGTCCTGCCAGCTGCTGCCCAAAATAGTATCATCGCCTGTCCCGCCGAAGATCGTGTCGCTGCCTGCATCGTTAGCTACTGCGACTTGCGAGAACCCCTCAACACTGGCTTGGCCGCCAACAAGAAAATCGTTGCCCGCGCCGCCACCTAAAATATCATCGCCGACACCGCCAGAAAACAGATCACCGCTTTCATCGCCCGGACCTGCAAAA